>CAUPQO010000056.1:0-17119 GCA_963513295.1 uncultured Hylemonella sp.
GGCGTAGGTCTGCCCCTTGGTCTTGTGCTTGGCCACGTATTGCGTGATGGCGGCCACCGCCAGCGCGCCGGCCGGCTCCACGATGGAGCGCGTGTCGACAAACACGTCCTTGATGGCGGCGCAGACAGCGTCGGTGTCGACCTCGATGTAGTCGTCCACCAGCTTGCGCGTCAGGCGGAAGGTCTCCTCGCCCACCAGCTTGACGGCCGTGCCGTCGGAGAACAGGCCCACGTCCTGCAGCGTGACGCGTTTGCCCGCGCGCACCGACTGGATCATGGCGTTGGAGTCGTTCATAAGCACGCCGATGACCTTCACCGCCGGGCGCACGGCCATGATGTAGGCCGCCACGCCGCTGATCAAGCCGCCGCCGCCGATGGCCACGAAGACGGCGTCCAGCGGGCCCTGGTGCTGGCGCAGCATCTCCATGGCGATGGTGCCCTGGCCGGCGATCACGTCCGGGTCGTCGAAGGGGTGCACGAAGGTCAGCCCCTGCTTTTTCTGCAGGGTCAGGGCATGGGTGTAGGCGTCGGAATAGCTGTCGCCCTGCAGCACCACTTCGCCACCCAGGGCCTTGACGGCGTCAATCTTGAGTTTCGGTGTGGTGGTGGGCATAACGATCACGGCGCGTGAGCCCAGCCGGTGCGCGCCCAACGCCACACCCTGGGCGTGATTGCCGGCCGAAGCGCAGATCACCCCCTTCTTGAGTTCAGCCGGGGAGAGATGCGCCATCTTGTTGTAGGCGCCACGCAGCTTGAAGCTGAACACGGCCTGCTGGTCCTCACGCTTGAGCAGCACCTTGTTGTGCAGGCGGCGGCTCAGGGCCTTGGCGGGCTCGAAGGGGGACTCCACGGCCACGTCGTAGACGCGCGCGGTCAGGATCTTTTTCAGGTAGTCGGCGGGCTGGAGGAGTCGTTTTTTCATGCGGAAACCAGTGTGCAGGGATAATTTGACGCGACCCCCATTTTGACAAGGAACAGAACATGGAATGCACAGTCAGCTGGACCGGCGCCACCGGTGCGCGCTCCAACATGGGCTTCGTGGCCGAAACCGGCAGCGGCCACGTGCTGGTGATGGATGGCGCGCCCGACGCGGCCAAGCCCGAAAACGGCGGCCAGAACCTGGCCCCGCGGCCCATGGAAACCGTGCTGGCCGGCACCGGTGGCTGCACCGCCTACGACGTGGTACTCATTCTCAAGCGCGGCCGGCACGATGTGCGTGGCTGCAGCGTCAAGCTCACGAGCGAGCGCGCCACCGAAGATCCCAAGGTGTTCACCAAGATCCACATGCACTTCACCGTCACCGGCAAGGCCATCCCGGCCAGCGCTGTGGAGCGCGCGATCAAGATGAGCCACGACAAGTATTGTTCGGCCAGCATCATGCTGGGCAAGACGGCCGAGATCACGACCAGTTTTGACGTGCTGGAGGCCTGAAAACCTTTCCCGTTCGGACTGAGCCTGTCGAAGTGCAGCGCTGTTCCAGCCAAGGACTTTGACAAGCTCAGTCCGAACGGGATGGGGCTGCCTCAAATGTAATGAGCCGTCGTGGTCATCACCTTGGCCACAGCGCGCATCAGCTCCTTCACCGGCCCGGGCAGTTCCGCCGCCCCGGCTTTCTGCGCGTCCACGGCGTGTTGGACCTCGTCGGCCGCCATCTGCGTCACGATGGCACGCGATGTCATGTCGCCTGCGGGCAGGCGGTCCATATGGCTCATCAGGTGGGCTTCCACCTGGCGCTCGGTTTCCACCACAAAACCCAGGCTGACCGCATTGCCCAGGCGTCCGGCCAGCAGGCCGATGCCGAAGGCGCCGGCATACCAGAGCGGGTTGAGGGCCGAGGTGCGCGAGCCCAGCTCGTCCAGGCGTTGTTTCGTCCACGCCAGGTGGTCGGTCTCTTCGGCACAGGCGCGCGTGAAGTGCGCGCGCAGGGCCGGGTTGGGCGTGGTCAGGGCCTGGGCCGTGTACAGCGCCTGGGCGCAGACCTCGCCCACGTGGTTCACGCGCATCAGGGCCGCCGAGAGGCGCTTTTCCTCCGGCGTCAATGCCTGGTCCGGAACGGCCGGGCGCGGCGTGGGCTGGGCCGCACGGGGCGGGGCCAACAGGGTGCGCAGGGCGGTGTCGGCGGCGGTGAGCAGGGCGTCGATGGGCGTGGTCATGGTCGGATTGTCCCGAATTCAGCGCCCGGCGGCTTTGGCCTGGCTCAACAAGGCTTCCAGTTGTTGCCGGCGCGTGCCCGGTGGGGGCAACTGCATGGATGGCAGGGCGGCGGCTTGCAGCCGCCCGATTTCGTCCAGCAGGGTCGCCAAAAGCGCAGGCTCCAGCAGATAGAAGTCGACCTTGTTGTGGTTGAGTACGGCCACCGGCTGGCCGGCCGCTTGGCGCAGCACCGCTGCCGGGTTCTTCTTGAACTGGGACATGCTGATGGCCAAGTCCGCGAGCAGGGTTTGCATGATGGGCTCCATTATCGGCTCTGTATTCGGCGCTTTTTCATCAAGTGTTCATATTGCTGATGCGGGGGCTGCCTCTTGTTTGGGCAATGTTGCAGAGCGACAACGAAAGCCGGGTGAAATCAGACCGACTCCGGGTTTTTCCTTTGACCCGGGCTAGGCCCTCTGGTGCAATACCTTCAACTTCCTTGTTAGAGGAGGTTGGCCCGGGGACCGAAACCTCCCTTCGGGACCCTTGTTAAACCTTTGGAGAACTTTCAATATGAAAAAGACCCTGATTGCCGTGGCCGCCCTGGCTGCCACCAGCGCTTTCGCTCAAGTGACCATCACCGGCACGTTTGACGCTACCTACCGCATGACCGGCAACGACCAGTCCAACGGCACCTCCTACGACACCAGCCTGCTGGGCAAGGACGGCATCGCCACGACCGGTTTCACCCTGTCGGGTACTGAAGACCTGGGCGGTGGCCTGAAGGCCGTGTTCCTGTACGAGCACAACTTCGAGCCCTACGACACCGGCGCTGCTTCCGGCTCTGTGACCTATGACGCTACCCTGACTGTTACGGCTACCGCTTCGGTGACCTCTACGTCTCCGCAGTCCAACGGCCAGATGTTCGTCGGCCTGGAAGGCGCCTTCGGCTCCATCAAGCTTGGCGCTCCCAACACCCCCTCGCTGACGATTCAGAGCGCCCGTGGCGCCGCTTTCGGCACCAAGGACGGCGGCCGCGCCAACAGCGCCGGTTTCGGTACCGCTCTGACCCGTTTCGACAGCTCCATCGTCTACGGTTCGCCCAACTTCTCCGGCTTCAGCTTCGGCCTGATGTACGTGCCTGAGAACGAGACCGCTGCCACCGCCGCCGGTGCGACCTCGGTGGGTGCTCAGTCCGACCTCGGCCTGTTCTATGCCAACGGCCCGCTGGCTGGTGGTGTGTCTGTGTACAGCAAGGATCATGACAAGACGACTGGTGCGACTGCCACTGCTAGCACTGAAATCAGCCAGACCAACTACTACGTGTCCTACAACTTCGGCTTTGCCAAGTTCACGCTGGGTGGTCATGACCACGAGACGACGAACGCTGCTGGCGCGACGTCGGTTGAGCAAACCGGCTGGAACGTCGCTGCCGACGTGCCGCTGTCGCCCGCTCTGACCCTGACCGCCAACATCAATATGGTGGATGACAAGCTGGCCAGCAACCAGGACAAGGACAGCTTGGCTGTCGGCCTGCAGTACGCCATGAGCAAGCGCACCACGACCTACGTGCGTTATGTGAACGTGTCGACCGACAACGTCGCCTCCGGCGCCACTGTCAATGACGCTACCACCATCCTGGTGGGCCTGCGCCACAACTTCTGATCTGACGCTGGCTTTGGCCAGTAGATGATTGAAGCGAAAACCCTGCCGTGGCAACGCGGCAGGGTTTTTTTATGAAAGAGCTGAATTGGACTGCAGGGCCCCCGGGCCCACCCTCATGCTGAAAAAACACAACGGTCTCGCACAAATGCAGCGCTGGATCCTGCCGATAGCAGCCCTGTTGTCGGCCGGCTGCAGCGCCCCGCCGATCGGGCGCGATGGCAGCGAGCCAGTGGCATCAACCATGGCTTACCCGGGCTGGTCGCACATGACCCTGCCCGGCAAGACGCCCACCGCCTATGTGCCGGTGCGCGACGGGCAGCGTGCCGCGCTGGAAGTTCAGGCACGGTCGTCGGCCAGCCTGATGCGCCAGCGCGTGAACATAACCCCAGCCGAACTCGGTGCCATCCGTTTTTCCTGGAAGGTGCCGGCCTTGATGCCCCAGGCCGACCTGGCGCGACGCGAGGTGGCCGATTCTGTGGTGCGGGTGGTGCTGTCTTTCGAGGGCGATCGCTCGCGCCTGTCCGCGCGCGACCACCTGCTGTCCGAACTGGTCTTGCTCATGACGGGTGAGCCCCTGCCCTATGCCACGCTGATGTATGTCTGGTGCCCCACGCGCGAGGCCGGCAGCGTCATCACCAATCCGCGCACCGACCGCATCCGCAAGCTGGTGGTGGAATCCGGCGCGGCCCGGCTGGACCAGTGGCTGGACTATGAGCGCGATGTACGTGCCGACTACCGCAAGGTGTTTGGCGAAGAGCCCGGCCGGCTGATCGGCGTGGCCCTCATGACCGACAGCGACAACACCGGCAGCCATGTCCGCGCCTGGTACGGGCCGGTGGAACTGGATGGCGCCTTGCTGGCACGCAACCCCTAGTGCTGGGGCTGCGCTTCAGGCGTAGCGCTTGTTGCGCAGGTTGTTCTTCATTTCCTTGAGCATGGGCTGCAGGCGGTTGCCGCCGATGCGCAGGGCCACGCAGGTGGCCAGGATGTCCACGATCATCAGGTGCATCAGGCGCGAGACCATGGGGCTGTAGCGGTCGTAGCCTTCGGGGTGGTCGGCGGCCAGATGGATGTGGCCGGCCATGGCCAGCGGCGAGCCGCTGGTGGTGATGACGATGGTGGTGGCGCCGTTCTTGCGCGCGATGTCGCAGGCATCCATCAGGTCGCGTGTGCGGCCCGAGTTGGAGATGACCACCAGGCAGTCGCCCGGGCCCATGAGCGAGGCGCTCATGACCTGCATGTGGCCGTCGCTGTAGGCCACGGTGTTCACGCCCAGACGGAAGAACTTGTGCTGCGCGTCCAGCGCCACGATGCCCGAGTTGCCCGCGCCGATGAACTCGATGCGCTTGCCGGTCTTGTAGGTGGCGGCCAGGATGGCGGCGGCCTTGTCGATGGCGGCGGTGGACGCGTCGTTGCGGTATTTCAGGAAGGCCGCGACCGTGTTGTCGATGACCTTGACCACCACGTCGCTGGTCTTGTCGTCCACGTCCACGCTGCGGTGGATGAAGGGCACGCCCTCGCTGACGGTGCCGGCCAGCTTGAGCTTGAAGTCGGAGAGGCCGTCGTAGCCCATGCTGCGGCAGAAGCGCACCACGGTGGGCTTGCTCACATGCGAGCGGTCGGCCAGTTCGCTGACGGGCAGGTTGGCAAAGGCGCGCGGATCGGCCAGCACGAGCTGGCCCACGCGCTGTTCAGCGGGAGCGAGGGAGGGCAGCGAAGCGCGGATACGATCGAGCATGGGGATTCCTGTGCACCGCTTGTGGCAGCGCAGGGTTACAGGCGAAGATGCCGGATTGTAATTTTATTACAACCTGGAGACGAGCACTCAACTGCAGTTTCCAGGTTCATCGATAATTCAAAGCCATGTACCAGCTCGAAGCACTACGCCAGTTCACCACCGTGGTGGCCGACACCGGGGACTTTCACCAGCTGGCCGCAGTCCGGCCGCAGGATGCGACCACCAATCCCTCCCTCATTCTCAAGGCGGTGCAGAAGCCGGAGTACCGGCCGCTGCTGCAGGAGACCGTGGATCGGTTCCAAGGCCGTGCGCTGGACGAGATCGTGGACCGCCTGCTGGTGCGTTTCGGTTGCGAGATCCTGGCGTTGATCCCGGGGCGCGTTTCCACCGAGGTCGATGCCCGCCTGAGCTTTGACACCCAGGCCACGGTGACGCGCGCCGAGCGCATCATCGAGCTCTACCAGGCGCAAAGCATCCCGGTCGACCGGGTGCTGATCAAGATCGCCGCCACCTGGGAGGGCATCCAGGCGGCGGCGCAGCTGGAGAAGCGCGGCATCCATACCAATCTCACGCTGCTGTTTTCTTTTTCCCAGGCGGTGGCCTGCGGGCAGGCCAGGGTGCAATTGATCTCGCCTTTCGTGGGGCGCATCTATGACTGGTACAGGAAGAGCGCGGGCAGCAGCTGGGACGAAGCGGCCAACAGCGGCGCGAACGACCCGGGCGTGAAATCCGTGCGCGCCATCTACAACCACTACAAACGCCACGGCATCGCCACCGAGGTCATGGGCGCGAGTTTTCGCAACACGGGCCAGATCGTGGCGCTGGCGGGGTGTGACCTGCTGACCATCGCGCCTGAACTGCTGGCCCAGCTGGCGGGCAGCGAGGCGCCGGTGCAGCGGGCGCTGGAGCCGGATGCGGCGCGTGCCCTGGACCTGCCGGCCGTGCAGTACGACGAGGCGGGCTTCCGTTATGCGCTCAACGAGGATGCCATGGCCACCGAGAAGCTGGCCGAGGGCATCCGCGCCTTTGCGGCCGATACGCTCAAGCTCGAGCAACTGATACGCTCTGCCTGATGACACGCATGCGATGTGACCGCACGCCGGCCTGGACGGCCTTGCGGGCGCTGTACGAGACGCAGGGGCGAACCCTGGACCTGCGCGAGGCTTTTGCCGCGGACGAGGGCCGCTTCGGGCGCCTGAGCCTGCAGGCGCCGCATGTGTTCGCCGACCTCTCCAAGAACCTCATCCAGGCCGCGATCCAGGCCCAGCTGACCGAGCTGGCCCGCCAGTGCGGGACGGAGCAGCACCGTGAAGCCATGTTCCGTGGCGAGCCTGTCAACAGCACGGAGGACCGGGCCGCCATGCACTTCCTGCTGCGCCATCCCGGCAGCGCCACTGCCACTCATCTGACGCCGTACGTGCAGGGGGAGTTGCGCGAAGTACAAGACGTGCTGAACGCCATGCTGGCTTATGCCCAGGCGGTGCGTGAGGATGCGGCCATCACCGACGTGGTGAACATCGGCATCGGGGGCTCCGACCTGGGGCCCCAGATGGCGGTGCTGGCACTGGACGAATTCGTCGACCATGGCAAGCGTTACCACTTTGTCTCCAGCGTGGACGGCCATGAACTCAGCGGTGTATTGCGCCAGGTGCGGCCCGAGAGCACCTTGTTCCTGGTGGCGTCCAAGTCCTTCACCACGCTGGAGACCATGACCAATGCCCGCTCGGCCAAGGCCTGGTTCGAGGCCCAGGGCGGGCGCAATATTGCACGCCATTTCTGTGCGCTGACCAGCAATGTGCAGGCTGCGGCTGAGTTCGGCATCAGTACCACCTTCGGTTTCTGGGACTGGGTGGGCGGGCGTTACTCCATGTGGTCGGCCATCGGCCTGCCGATCGCCATCGCCATCGGTCCGCAGCGTTTTCGCGAGCTGCTGGCCGGCGCCCACGCCATGGACGAGCATTTCTGCACGGCGCCGCTGGAGCACAACCTGCCGGTGCAACTGGCCCTGCTCGACCTCTGGTACCGCAATTTCCACGGCTTCGGCAGCCGCAGTGTGGCGCCGTACCACAGCGGCCTGCGCCGCATGCAGGCCTATTTGCAGCAGCTGGAGATGGAGAGCAATGGCAAGCGTGTCGATGAGGCCGGGCAGGCCTTGCCTTATGCCACTTCAGCGGTGATCTGGGGCGAGCCGGCCGCCAATGGGCAGCACGCCTATTTCCAGATGCTGCACCAGGGCAGCGACGTGATTCCGGTGGAGTTCATCGCCGTGAAGAAGGTGGCGCACGATTTGTCGGAGCACCATCACAAGCTGCTGGCCAACGGCCTAGCCCAGGCCCAAGCCCTGATGCTGGGGCAGCAGGATGCCGGAGGGCATCGCCACATGCCGGGCAACCGGCCCAGCACCTTCCTGCTGCTTGAGGAACTCACTCCGGCCAGTCTGGGGGCGCTGATCGCCTTGTACGAGCACCGCGTGTTCGTGGCCGGCTCGCTCTGGGGCATCAACAGCTTCGACCAGTGGGGCGTGGAGCTTGGCAAGGTGCTGGCCCAGGCCATCGAGCCGCGCCTGGCCAGCGGCGATACGACGGGTCTGGACGCATCAACGGCCGGCTTGCTCAAACGCCTGCGCAGCTAAGTAGCAGACGCCCAAGAAAAAACCCGCAGTGTGTTAGCACTGCGGGTTTTTTGTTTGTGTCGAGTGCAATGACGCAACTCGACGCAGCATGAGGGCACAGGGCAAGGCGCAAACGCGCTGACAGTGCTTACAGCACGGCAAGCGTTTGCAACGCCGCCATGTGCCCTCAGGCAAGGAGCATCACATGCCCATGTCGCCCATGCCGCCCATTCCTCCCATGCCGCCCGGCATGCCGCCGCCAGCACCAGCCTCGTCCTTCGGGGACTCGGACACCATGCACTCGGTGGTCAGCATCAGCGAAGCGACCGATGCAGCGTTCTGCAGGGCGGTGCGGGTCACCTTGGTCGGGTCCAGAATGCCCATCTCGATCATGTCGCCGTAGGTGTCGTTGGCGGCGTTGAAGCCGTAGTTGCCCTTGCCATTCAGCACGGCGTTGACGACCACGCTGGGCTCGCCGCCGGCGTTGTAGACGATCTCGCGCAGGGGCGATTCGATGGCCTTGAGCACCAGCTTGATGCCGGCGTCCTGGTCGGCGTTGTCACCCTTGATGGTGCCAGCGGCCTGACGGGCGCGCAGCAGGGCCACGCCGCCACCGGCCTCGATGCCTTCTTCCACGTCAGCGCGGGTGGCGTGCAGGGCGTCTTCCACGCGGGCCTTCTTTTCCTTCATCTCGACTTCGGTGGCAGCACCGACCTTGATCACGGCCACACCGCCGGCCAGCTTGGCCACGCGCTCTTGCAGCTTCTCGCGGTCGTAGTCGCTGGTGGCTTCCTCGATCTGCACGCGCACTTGCTTGACGCGCGCTTCGATGTCAGCGGCAGCGCCGTTGCCGTCGATGATGATGGTGTTTTCCTTGCCCACTTCGATACGCTTGGCCTGGCCCAGATTGGTCAGGGCCACTTTTTCCAGCGACATGCCCAGCTCTTCGGCGATCACATTGCCGCCGGTCAGGATGGCGATGTCTTCCAGCATGGCCTTACGACGGTCGCCAAAGCCCGGAGCCTTGACGGCCACGACCTTCAGGATGCCGCGGATGGTGTTGACCACCAGGGTCGCCAGGGCTTCGCCCTCGACGTCCTCGGCAATGATCAGCAGCGGGCGGCCAGCCTTGGCCACCTGCTCCAGCGTGGGCAGCAGGTCACGGATGTTGGACACCTTCTTGTCGTACAGCAGGATGAAGGGGTTGTCCAGGATGGCAGCCTGCTTCTCCGGGTTGTTGATGAAGTAGGGCGACAGGTAGCCACGGTCGAACTGCATGCCCTCGACCACGTCGAGTTCGTTCTGCAGCGACTTGCCATCTTCCACGGTGATCACGCCTTCCTTGCCGACCTTGTCCATGGCATTGGCGATGATCTCGCCGATGCTGACGTCGCTGTTGGCGGAGATGGAGCCGACCTGGGCGATTTCCTTGGAGGTGGTGGTGGGCTTGGAGGCCTTCTTCAACTGCTCGATCAGGGCCGTGACGGCCTTGTCGATGCCGCGCTTGAGGTCCATGGGGTTCATGCCGGCGGCCACGTACTTCATGCCTTCGCGCACGATGGCCTGGGCCAGCACGGTGGCGGTGGTGGTGCCGTCACCGGCGTTGTCGGAGGTCTTGGAAGCAACTTCCTTGACCATCTGCGCGCCCATGTTCTGCAGCTTGTCCTTCAGCTCGATTTCCTTGGCCACGGACACGCCGTCCTTGGTCACGGTGGGGGCGCCGAAGGAGCGCTCGAGCACCACGTTGCGGCCCTTGGGGCCCAGGGTCACCTTGACGGCGTTGGCCAGGATGTTCACACCCTCGACCATGCGTGCGCGGGCTTCGCCGCCGAAAATTACGTCTTTAGCTGCCATTTGTCTTACTCCAGATTCAAATTCAAACGATTAAGTCGGATGGATAAATCGCGTTGCGATTTACTTCTCCACCACGGCAAACAGGTCTTCTTCCTTCATGACCAGCAGTTCGTCGCCGCCGACCTTGACGGTCTGGCCGCTGTACTTGCCGAACAGGACACGGTCGCCGATCTTGACGTTCATGGCGATGATTTCGCCCTTGTCGTTCTTGCGGCCGGGGCCCACAGCCAGGACTTCGCCCTGGTCGGGCTTCTCGGCGGCGCTGTCGGGGATGACGATGCCGGAGGCGGTCTTGGTTTCGTTTTCAACGCGTTTGACAATCACGCGATCGGCCAGAGGACGCAGTTTCATCAGGGATCTCCTACAGTTAGAAACAGGGTTAGCAAAAGAAGCGAACACCAAAAGTTGGTGCTCATTAACTTGACTTGACTTCGGGCTGTTAGCACTCGAGTCCAGCGAGTGCTAATCATAAGGCATTTTTGCCCGGTTTCAAGATGGGCCGCCAGGGGGTGCGCGGAGGTGATTCGCTACACTGCGGGGCTGCTTTCCCCCACAACGTCCCGTTTCCCACGCTTATTCGTGACTGATACGTCGAATCCCAGGCCTGCAACAGCGGGTCTCAGCTATTGGCTGCTTGCACTGACCCTCAGCCTGGCTGTTCTGGCCCTGGATCTGTGGTGGCGCGAGGGGGCATTGCCAGCGGCACGGGCCGGCTGGCCGGTGGCAGCGGTACCCGCTCCGGCGCTGCTGGCCCTGAAGGCGGCCGGCCGTATTCCCATGCCGCCGAACACGCCCGCAGCCCATGCCAGCACCCTGCTGGCCATGCCGGCGGACCATGCGGCGGCCGTGCAGGCCTACTGGTTTGCCGGTTCCCGCGAAAGTGGGGCGGACGTGCAGAGTGCCTTGTCACAGTTCGAGCGTGCCACCCAGCAGTGGACCCCGGCCACTTATGTGGTGAACCGGCACAGCGCCAGTGCGCAACTGGGCCATGGCCTGCGTCGTATCGGCAACCCGGTGGCCTGGCGTGACGCCCAGGGGCGGACCCATCTTTTTGTCGTGGCCACCGGCCTGGGCGGGTGGGCGGCCGGGCGCATCCTGCATTTGCGCCAGGACGCTGCGCAGCAGCCTTTTGTGCCGCTGCGCACTTTGCCCCTGTCCTGGCTGTGGAACACCAGCCATCTGGTGCGTGCCATGCCCTTGCCGCTGGCCGATGGCGGCATGGTCCTGCCGGTATATTTCGAAATCGGTGTGAAGTACCCGCTGGCCCTGCGTTTTGATGCGGCCGGTGAGTTTCGCGGCATGACGCGCATGTCGCAGCGCCGCGACCTGCTGCAACCGACCTTGCTCGCACGCAGCGAGACCGAATGGCTGGCTTTGCTGCGCGACAACCGCACGGACCGCAAGTTGCGCGCGGTGCAGACTGGCGACGGCGGGCGCAGCTGGTTGGATCTGCCCGACCCCGGACCCGCCAACCCCGACGCTTCCGTGGCAGGTCTGGCGCTGCGGCCCGACCTGATGTTCCTGGCGCACAACCCGCGCACCGAATCCCGGGCGCAACTGGTGCTGAGCCAGTCGCGCGATGGCCTGGAGTGGACGGTGCTGGAAACGCTGGCGCAGGCCCCGGCGGGCAGCGAGATGTCCTACCCCTCCATGGCCTGGGCCGACGACAGCCTGTGGGTCAGTTACACCGAGCAACGCCAGGCGATCGCCTGGCAGCGCTACATTTTTGTGCCGGTGGCACGCTAGGGTCGGATGATGGAACTGAGTCAGCTGTCCACCACCCTGCTGTCAACGCAGGTGAGTGCATTGCCCGCCCCGCTGGCGGGTCGTTTCTACCTGGGGCTGGCCTGGGGACTGGTGCTGGCCGCCCTGGCGCTCGTGCTCCTGCGTCGCCGCGGGATGAACCCGATGGGCTTGCAGCGCTGGCTGCCGCCGCTCCTGCTGCTCTGCTGCCTGCTGCCCGGCGGGCTGTCGCCCGCCTTCTGGCTGGGCCTGGCGTTTCGTGCTCCCAGCGGCTTGCTGGCGCTGCTGTGCGCCTGGGTGCTGCTACGGCACTACCGGCCGCAGACACCGGGTGCCAGTGGGTTCGAGAGCTTGCGTGGCGGGGCGCCGGCCCTGGCTCTGCTGGGTTGGGCCCTGCTGCTCGACACCTTTGCCCTGTGGCCGCTGAGCCTGTATGCATGGGGTTTTGCACCGCTGACGCTCGGTGTGATGGTGCTGCTGGGCTGTCTGCCCTGGCTGCTGCGCGGCAACGCCACCCTGTCAGGATTGCTGGTGGCTGCGCTGCTGCTGCATGTGCTTTTGCGCCTGCCCAGCGGCAATGTCTGGGATGCCGTGCTGGACCCCGGGCTCTGGTTGCTGCTCCAGGTGGACTGGCTGCGGCGCCACTTGCGCCGCTCTCACGCTTAAGAGCGCACCAGCAACCATTCCCTGCGGTACAGCCACTGCTGCGGGTACCAGAGGTTGTCCTTGCGGATCTCGCCCGGCGCGTGCCGGCTGGTCAGCAGCCAGCGTTCGCCCAGCACACGGCAACCCGGCAGGCAGGGCGGTGCGGTCTGTTCGCCATGGCTGGCGGTCCAGACCACCGCTTCATGGGTGCTCAGCAACTGATGCAGCTCTTGCGCAGCCTGGGCCTGGCCTTCGGCATCGGGACCACGGCGCGCGCGCGCCTGGGCGCGGCTGTCATAGGGCAGGAACTGGTGTTGGCCAGGCAGCAGGAACTGGAAGCGCTCGAACTGGCCGTTGAAACCCGAGGGCACGGCAATGCGGCCGACTGGTGCCGCCGCGATGGCGCGCTCGTCATAGCGGCCAGCGGGGCCGTCCATCGGGGCGACCAGGGCGTTGAAGGCGGCGTAGATCAGCAGAGTGGTGAGCACGGCCGCGCCGCGGCTCCAGGCACTGCGCCACAGGCCCGCCACGATGCAGGCGAGAGCGGTGACCACGATCCCCAGCGTGAGACTGATCTCGGGCACGGAAGCCAGGCCGATCTCATGGCCTACCCAGGCCAGGCGTGCCAGCACCAGCAGGACAGGTGCGGCCAGCAGCAGTGTGGGCAGGAACCAGGCGCGCGGAATGTCGCGCCAGTACAAGGCCAGCAGCATGGCCACGGCCGGCATGGCCGGGATCACGTAGCGGGCCGAGCGCTGGCTCGGGAAGAGGAACACCAGCAACCAGACCCCTGCCCAGGCCAGCAGGATGGCTTGCGCTACGGGCAGGGGCCAGTGCCGGCGCAGCTGCGGCAAAGCTTTCAGGCCCAGCCAGGCCAGGCCCGGCAGCACGAAAAACAGCAGGCCGGCGTTCACCGCATAAGCCAGCAGCTGAGACCAGATGCCGGAACCATCAAAAGCCAGGGCGGCGCGCCAGTAACCGCGCGTATCGGCGAACTTGGCGGCGTTCTCGCCGACGATGAATTCGCGCCACACCGCTTGCGGATCCGGGTCCAGCACGAACCAGAGTGCGAACACGCCCAGCGCCAGCAGCGCGCTGAAGGCCACGCGCAAACTGTGGCGCAGCAGCGCGGGCCAGCCCAGGTGCGACTCGCTGGCCACCAGGGCCAGCCACCAGGCGGCCGTGGCCGGGGCCACGAGCGCGAAGGACTTGTAGGCCAGGCCCAGCCCAAGCGCAAGGCCGATGAGGCTGTGCGCGATCCAGCCCGGGCTGGAAGCCGGCAGGCGTGCGCGCTGACTGAGCAGGGCGAACAGCGGCAGGCTGAACCAGAAAGTTTCAGCGGCGCTGGTGAGGTAGGGGCGGCCGTAGCGGAAGGTGCTGAGGAAGGCCAGGAAGACGCAGGCGGCCATCAATCCCTCCTGCCAGCGTTGCGTGACGGCGCGCAAGCTCAGCACGATGCCGCCGCAGATCACCAGCAGGTACAAAAAGCTGGGCGCGCGCAGGGCGGCCAGTGTCCAGTGCTCACCCCAGCCACCGGCCGCCATGGCCTGCCAGATCAGCAGGGGCGGCTTGGTATTACGCATGTTCTCCAGTTCCGAGGCCAGGGGCAGCCACTGTCCGGTCTCAGCGGTCGCGCGCGCGATATGGGCGTAGACCATCTCGTCGCCATTGGTTGGCACGTACTGGCCGCCCAGGCCCTGGAGGTAGATGGCGAAGCCGAGCAGCAGCAGGGCCAGCCAGAAGGCCGTGGCCGAGCGCTCTGAAGAGAGGAAGGATGTTTGCATGCGTCGTGAGCCCCAATGGGTTGGGACAGGCACGATTATGGCTAACGCTTGTGCTTGAAAGTCCAGCGGTCGTTGGCGATGAAGTTGCTCACGCTGGCAATCACGATGGCTGTGACGTTGGCGATCAGGTAGTGCAGGCCCAGGTGCGTGAGCCACAGCGTCAGCGCGTACTGCAGCAGGATGCCCAGCCAGGATGCCGTGGCGTACTGGCCCAGCTGCGCGAGCAGGCTGCGCTTGCGCAGGCGCTGGCCTTCCTCGACGGCCGTGGCGTGCTGCCGGTCCGACCAGGTCCAGAGCCGGTTCCAGGTGAAGTTGTTGACCGTGGCCACGGCGATGGCCAGGGCCAGCGAGAAATAGGGCTTGCTGCCGACGGGTTCGATGGCGCGGAACAGGTATTCGTGCGCCACGTAGAGCACGGCCAGGTTCACGACGGTACCGCTGGCGCCTACGATACCGAAGCGCACGTAGCGGAAGCCGTGCAGCCAGTCGACCAGTTGCCAGATGCGTTCGCGCAGGGAGGGAGAACTCATGCGGTCGCAGGCGTGTTGTGCAGGGCCTGCAGCGCGTCGGCCAACACGGGATCCGGGGCGATGCGCTTGAGGCACTGGTTGTCGCCGTCACAGAAGGTGAGGCGGTGGTTGTAGGCCGAGAGGCAGGGCGAGCAGGCGATGCCCGATTCGTAGACCGTAGCCTTGGGGCCGATGCCGGGCAGCGGACCGTAGAGCTTGCCGGTCTCGGGGCCGAAGAACATCAGCACGCGGATGGGCGTGAGGCTGGCGAAGTGGCCGGGGCCGCCGTCGTTGGTCAGCAGCAGCTCGCTGGCGTGGAAGAGCATCAGCAGCTCGCGCAAGCTGCGTGTGTAGCCGGTCAGCGCCACGCAATACTCGCTGCCCACCTGGGCGCGGATCTCGTTCGCCAGGGCCAGGTCGTCCTTCAGGCCGATGAAGGCCACGGCATGGCCGGCATCACACAGGCCTTTGGCGACGCGGGCGTAGTGCGCGGCCGGCCAGGCGCGTTCGGGCAGGATGCCGCCGCCCGGGTACATGAGGGCGATCTTGCGGCCGGCCAGCACGGGGTGGTCACGCAGGACCTGTTCGCGATAGGTGCGCAGTTCCTCAGGCGTGAAGGGCACGGACAGGCCGGTTTCAGCCGGCAACTCGCGGATGGGCGCTGCCTTGTGACGCGGGCCGCCTTCGCTGTCCAGCGCATCGACCAGCGAGAGGAACTGCTTGCTGATGTGCTGGTAGGGGTTGTAGGGAATCGCGCAGTTGATGTAGCTGCCGCGGTACAGACCTTCCTGGGTGTGTGGCGTGAAACCCGCGCGGCGCGGCGCGCCCGTGAGGTAGCACAGCAGGCTGCTGACGCGCGAGAACAGTTCGCAGTCGATCACGGCATCCAGCGGCAAACGGCGCATGGCCACGCTCACGCGCCAGATGTCACTCGCCAGTCGGAAGGGGGAACTGTCGTCCAGGCCGTGGAAGTTGGCATCTTCCGTCAGGCGCAGCAAACGCGCGACTTCCTGGTTTTTCTTCAGTTGCAGCACATGCAGGGTGACGCCGGGGTACTGTTCGCGCAGGGCCTTGAACATGGGGCCAGCCAGTACGATGCTGCCCATCTCGGACAGCAGGATGACCAGGATATGGCGTGGTGCTTGCCGGCGATCGACTTTCGGCACACGCGTGCCGAGCAGACGGGCCCACAAGGAAACTGCAGAACACAGAAGCTGACCAACCCAGCGGTCGATCCAGCGTTGTGTCTGCAGTTTCATCTGTGTTTCCTTGTTCTCGATGCCTTGTGGCTACGGCCGGCGCTGCGCGCCTTGACTTCGCGGTGCGAAGTCAGCCTTCGCCGCAAAGGCCAGGACGCGCTGCGCGCATGCCGTGCTTACAGCCCGGCCGCCGCACGCAGCGCCTGGGCCTTGTCCGTACGTTCCCAGGTGAACTCGGGCTCTTCACGACCAAAGTGACCGTAGGCGGCCGACTTCTCGTAGATTGGGCGCAGCAGGTCCAGCATCAGGATGATGCCCTTGGGACGCAGGTCGAAGTGCTCGGCCACCAGGGCGGCAATCTTCTCGTCGGAGATGACGCCGGTGCCCATGGTGTTGACCGTGATGTTCATGGGCTTGGCCACGCCGATGGCGTAAGCCACCTGGATCTGGCACTTCTTGGCCAGGCCGGCAGCCACGATGTTCTTGGCCACGTAACGCGTGGCGTAGGCAGCCGAGCGGTCCACCTTGGACGGGTCCTTGCCCGAGAAGGCGCCGCCACCGTGCGGGCAGGCGCCGCCGTAGGTGTCGACGATGATCTTGCGACCGGTCAGGCCGCAGTCACCCTGGGGGCCGCCGACAACAAAACGGCCGGTGGGGTTGACCAGGTACTTGGTGTCCTTCAGCCATTCCTTGGGCAGCACGGGCTTGATGATCTCCTCGATCACGGCTTCGTAGAAGCTGGCCTTGAGCTTGGTGGCGGTCTCGGACTGGTCCGGGCTATGCTGGGTGGAGAGCACCACGGTGTCGATGCTGTGCGGCTTGCCGTCCACATAACGCATGGTCACCTGGCTCTTGGCGTCGGGGCGCAGGAAGGGCAGGCGGCCGTCCTTGCGCAACTGGGCCTGGCGCTCGACCAGGCGGTGTGCGTAATGGATGGGCGCGGGCATCAGGGCCGGCGTTTCGTCGCAGGCGTAGCCGAACATCAGGCCCTGGTCGCCGGCGCCGATGTTGAGGTGGTCGTCGCTGGCGTGGTCCACGCCCTGGGCGATGTCGTTGGACTGCTTGTCGTAGGCCACGAGCACGGCGCAACCCTTGTAGTCGATGCCGTATTCGGTGTTGTCGTAGCCGATGCGTTTGATGGTGTCGCGCGCGACCTGGATGTAGTCCACATGCGCATTGGTCGTGATCTCGCCGGCCAGCACCACCAGACCGGTGTTGCACAGGGTCTCGGCGGCCACA
>CAUPQO010000057.1:0-16696 GCA_963513295.1 uncultured Hylemonella sp.
CATTCCTGGCATTCCCATCATTCCATCCATTCCTGGCATTCCTTGAAGACCCATTGGTCCTGTTGCTCCATCTAAACCATTGTGTCCTTCAATTCCGTGTATACCTGCTGGTCGTGGTGGACCCCTACCCCTCGGCCACGGCCGCCATGGCCGCCATGCCTGGCAAGGCTGAAGACCTCAACCCGAATCGCGCGGTCTACCTGCTGCCGGCCGCCACCCAGTTCGAGACCAGCGGTTCCTGCACCGCCTCCAACCGCTCCATCCAGTGGCGCGAGAAGGTCATCGAGCCGCTGTGGGAGAGCCGCAGCGACCACATGATCATGCACCAGCTGGCCGAGAAGCTCGGCTTCGCCAAGGAGCTCTCCAAGAACTACAAGATGCAGAAGGTCAAGGGCATGGACGAGCCCGTGCCGGAAGACATCCTGCGCGAGATCAACCGCGGCGTCTGGACCATCGGCTACACCGGACAGAGCCCCGAGCGCCTGAAGGCCCACATGCGCCACATGGATGCCTTCGACGTGAAGACGCTCAAGTGCAAGGGCAAGGTGGTCGACAAGGAAACCGGCTACGACATGTCGGGTGACTACTTCGGCCTGCCCTGGCCCTGCTACGGCACGCCCGCGCTCAAGCACCCGGGTTCGCCCAATCTGTACGACACCAGCAAGCACGTCATGGACGGCGGCGGCAACTTCCGCGCCAACTTCGGCGTGGAGAAGGACGGCAAGAACCTTCTGGCCGAGGACGGCTCCTATTCCAAGGGCGCCGACATCACCACCGGTTATCCGGAACTCGACCACGTGCTGCTCAAGAAGCTGGGCTGGTGGGGTGAGCTCACCGAAGCCGAAGCCAAGGCCGCCGAAGGCAAGAACTGGAAGACCGATTCCTCGGGCGGCATGATCCGCGTGTTCATGCAGAACCACGGCTGCCACCCCTTCGGCAACGCCAAGGCGCGCGCCCTGGTCTGGAACTTCCCCGATCCTGTGCCGCAGCACCGCGAGCCACTCTACGGTACCCGGCCCGAACTCATGGCCAAGTACCCGACGCACGACGACAAGAAGGCCTTCTGGCGCCTGCCCACGCTGTACAAGTCGCTGCAGACCAAGAACATTGCCGACAAACTGCACGAGAAGTTCCCGCTCATCATGTCCTCCGGCCGTCTGGTCGAGTACGAAGGCGGCGGCGAGGAAACCCGCTCCAACCCCTGGCTGGCCGAACTGCAGCAGGAGTCCTTCGTGGAAATCAACCCGAAGACGGCGGCCGAGCGCGGCATCCGCAACGGCGAACGTGTCTGGCTGCACAGCCCGACCGGCGCCAAGCTGAACGTGCAGGCCCTGGTGACCGAGCGCGTCGCGCCCGACACGGTCTGGATGCCCTTCCACTTCTCCGGTCGTTGGCAGGGTGCCGACATGCTGGCCTACTACCCCA
This sequence comes from uncultured Hylemonella sp., assembly GCA_963513295.1. GTDB lineage: Bacteria > Pseudomonadota > Gammaproteobacteria > Burkholderiales > Burkholderiaceae_C > Hylemonella. The sequence continues at coordinate 1,426 of CAUPQO010000057.1, forward strand.
AGGGTGCGGCGCCCATCGTGCGCGGCGAGGCGGTCAACACTGCAACGACATATGGTTATGACAGCGTGACCATGATGCAGGAAACCAAGACCACGATCTGCAACATCGAGAAAGCCTGAGGAGTAACGTCATGGCACGAATGAAATTTGTTTGTGACGCCGAGCGCTGCATCGAGTGCAACGGCTGCGTCACCGCCTGCAAGAACGAGCACGAAGTCCCCTGGGGTGTGAACCGCCGCCGCGTGGTCACCCTCAACGACGGCGTGCCCGGCGAGAAATCCATCTCGGTGGCCTGCATGCATTGCAGCGATGCACCCTGCATGGCGGTCTGCCCGGTCAACTGCTTCTACCGCACCGACGAGGGTGTGGTGCTGCACGACAAGGACATCTGCATCGGCTGCGGCTACTGCTCCTATGCCTGCCCCTTCGGCGCGCCGCAGTTCCCTTCGCAGGGCACCTTCGGCGTGCGCGGCAAGATGGACAAGTGCACCTTCTGCGCCGGCGGCCCCGAGGCCAACGGCAGCCAGGCCGAGTTCGAGAAATACGGGCGCAACCGCCTGGCCGAAGGCAAGCTGCCGGCCTGTGCCGAAATGTGTTCGACCAAGGCCCTGCTCGCCGGTGACGGCGACATGGTGGCCGACATCTTCCGCACCCGCGTGCTGCAACGCGGCAAGGGCGCCGAAGTCTGGGGCTGGGGCACAGCCTACGGCTCGCGCCAGGCTGGCCAGCCGGCACCCGCAGGAGCCAAGTCATGAAAAAAGCACTGATCATCGTTTCCGCTGCGTTCCTGCTGGCCGCCTGCGGCGAGTCGCCCCAGGGCATCGGTGGTGCCAAGCAGGATGCGGCGCCGCACACGGGCACCGGCAAGGCTTATGTCGAACCGGGCTGGAAGTCCGGCGACAAGGCCAACTGGGAGTCCAAGCTCAAGGCGCGCGGCCAGTACGGCCAGAACGAGTACAACCGGGTCAACTGAAGATCGGACGCCTCATGAAAAAAGTGCTTGCCCTGGCCATGCTCATGGCCCTGGGCTGGGCCGCACCGGTCCACGCCCAGCAGGACAAACTGAAACTTGATGCACCGCCTGCGAAGGCGGCACCGGCCCCCGCCGGTGGCATCAAGGGCCAGAACATCTTCGACGTCAAGCCTGACGCCAGCCAGGAGCCGGGTTACGCCACGCAGACCAATGCCGAGCGCGCGGCGGTGCAGCCCGGCAACAACGCGCCCATGTGGCGTGCGGTCGGTGCCGGCGTGAGCGGCTACAGCAGCCTGCCCAAGAGCGAAGCGCCGGAGGCCGGCAACCTGATCCAGCCCTTCGTGCAGTACCCGGGTTCCATGCTCACCAACGCCGGCGAAGCCTGGCGCCAGGTGCGCAACCAGTGGATCATTCCCTACGGCGGCGCTCTGATCCTGATCGCGCTGGGCGCGGTGGGCATCTTCTACTGGCGCAAGGGCACCCTGCAGCTGCACGGCGCCGAGACCGGCCGCAAGATCGAGCGTTTCACCGCCTTCGAGCGCTCGGCCCACTGGGCCAATGCCATCGCCTTCTCCATCCTGGCGATCTCCGGCCTCGTCATGGCCTTCGGCAAGTACTTCCTGCACCCGGTCATCGGCGGCACCCTGTTCGGCTGGCTGAGCTATGTGCTGAAAAATCTGCACAACTTCGCCGGCCCGGTGTTTGCCGTTTCGCTGGTGGTGGTCATCCTCACCTTCGTCAAGGACAACCTGCCGCGCAAGGAAGACATCACCTGGCTGGTCAAGGGCGGCGGCCTGCTGTCCGGGCACGAGGTCGCCTCGCACCGCTTCAATGCCGGCGAGAAAGTGCTGTTCTGGGCCGGCGTGTTCGTGCTGGGCCTGGTCGTCGTGGCCTCCGGCCTGGTGCTGGACAAGCTGGTGCCGGGCTTGGACTACCTGCGTGGTGACATGCAGATCGCCCACATGGTCCACGGCGTGGCCACCGTGCTGATGATGGCCATGTTCATCGGCCACATCTACATGGGCACGCTCGGCATGGCCGGCGCCTACACCGCCATGAAGACCGGTTATGTCGACGAGACCTGGGCCAAGGAGCACCACGAGCTCTGGTACGACGACATCAAGGCCGGCAAGATCCCGGCGCAGCGCACCCAGCCGGCCGCGCCCGGCGCTCCCGTCAAAGCCTGATCACAACAAGAGAGGCCCACATGAAATCCATCGCCGTATTCATCGCCGCCTTGAGCCTGAGCGTCTCCGCCCTGGCCAAGCTGCCCGCCCCGAACGACGAAGCCAAGGCCAAGGCCGCCGAGGCGGCCGCCAAGACCGCCCATGCCGGCAAGGTCGACGGCTACAAGCTGTGCAAGTCGCAGGACAAGGTGGCCGCCCAGTACCGCAAGTCGGGCAAGGCCGGCAAGGACGCCAAACCCGTGGTCACCGCACCTTGCGCCGATCCCGGCCCCTTCGTCTACAAGCCAGCCACGGCTGCAGCACCTGCCGCAGCGCCAGCGCCGGTTGCCGGAAAAGCCAAGAAGTCCTGATCCCCGCACGGGTTGAGGTCTCACGGGCCGGGCTGCAAAGCCCGGCCCGTTTTGTTGTACGCTGCCATCCATGTCCCTGCCACATCTCACCCGGGCCCAGGCGCCTCTGACGCGCGAAGTCACGGCCATCAACGAGCACGGCGAGGCCACGCCCCTGTCCATCCCCGCAGAGCGGGCGCTCACCGTCTATGTCGACAAGCGCGAGCTGGTCACGCTTATGACCCTGGGCGGCCACCCCGAACTGCTGGTGCTCGGTTTCCTGCGCAACCAGCGCCTGGTGCGCTCGGTGGCCGAGATCGAATCCATCACCGTGGACTGGGACGTCGGCGCCGCTGCCGTCAAGACCCGCGCCGGCATCACCGACATCGAGGAGCGCACGTCCAAGCGTGTGGTCACCACCGGTTGCGGCCAGGGCAGTGTGTTCGGCGACATGATGGACGAGGTGGACCAGATCCAGCTGCCCGAAGCCACGCTCACCCAGGCTCAGCTCTACGGCATCGTCAACGCCATCCGCCTGCAGGAGAGCACCTACAAGTCGGCCGGCTCGGTGCACGGCTGTGCGCTGTTCCGCGGCGAGGAGATGCTGATCTTTGTCGAGGATGTGGGGCGGCACAACGCGATTGACACGATTGCGGGGTGGATGTGGATGCAGGACGCTGCTGCTATGGGTTCTGCCGACAAGGTGTTCTACACGACCGGACGGCTGACGAGTGAGATGGTGATCAAGTCGGCGCAGATGGGGGTGCCTATCGTTGTCTCACGGAGTGTAGTTACGCAGATGGGGCATGCGGTTGCCGAGCGCGTTGGGCTTTGTGCCATTGGACGGGCGACTGGGCGGCATTTCTATTGCTATACGGCTGCGCATCGGCTTGTGCTCCAGCCGGATCTGGCTGGCCCGAAACTTCGGGCTGCTGCCTGAGCTTCTTCCTAGATTGTTGTTTGCGTGGCAAGCCGGGTCTCGCCCCGGCGGGCGAGGTACTTTTCTTTGCTTCGCCAAAGCAAAGTACCCAAAAGAAAGGCGTCCCTGGTGTCTGTGACCCCGGCTACGCCGGGGCAACCTGCGATGCTCGCGTCAGGCGGGATCCGCGCAAACTCGCTGCGCTCAAACATGCGCGGATCTTCATCCGCCTGACGCTGCGCTTCTCGGCACATACACAAGGGTTTGGATACCGAAAACCGAAGATACAACGACAAGAGCACGCTGTCGCGTGCCCTTGTCGTGCATGAAAAGAAGTAGAGATGGCTATGAATTCCAGCACTCAAATTAGAGCGTAACTTCGCGATTTAAACGCCCTGACCATGAAAGCACCTTTACGCTCTTTGCATCAACAGCAAAATCTGGAATGACCAATGGCTCTTCAGGGGCAATGATTCTTGAGCCAAGCCATTGCTTATCAAGCCAAGAGCTCACAATGACAAGCTCATCATTCTGGAGTTTCGCGATCCGATCTACTGCTGTCTCGAGCTCTTCTTGTGCTGGATTCGACGGGTCGGGGAAGTGCCATTCCCATACGCCGAAAGCTATCGTCACTTCTTCATCAGAGGTGTAGAGAAAGAGCGTATCTTCGGCGTTGCCTGGAGATGGGATCTTCACAAGAAGATAAGACGTATCAGCTTCTTTGTGGGGGGATTCGCTGAAGTACGGAATCCAGTCTGGCCGAAGCTTGGCAAGTCTTTCTCGCTGCTTCGAGGAGTATTCATCAAGCATCGTTAGCCTTCGAATGTAATGTAGGCAGCCAAAGGATTCGATCAAAAATCATCGCGCATTCACTTTCAGTACGCTTGTAAGTATTTGCTTTATATCTGAAGACTTTGTTTTGGCGGCTTGCAGTGTGGAGTTGGCTGAAAAGCGACTTTGGGTTATTGGGTATTCGGTCCCCGTGCCGTGTGCGAAGGCGAGTAGCGCAAGAGCGGGCGGATGAAGGGGCGCGCATGTTTGAGCGCAGCGAGTTTGCGCGCACCCCGCCCGGTCCGAGCAACGCAGTGTGCCCGTAGCGCAGCGCAGGGACGACGCACCCGGCTCGCTTTTCTTTGCTTACTTTCTTTGGCGAGACAAAGAAAGTGAGTGCCCTGCCGGGGGCACAGCCCGGCATGTCACCGAGCCAATAACCCTGCAGGCAAGAAAACCCCGTCACACCGACAGGATCAGAAATCCCCTAAGCTAGCTCCCATGAACATCACCTTCTGGCAACTCGCCTGGAAAACCCTCTGGCGTGACCTGCGCGCCGGCCAACTGCGCCTGCTGATCCTGGCCGTGACACTGGCCGTGGCAGCCCTCACAGCCGTGGGCTTTTTCGCCGACCGGCTCAAGGGCGGCATGCAGCGTGATGCGCGCCAGTTGCTGGGTGGTGATGCCGTCATCGTCAGCGACAACGCCACCCCGGCCAGCCTGTTGGCGCTGGCCCAACAAAGTGGCCTGCAGGTCTCCGGTTCCCTGAGTTTCCCGACCATGGCCCGTGCTGCCGAGAGCCAGGGCGGGGCCACGCGGCTGGTTTCGCTCAAGGCGGTGGAGGCGGGTTACCCGTTGCGCGGCAAGCTTACCGTCAGCACGGAAGCGGGCACACCGCCAGCGGCCACACGTGACATTCCCGCGCCGGGTGAGGTCTGGGCCGATCCGGCCCTGCTCGATGCACTGGGCCTGCAATTGGGCGACAAGCTGCTGCTGGGCGAAGCGGCCTTGCGCATCACGCGTCTGATCGGGGTGGAGCCCGACCGTGGTGCCGGTTTCATCAACTTCGCGCCGCGCGCCCTCATCAACCAAAACGATCTGGCCGCCACCCAGCTGATTCAGCCGGCCAGCCGCCTGGTCTACCGCCTGGCCGTGGCCGGTGAAGACAAGGTGGTCAATGCCTTCGTCAAGCGCGCCAACGAGGCCGTCGAGCGCGAGCAGCTGCGCGGTGTGCGCATCGAGGCCCTGCAGGGCGGGCGCCCCGAGATGGCGCAGACGCTGGAGCGCGCCGAGAAATTCCTCAACCTCGTGGCCCTGCTGGCTGCGCTGCTTAGCGCTGTGGCCGTGGGCCTGGCCGCGCGTTCCTTTGCCAACCAGCATCTGGACGATTGCGCCATGCTGCGTGTGCTGGGTCTGTCGCAAGCCACCATCGCGCGCAGCCATGCGCTGGAGTTCCTGCTGGTGGGCCTGGCCGGTGGTGCCCTGGGCGTGGCCCTGGGCTGGGCGGTGCACCATGTCTTTGTGCTGTTGCTGGCGGGCCTGGTGGATACCGCTTTGCCTGCGCCCGGCCTGTGGCCCGTTTTCTTCGGCCTGGGCATGGGCCTCACGCTCATGCTGGCCTTCGGCCTGCCGCCGGTGCTGCAGCTGGCCCAGGTGCCCGCGCTGCGCGTGATCCGGCGCGACCTGGGCACGCTGCGGCCCATGTCCATCGGCGTGCTGGCGCTGGGCGTGCTCGGTTTTGCCGTGCTGCTGCTGGCCGCCAGCAGCGACCTGAAGCTGGGCCTGATCACCGTGGGCGGTTTTGGCGGCGCCGTGGCCATCTTTGCCCTGGCCAGCTGGGGCGCCGTGCTGCTGCTGCGCCGTGTGGTGCGTGAGAACACCGCGCCGCGCTGGCTGGTGCTGGCCACGCGCCAGCTCTCGGCGCGGCCCATCTACGCCGTGCTGCAGGTGAGCAGCCTGGCCGTGGGCCTGCTGGCCCTGCTGCTGCTGGTGCTGCTGCGCACCGACCTGATCCGCAGCTGGCGCCAGGCCACACCCGCCGATGCGCCCAACCGTTTTGTCATCAACATCCAGCCCGACCAGGCCGAGGCCTTCCAGCGCCAGCTGCGCGAGGCCGGCGTGAGCGGTTACGACTGGTTCCCCATGATCCGCGGCCGCTTGGTGGCCATCAACGACCGCCCCGTGTTGGCGCAGGATTACGAGGACGACCGGGCCCAGCGCCTGGTCGAGCGCGAGTTCAACCTCTCGCACAGCGCCCAGCCGCCCGGCCACAACCCCATCGTCGCCGGCCGCTGGACGGCGGAAGATGCCAACGGCATCAGTATGGAAGAGGGCATCGCCAAGACGCTGAACCTCAAGCTCGGCGACAAGCTGCGCTTCGACATCGCCGGCCTGCCGCAGGAGAGCACCATCACCTCGCTGCGCAAGGTGGACTGGGGTTCCATGCGCGCCAACTTCTTCGCCCTGTACCCGGTGAGCCGGATGCCGGAGCTGCCGGTCACCTACCTGGCCGCGCTGCGCGCGCCAGACAAGGCGGGCTTCGACAGCGCCCTGGTGCGCCACTTCCCTAACATCACCGTGGTGGACCTCAGCGCCACGCTGGCCCAGGTGCAGCGCGTGCTGGAGCAGGTCAGCCGTGCGGTCGAGTTTCTCTTTGGCTTCACACTGGCCGCCGGCCTGGTGGTGCTGTTCGCCGCCGTCACAGCCACACGCGAGGAGCGTGCGCGTGAATACGCCATCATGCGTGCCGTGGGCGCGGGCAGCGGCCTGCTGCGCCAGGTGCAGCGTGCCGAACTGGCGGGCGTGGGTGCCCTGGCCGGTGCCCTGGCCGCCGTGGTCTCGGCCGTGGTGGGTTGGGCGCTGGCGCGTTACGCCTTCAATTTCGAGTGGACCGTCACCTGGTGGCTGCTGCCCGTCGGCGCGGTCAGCGGTGCGCTGCTGGCCTGGCTGGCCGGCTGGTGGGGTTTGCGCAGCGTGCTGCGCCGACCGGTGGTGCAGACATTGCGCCAGGCAGCTACTTGATAGCTATCGAATTAATAGCAATCGAGCATTCCGGCGCGGCTGGGATAATCCGGGCATGACATCCGCAGAGAACACCAAACCCGCCACCCCTTTCGAATGGATAGGCGGCGAAGCCAAGGTCCAAGCCCTGGTCGAACGTTTCTACGACCTGATGGACCTGGAGCCCGGCTACAAGGAACTGCGCGCCGCCCACGGCAGCGAGTTGACCGATGCGCGGCAGAAACTGACCTGGTTTCTCACCGGCTGGCTCGGCGGCCCGCAGCACTACACCGAACGCTTCGGCCACCCGCGCCTGCGCGCACGCCACATGCCCTTCAAGATCGGCTTGGTCGAACGCGATCAGTGGCTGGCGTGCATGGACCAGGCCATGGGGGAGGTGGGGGTGGATGAAGAGCTGCGCGGCAAATTGCGCGAGTCTTTTGCCGGGACGGCGGACTGGATGCGGAATACGCCGGGTTGACGATTTGTCTTTTGGATCTTGCTGTATGTGTGATGGACGCCTTTTATTAGCGACGTTGGATAAGGGTCTCGATAACGGCGAGGGCTGCAACGAGTAATTGCTCTCCGTTTTCAAGCTCGACAATCAGAGAGTCCAATGCGGCCGCTTGTTTTCGCTTTGCAGAGTTCAGTTCCTTCGTGATCCGTGGCAAAGCCAGAGTGGAGTCCTTGAATCCAACCATTGACTGTCGGGCGCTAGTCAAAGCAATAAGTAGTGAGGTTGCTGCGGTCTTTGTGGCTTGAGTCTGTTCAATGTCAAACTCGACTGAAAGAGTGGCTGCCTTCGTTAGGGCGTTCATTGACGCGTTCATCGCGTTGCGAAGAAGCGGTACTTCTGCATTTACGCGGTTTGTGAACTGCACCATCTCATCGGCCGCCTTGCTAATAAGTCTGCGTGCCTGCGAAGGATTGTTTCTAGAAGGCGACGCTGCAAGCGCTTGTAGATCCTCGGTGTTCTGAGTTGTACGAGCAGTCAGTTCAAGTTGTGCTTCAGTAAGGCGATTTGCGATTCGGACTACTTCGGCGCTATGTTCCTGAAAAGTCTCTAGCAAATCAAGATAGCCATCATCATCGTCCTCGATTTTCGCCATTGGAGCGAGAACCATCTCCGATTGGAAGGAGGGAGTCTCTGAGGTTTCCGACGGCGTATAAGCCGTTGCTTGATGTCGGCTCCTCCAGTTTTGTACATGCTTGGTGATGTGCATGGAAACTAGTTTTTCGAATTGTTCTGGATCCGAAAACTCCCAAAAAAGAACGCCAGAACTCTTTAGTGAACTCTTGAATTCGTTCAAGAGTTGCAGCTGGGTTGGGTCGAGTTTGCTGGGAGGGATTGGCGTATCTTTGAAGTAGAAGAGGATGCTAATGTCATTGGGGTTCGTAGTAAATCTTGCGAGTGCTCTCTCGAACTCCTCTGACGTTCCAGATCCGGCCCGCTTTGTCGGAGTTCCGAACCGTGACCACATGAGACCAACAAAAATATCGTAGTCCTGCGGTACTTGGTGGTTGATTACGTCTTGCGCGTCATCACCGACACTGGGATATGCATCGTGCTCCCATCTCCAAAGCTCTAGGCGAACGCCCAGGTTCCGTGCCCAATTTCGATTCCAATCGAGTAGTGCGTCCTCGATACGGTTGCGCTCTTCTGTCACGTCGCTTGGCGAGGCGAGGAATACGGTAATGATGGATTCGGTGCGCGGCAACGCGTGCTCCAGTTAGTCGATTCTGGGGTAATGGGCAGAAATTCGGTGTCGGTCACATTCTAGGTAAGCGAAGACCTGACGACCATCCCCCAAATGAGGGGTGATCCCCTTAATTAGATGGCTGTAGCAACACCACCAACGCTCCCGCGCCACCCTCGGCTGGCCGCGCCTGCACAAACGCCAGCACTTCCTTTTTCTGCGCCAGCCAGCTCTGCACCCGCCCCTTGAGCACGGGGGTCTTACCCGGTGAGCCCAGGCCCTTGCCATGCACCACACGCACGCAGCGTATGCCCTGCTGGTGCGCTTCGCGGATGAACTGGCCCAGGGCTTCGCGGGCGTCTTCGGTGCGCAGGCCGTGCAGGTCGAGCTGGCGCTGGATGGCCCAGTCACCGCGGCGCAGCTTGCGCGTGACGTCGGGGCCGACGCCGGGGCGGCGGTAGCTCAGGTGTTCGTCGGTCTCCAGCAGGGTGCTGATGTCGAATTCGTCGCTCAGGGTTTCCTGCAGCGCGGCCTGCTCGTCGAGCTGGTGCTGCAGCGGCCGTGCCGGGGGCTGGGCTTTTTTGAGCTGGGCCTTGGCCGGTTGGGCCAGGGGCTGCACCTTGCCGGCGGCTTGCTGGAACAGGTCCTTGTCTGCCGTGGCCTGCCGGGCTTTTTTCGCCGCCTCGGCCTTGCGTTCGGCTTCCAGCTTGGCTTGCGTTTCGATGGCCTTCTTGACCTGCTTCAGGTCGGCCAACGAGTTGATCTTGACCATCAGATCAAGCCTTTCTCGGCCATGGACAGCGCCAGACCCGGCGCCACGATCACGTGGTCCAGCACGCGCACATCCACCAGGGCCAGGGCGGCCTTGAGGGCTTGCGTGAGCGCCTCGTCGGCGCGCGACGGTTGCACCGTGCCGCTGGGGTGGTTGTGCGCCAGCACCACGGCGGCGGCGTGGTGGTGCAGGGCGCGCAGCACCACTTCACGCGGGTAGACGCTGGTCTGCGCCAGGGTGCCGCGAAACAGTTCTTCCAGCGCCAGCAGCTTGTGCTGGTTGTCCAGGAAGAGCACGGCAAAACATTCATGCTTCTTGTTGGCCAGGTGCAGCTGCAGGTAGTCCTTGACGGCCTGGGGCGTGTCCAGCGCGGCGCGCTCGCGCAGCTGCTCGGCCAGGGCACGGCGGGCCAGTTCCAGCACGGCCACCAGCTCGGCGCGTTTGGCCGGGCCCAGGCCCTTGATGCGTTTCAGGTCGTCGGCGCTAGCGTGTAGCAGGCCGGCCATTCCACCAAAGCCGTCCAGCAGTTCCTGCGCCAGCTGCAGCACGCCCTTGCCGGCTAGGCCGGTGCGCAGCAGCAGGGCCAGCAATTCGGCGTCGGACAGCGCCCCCGGGCCGCGGGCCAGCAGCTTTTCGCGCGGACGCGCGTCGGGGGGAAGGTCTTTGAGGGGCATGACAGATGTCAAACGCAGGTCTTTTTACAATGGAGCCCAGTTTATCGGGACTTCCATGACCACCACCCCTGCCCGGGTCCAGCCCGGCTCCTTCCTCACGCTGCATTACCGCCTCTCGGGGCCGGCCGGCGACATCATCAATACCTTCGGCGGCAAGCCGGCCACGCTGACCATCGGCACGGGCGAACTGGCCCCGGGTGTGGAGCAGGCGATGCTGGGCCTGGAGGAGGGCGTGCACACCACGCTGCAGCTGCCCCCGGGCGCCTACGGCGAGCGCAACCCCGACATGCAGCAGTGGCTCTCGCGCAAGGAATTGCGCGAGCTGGGCGACCCCAACGAGCAGTACGCGGTGGGTGACGTGGTGCAGTTCCCCACACCCGACCGCAAGGGGCAATTCGGCGGTGTGGTGCGCCAGCTGGGCGAGGAGGCTGTATTGTTCGACTTCAACCACCCGTTGGCGGGCCAGCCGGTGAGCTTCGAAGTACAACTGATCGGGGTGTTATGACCATGACTACGCAGGCCGAGATTCTTCTGGCCGAACCGCGCGGTTTTTGTGCCGGCGTGGACCGGGCCATCGAGATCGTCGAGCGCGCGCTGACCAAGTTCGGCCGCCCGATCTACGTGCGCCACGAGATCGTGCACAACACCTATGTGGTGAACGACCTCAAGGCCAAGGGCGCGATCTTCATCGAGGAACTATCCGACGTGCCGCCCGGCGCCACCCTGGTGTTCTCCGCCCACGGCGTGAGCAAGGCCGTGCAGCGCGAGGCCGAACAGCGCGGTTTCCAGATCTTCGACGCCACCTGTCCGCTGGTGACCAAGGTGCACGTGGAAGTGGCCAAGCTGCACAAGGAAGGCTACGAGTTCATCATGATCGGCCACAAGGGGCACCCGGAAGTGGAAGGCACCGTGGGCCAGCTCGATTCCGGCATCCACCTGGTGGAGGACGAGGCCGACGTGGCGCGTGTGCAGCCGGCGCAGACGGCCAGGCTGGCCGTGGTGACGCAGACCACGCTGAGCGTGGACGATGCGGCCAGCATCATGGCGGCGGTGAAGGCCCGGTTTCCGCAGGTGCGCGAACCCAAGCAGCAGGACATCTGCTACGCCACGCAGAACCGGCAGGACGCCGTCAAGCTGCTGAGCCCGCAGGTGGACGTGGTCATCGTGGTGGGCAGCCCCACCAGCTCCAACAGCAACCGCCTGCGCGAGGTGGCCAGGAAGCTGGGCACCGAGGCCTATATGGTGGACAGCGCTGACGAATTGAAGCCCGAATGGTTCGATGGCCGCAGCCGCGTGGGCCTGACGGCAGGCGCCTCAGCCCCGGAGATCCTGGTGCAGCAGGTGATCGAACGCATCCGGGCGCTGGGGGCGGTATCGGTGCGGAAGATGGATGGGATTGAGGAGACGATCAAGTTTCCTTTGCCTAAGGGGTTGAAGACGGACGTCTGACTTTCTTTTTTTCTGAGAGTTTTCCTGGCGGCGCTTTTGTAGTCCCCCCCCTATCCCCCCAGCCCCCTTCCCACCCCCGCCGGGGCGGGAAGGGGGAGCCCGATTTGACCGTTGGACGCTGGCTACGCTTCTACAAAACGAGCCGTCGCCACCACCACTTCAAGCCGAGATTTTCGGGAGGCGGTCGTAGTAAATGGGGCGGAAGTTGTCTGCCAACGGCGGTGGTCGTTCCGACCTACCGCTTTCGAGTCCAGCCTGTCCCCTCCACTTTCTCGTCGCTGGCGCGCAGCTGCCAGCCAGAGCCGCGCTGGCCCCGCACCGTTTACTACGACCGTCTCCGGGAAATGCGGGCACCCAAGCCCTGGCCGCGACCTCACCCCGTAAAAGCGTAGCCGGCGCGAAGAAACAAAATCCAGGCCCCCCTTCCCGCCCCGGCGGGGGTGGGAAGGGGCGGGGGGATAGGGGGGGATTACAAAAGCCCGCGCAGCGAAATGGCAGCGAAAAGAGAAGAAATCAAAGACAAGAAAACGAAAACTACAATACCCAAATGCTAGACCTCACCCTCCTCCGCAAAGACCTGGACGGCGTGCTCGCCCGTCTGCAGACGCGCAAGAACCCGCAGCCCTTCCTGGACGCCGACGCCTTCCGTACCTTGGAAGCCGAGCGCAAGACCCTGCAGACCCGCACCGAAGAACTGCAGAACAAACGCAACACCCTGAGCAAGCAGATCGGCGCGCTCATGGGTCAGGGCAAGAAAGACGAGGCCGAGGCGGCCAAGGCCGAGGTCAACGCCCTCAAGGGCGAGCTCGACAGCTCGGCGGCGCGGCTGGAGCAGCTCCAGGGCGAGATGGCGGCGCTGCTGCTGGCCGTGCCCAACCTGCCGCACGAAAGCGTGCCGGTGGGTAGCGACGAACACGGCAATGTGGTGGCCCGGACCTGGGGCACGCCGAAGAAATTCGATTTCGCGGTCAAGGACCACGTGGACGTGGGCGAACCGCTGGGGCTGGACTTCGACACCGGCACCAAGCTCACCGGTTCGCGCTTCACCGTGATGAAGGGCGGCATCGCCCGCCTGCACCGCGCGCTGGCGCAGTTCATGCTGGATACGCAGACCCAGGAGCACGGCTATACCGAGTGCTACACGCCCTATATCGTGAATGCGGACACGCTGCGCGGCACGGGTCAGCTGCCGAAGTTCGAGGAAGACCTGTTCGCCGCCAAGAAGGGCGGCCAGGAAGGCGCGGCCGAGGACGTGGCGCTCTACCTGATCCCGACCAGCGAAGTCACGCTGACCAATTTCGTTCGCGACGAGATCGTGGCCGAGGCCGACCTGCCCCTCAAGTTCACCGCCCACACGCCCTGCTTCCGATCCGAAGCCGGTAGCTACGGCCGCGACACACGCGGCATGATCCGCCAGCACCAGTTCGACAAGGTCGAGATGGTGCAGATCGTGCACCCCGAGAAGAGCTACGAGGCGCTGGAAGAGATGACGCGCCACGCCGAGGCCATCCTGCAGAAGCTGGGCCTGCCCTATCGCGTGATGTCGCTGTGCACCGGCGACATGGGTTTTGGCGCCGCCAAGACCTATGACCTGGAGGTCTGGCTGCCGGCGCAGAACACCTACCGCGAGATCAGCTCGGTCTCCAACTGCGAAGCCTTCCAGGCCCGCCGCCTGCAGGCGCGTTTCAAGAACGCCCAGGGCAAGAACGAGCTGCTGCACACCCTCAACGGCTCCGGCCTGGCCGTGGGCCGCACCCTGGTGGCGGTCCTTGAGAATTACCAGCGTGCTGACGGCAGCGTCGAGATTCCTGCCGCTCTCCAGCCGTATATGGGCGGCCTCAAGGAACTGCGCGCATGAAGCTGCGCCGCCGCGCCTTGAACCAGCTGCTGCTGGGCGGCGCGGTGTTCGGCGTGAGCGCTGCGCAGGCGGCCACGCTGGCGACGGGACAGGCTGCGCCGGAGTTCGAGCTGCCTGATCAGCAGGGCAAGCTGCGCAAGCTCGCCGACTGGCGTGGCAAGTGGCTGGTGCTTTATTTCTATCCCAAGAACGACACGCCGGGCTGCACCACCGAAGCCTGCAACTTCCGTGACGACTGGCTGCTGCTGCAGGAGCTGGGCGCAGAAGTGGTGGGCATCAGCGTGGACAGCAGCGCTTCGCACGCGGCCTTCGCGCAGAAGTACAAGCTGCCTTTCCCGCTGCTGGCCGATGCACAGGGTGAGGTGGCGACACGTTACGGCGCCCTCTCGGACTGGCTGGTCTACAAGTTCGCCCGGCGCCAGACCTTCATCATCGATCCCCAGGGCCGCATCGCCCGCATCTACCGCTCGGTCGACAGCGACAAGCATTCAGCCGAGATCGTGGCCGATCTCAGGCAGCTGCGGCAGGCGCGCTGAAGCCTGGTTTCCATTCACGCCATGTCCGCCAAGCCCAGCGATCAGAACCAGCGGGACATGGCGCAAGCCTTGCCTGCCACTGGCAGTCCGGATGAGCTGACCGGCGTGCTGAGCCGGGCCGGCTTCGACGAGCGATTGGCGCTGGAGTGGGCCCGTGCCCGGCGCGAGCAGACGCCGCTGTCCCTGCTGCTCATCGACATCGACCACTTCCGCGCCTACGTCGACACCCATGTGGCGACCATGGGGCCGGACCGCCTGAAGAAGGTTGCCGCCGCCCTGGGCCGCGCCGTGTTCCGCCCGGCCGACGTGGTGGCGCGTTATGGCGACGACGAATTCGCCATCCTGCTGCCAGCGGTGCACGAGGTGGGCGCGCGCGTGGTGGCGGCGCGCGTGCGCATGCTGATCAACACCCTGGCCATGCCGCACAGCGGCGGCGAAGGCGGCATCGTCACCGTCAGCATCGGCGTGGCCGCGTTCACGCCAGCGGGCGAGACCGGCCCCGAGGCGCTGGTGGACCCGTGTGCAGCGGCACTGGAGCAGGCCAAGCGCATGGGGCGCGACAGCATCGTCTCGCAGGACTGGATGGCCTGATGTCCGTTTGTCCGGAAAAGTCACCATGCGCCTGCTGATCCTCGAAGACGATCTGCAACTGGGCGAGGCGCTCAGCAGCGGCCTCAGGCAACTGGGGCATGTGGTGGACTGGTTCACCCGCGGCGAGCAGGCCGATGCCGCCGTGCAGGGCACGGCGTATGACGCCATGGTGCTGGACCTGGGCCTGCCCGTGACCGACGGCCTGGTCTGGCTGCGGCGCTGGCGCGAGCGCGGTGTGGACCTGCCGGTGCTGGTGCTCACCGCACGCGACACGGTGGAGCAGCGCATCGAAGGGCTGGACGTGGGCGCCGACGATTACCTGATCAAGCCGATCGCCATCGGTGAGCTGGCCGCCCGCCTGCGCGCCATGCTGCGCCGCGCCACCGGCCGCACCCAGTCCGAATGGGTGCACGGGGCCCTGCGTTACGACCCGGCGAGCAAGCAGGTGCAGTGGCAGGGCCGCCCGGTGGAGCTCACCGGCCGCGAGATCGCCCTGCTGGAAGTGCTGCTCAAGAA
>CAUPQO010000058.1:0-16647 GCA_963513295.1 uncultured Hylemonella sp.
ACGGCCAGCGGCAAGGCCCAGCGCCAGCCCGGGGCATGGTCGAGCAGGCTGCGCATGGCGGGTGTGGACGGCAGCGGCTCAGCCATGGGCGGGAAACAGGCCGCGCGGCTTGAAGAAGAGCACGGCGGCCATCAGCACGTAGATCAGGATGGAGGCCACCGCCGGGCCGGCGTTGTCGGCCGCGGCCGGCCCCAGCACGGCACCGAACAGCAGCGGGATCAGCGTGCGCCCCGCCGTATCGACCACGCCGACCAGCAGGGCCCCCAGCAAGGCGCCGCGCACCGAACCGATGTCGCCGATCACGATGACCACAAAGGCCAGGATCAGGATGCTCTCGCCCATGCCCACCTGCACCGCCAGCAGCGGGCCCAGCAAACCGCCGGCCACGGCGCACAGCGCGGCACCCAGGCCGAACAGCGCGGTGAACAGGGCACGCACCGGAACCCCCATGGCCAGGGCCATCTCGCGGTTGGAGGCACCGGCGCGCAGCTGCATGCCGATGCGGGTGCGCGTGATGAGCAGCCATAAGCCCAGCGCCACGACGAGCCCCACGCCGATGATGAGCAGGCGGTAGGCAGGATAATAAAAGCCGCTCAGCAACTCGACCGGGCCGGACAGCGCATCGGGCGGGCTCAGCAGCACCGGCTGCGAGCCCCAGATGAAACGCACGGCCTCGTTGCACATGAGCAGGATGGCGAAGGTGCCCAGCACCTGCGAGAGATGGTCGCGCGTGTAGAGGCGGCGCAGCACCGTGAGCTCCAGCAGCACGCCGAACAACGCCGCCCCGATGACGCCGGCGGCCAGCCCAAGCCAGAAGGAGCCGCTGGCCGTGGTGGCCGCGGCCACCAGGTAGGCGCCCACCATGTACAGCGAGCCGTGCGCCAGGTTGATCATGTCCATGATGCCGAAGACCAGCGTCAGGCCCGCTGCCAGCAGAAACAGCATGAGCCCGAACTGCAGGCCGTTCAAGGCCTGCTCCAGGAAAAGGATACCGGTCATCGAGGAGCGGGAAACACCGCGCGGATCACAAGCCCGGCATCTTGCAATCGGCCGCGTAGGCGTCACCGTGGTTCTTGAACACGGTGCCCAGGGTGCGGTTGGTCACGCGGCCCTTGCTGTCCTGGGTGATGACACGCAGGTAGTAGTCCTGGATGGGGAACTGGTTGCTGTTGAACTTGAAGCTGCCACGCACCGAATCGAACTTCGCGGCCTTGAGAGCCTTGTGCACGGCGGCCTTGTCGTCGAGCTTGCCCTTGCTGTCGCGCACGGCGGCGCCGATCAGCTGGGCGGCGTCATAACCCTGCGAGGCGTAGAGCGTGGGCAGGCGGCCGTATTCCTTCTCGAAGGCGGCCACGAACTTCTTGTTGGCGGCGTTGTCCAGGTCGTGCGCCCACTGCGAGGTGTTGAACATGCCCAGCATGGGGTTGCCCACGGCCTTGATCACGTCCTCGTCACCCGAGAAGCCGGGGCCGAACAGCGTCATGTCCTTGGACAGGCCGGCGCCGACGAACTGCTTGATGAAGTTGATGCCCAGGCCCCCGGGCAGGAAGATGTAGACGGCGTCGGGTTTGGCCGCGCGCAGCTTGGACAGCTCGGCACCGTAGTCCAGCAGGTTGAGCGGGGTGTAGCTCTCGGAGACGATCTCGCCGCCCGTGTAGAAACGCTTGAAGCCGGCCAACGCGTCCTTGCCCGCCGGGTAGTTGGGGGCGATCAGCGCCACACGCTTGAAACCCTTGTCGGCCACGGTCTTGCCCACGGCCTCGTGCTGGTTGTCGTTCTGCCAGGAGGCACTGAAGAAATAGGGATTGCACTGGGCGCCGGCGTACTGCGAGGGGCCGGCGTTGGCGCTGATGTAGAAGGTCTTGGCGGCGAAGGTCGGTGCGCCCACGGCCAGCATGACGTTGGAGAACACGACGCCGGTCATGAAATCGACCTTGTCGCGCTTGACCAGGCGGTCCGCCGTCTGGCGACCCACGTCGGGGCTGGCCTGGTCGTCGGCCACCACCACCTCGGCCGGCAGGCCGCCGAGCTTGCCGCCATTGAGCTTGACGGCCAACTGGAAACCGTCGCGGATATCGATGCCCAGGCCGGCACCGGGACCGGAGAGCGTGGACAGCAGGCCGATCTTGACGTTGTCGGCCGCCAGGGCCGGCACAGCCAGCACAGTGAAAACGGCCGCGGCAAAAAGGGTGCGACGCAGCAGGGCAAAGGGCACGGTGTGTTTCATGGTCTTTCCTGTTCGGGGTGGAATCGGGCTGCCAGAATGATAGCGTTCTCCCACAGCCCTTCAGGAGGCACCCTCCATGGAACTGAGCCGCCGTCATTTCACCCTGGCCCTGGCCGCGCTGCCCGCCGGTTGCGCCATCCAGCCCCTGCCCGCCTTGCGCACGGAAGCGGCGACGGCACCGGCCGGCACGATCGCCCTGCGGCCGCCGGCCCTGGGCCAGCGCTGGACCTACCGCCACTCCAACGGCTACAACAGCGCCCTGCTGGCCACACAGGAGCACGAGGTGGTGGCCCTGGCACCCCGGGTGCGCATCCGCATCCGCAGCGATGCCGGGCCGGCCGAGCAGGAAGAACAGCAACAGCCCTGGGGCCAGATCTGGCGGGAAACGGGCTGGGACGATGTGCTGAACTACGAACAGGCCGTGCCCCTGTGGCCGGCAGAACCGACACCGAGCGCCCGCAGCGCGCAGCGCACCCACTACCGCATCGACGACGAGTCCTACCGCTACTGGATCAGCCGGCACAGCACGGTGCAGGGCTGGGAGCGTGTGACGCTGGCCGGCGGCAGCCAGCTGGCGCTGCGCATCGAGACCTTCATCCGCCTGCAGCACCGTGACGTCACCCGCACGGAGACGACACGGCGCGAAACCCTGTGGCTGGCCCCGGAGATCGGCCGCTGGGTGGCACGCGAAGTCAGCGGCGAATACCTGCTCTCCACCGGCCGGGGCACCACCCGCGGGCGCGAAGCCTGGCAGCGCTGGGAACTGCTTTCCTGGACCTGAGCCCCCTGGCCGAGCCGGCCGCCGCTTGCTAGAATTTCCATCGTGTGGGGGGGGTAGCTCAGCTGGGAGAGCGTCGCGTTCGCAATGCGAAGGTCGGGAGTTCGATCCTCCTCCTCTCCACCACCGTTTCATGGCGCCACAAAGCGGCCACAGGCCGCCCGCATTCTGTAAGATGGCCATGCTCCATCAGCAAGGACCGGCATGGCCAATTTTGCAAATCTCTTGAAATCGGAAATCTCGCGCATCGCACGCAAGGAGATCCGCGCTGAAACCCAGCTCCTGAAAAAAGCCTCCGCGCAGTACCGCAGCGAAATTGCCGCCCTCAAGCGCCGCATCGCCGACCAGGAACGCCTGCTTTCCCGGCTGCGTAAAAACAGCCGCTCGGCCGCACCCCCCGCCCCTGCTGCGGACAGCCCCACGCTGCGCTTCCGCTCCGAGGGGTTTGCCAGCCTGAGGAAAAAACTGGGTGTCTCCGCCGCCGAGATGGGCCAGCTGGTGGGCGTCTCGGCGCAAACCATCTACCACTGGGAAAAAGGTGTCTCCAAGCCCAGGAGCAGCCAGCTGGCGGAGATTGCCGCCGTGCGCAAGCTGGGCAAACGCGAAGTCAGCGCGCGCCTGGCCCAGGCCTGAACGCAGCAGACCGAAGCCGCCAGTCCCTCAGGCGGCCCCGATGCCGCCCACGGCCTGGAACAGAGCCTTGATCTTCTCGGCCTCGATGTTGCGCGTGATGAAAACGATGCGCGAGCCCTGGTCTTCGCTGGGCCAGCGGTCCAGCGTGACGGGCGGGTGGAAGACATGGCCCACGCCCTGCACGACCACCGGCCGCCCCTCGACGTTGACGATGCCCTTGACACGCAGCATGTCCTGGCCGCGCAGCGAGATCAGCAGCTCCATGGCAGCCGAGAAGGCGGGCCAGGTGAACGGCGCCTCGAAGCGCAGCGACAGATTGCGCACCGAAGGGTGATGCCGCCCGGGCAGGCGACCCGCCAGATAAGCGCCATCCTCCGAAGCGGCGTCCTCACGCGAGACGGCCTCGCCCAGGAAACGCAGGGTGTCGGGGCTGGCGCGTTCGCTTTGCAGGCCCAGGCCCGTCAGGTCCCGGGGATGCAGGTCCCCCATGCTGCAGCGGCGGATGTCGGCGCGGGTGTTGATGGCGGCGATCTCGCCTGTGAGTTCGTCCACCGTCGTCGCGGAAACCAGGTCACACTTGGTGATGAAGATGCGGTCGGCCAGGGCGATCTGCTGTTGGCTCTCGGGCTGCTGGGCCAGCTGGTCACGCGCGTTGACCGCATCCACCAGCGTCACCACGCCGTCCAGGCGGTAATGCGCGCCCAGCATGGTGTCGCTGGACAGGGTCTGGATCACCGGGCCGGGGTCGGCCAGGCCCGTGGTTTCGATGATGACGCGGTCGAAGTCGGGGATCAGGCCGGCGCGGCGCTCGCCGAAGAGCTCACGCAGCGTGTCCTGCAGGTCGGTGCGGACCGAACAGCACAGGCAGCCATTGGCCAGCAGGCTGACGTTCTCGGTCGACATCTTGACCAGGTCGTTGTCGATCCCGATCTCGCCGATCTCGTTGATGACCACCGCCACCCGGTCCATGTCCGGGTGGCGGATGAGCCGGCTGATCAGCGTGGTCTTGCCCGCGCCGAGGAAACCGGTGACCAGCGTGACCGGGATCTTGCCGGCCAGCGCATCACGCCCGCCGGAGCTCGTGGTCCACTCAGACATTCATTTCGAGGATGTAGAGGCCGCCGCTGAAACGGTCGACCGTGTAGACCAGCTTGCGGTCGTCGACGTAGACGTCGTTGAGCTGCACCGCACCGCGCGGGGACAGCGCCGGCGTCGGCGGCACGTAGTAGGCCACTTCCTGCACCTGGTAAGGGTTGCTGGTGTCGTAGACGCGCACACCGGCATTGAAGAAGGTGCCGATGAACAGCGTCTCCGAGCGGAAGGAACAGGGCACCGGCAGGTTCTCGTGCAGGTTGTGCGCGCCGAAACGGCCGCCGCGTTTGGCGAAGGTGTCGTAGGGCGGGGCCGGGAAGGTGCCGATGGGCAGGGGGTTGGCGTCGACGCGCGAATCCACCACCCAGACCAGTTTGGGCCAGTCCTTGCCGTCGTCCTGTACGCACTCGTCGGACACGATCCACAGATTGCGCTCGAACAACGGCAGCACCGTGTGGGTGAAGCCGTTGAAGGGCGGCGAATGGTTCCAGTGCGACACCATCTTGATGTCCGCCGGATTGCTGATGTCGAGCACGATGGCGCCGCCATCGATGTAACCCACATAGGCGCGGTCCGGGCGCTGCGGGAAGACGTTGGTGTTGTGGGCGCGGAAGCCCGTGTCGAACTGGGCCGGCAGGCGCGGCGGCGGAGGCGCCACATCGCCTTCACGCGTGCCGGGGTACCACCAGCGGCCCTTCTCGTAAGGTTTCGTCGGATCGGAGATGTCGATGATGCGGTAGATCTGGTCGTCCTTGGGGTTGCGCGGCTGGAAGTCCGGCGCGCCCGAGGAGATGTGCACGGTCTTGCCGTCCACGAACCAGACCGCATGCACGCCGCGCGAGTACGGGCCCGAGCAGTCGAAGTGCGAAAGCAGGCGCGGCTCTTCCGGCTTGCTGATGTCATAGATGTTGAGGCCGGCCGGTTTGGCCCCGAGTTCCTTGACCTGGCTGGCCACCACCATGATGTTGCCCACCACGTCCAGCGAGTTGGAACGCACCTTCATGTGCGGCAGTTCGGTCTGCACGATCACGCGCGGGTTCTTGGGGTCGGTCACGTCGACTCCGGTGAAGTTCTTGGGCGCGGACTCGTGCGCCATCCACAGGATGCGCCGGCCGTCGTCGGCGATCTGCATGGCGATGCCCTCGCCCATGCCGCCGAAACCCTGCAGCTCGTTGTGCGAGATCAGCTTCATGTTCAGCGCCATCGGCTGGTCGGCGCGCGAACGGAGGGTCGTCAAATCAGGTGTAGTCATGAGAACTCGAAAAGAAAAACGCTTTGTAAAACGCAAGCCTGTGCGCATCCGTTCAGGGACGCGCACAGGCCCGGCGCCGGAATCAGTCGGCGGTGATGCCCTTGTCCTTGATCAGCTTGCCGAACTTGGTGTACTCGGTGCGCGTGAAGCGGGCGAAGGCGGCGGGGGTGTTGCCACCGGCCATCGCGCCTTCCTTGGCAAAACGCTCCTGCACATCGGCCTGCTTGAGCACCTTGGCGGTTTCGCGCTGCAGCTTGTCGACGATGGCCGCCGGTGTGCTGGAGGGCACGAAGAGGCCGAACCAGGAGGTGATCTCGAAGTCCTTCAGGCCCGATTCCGCCAGGGTGGGCAGCTCGGGCGCGCCTGCCGAGCGGGTGGCCGAGGTGACGGCCAGCGCGCGAACCCGGCCCGAGCGCACCTGCGGCATCACGGCCACGGCTGGACCGAACATCAGCTGCACTTCACCTGCCAGCAGGGCGTTGGTGGCAGGGCCCGCGCCACGATACGGCACGTGGGTGATCTTGGCGCCGGTGGCAATCTCGAACATCTCGCCCGCCAGGTGGGTGGGTGCGCCCTTGCCGGAGGAGCTGTAGTTCAAGGAATCGGGTTTGGCTTTGGCCAGGGCGATCAGCTCCTGCACCGTGTTGGCCGGCAGGCTGGGGTGCACGACCAGCACGTTGGGGATCTCGGCCACCAGGGTCACGGGCGTGAGGTCCTTTTGGGTGTCGTAGTTCAGCTTGGCGTACATGTGCGGCGCCACCACCATGCTGGTGGACTGTCCGATCAGCACGGTGTAGCCGTCACCGGCGGCCTTGGCCGTCATGTCGGCGGCGATGGTGCCGGAGGCGCCCGCGCGATTCTCGATCACCACGGGCTGGCCCAGGGCCTCGCCGAGCTTGGGGCCGATCAGGCGGGCAAAGAAGTCCGCGGCGCCACCGGGTGCGGCGGGCACGACCAGCTTGATCGGCTTGCTGGGGTAGTTGTCCTGAGCCTGGGCCAGGCCCAGCAGGGACAGCAGGGCCACACCACTGAGCAGGCGCAGGCAGTTTCTACGGAACATCATCTTTGTCTCCTTTTGCTATAGAACTCAAACGAAACCGGACCGCGTGCGGCACCGGCACACCACCACATTACTTCTGATGCTCCACCGCGACCATGCGGGTTTCACCGGTTTCGGTCAGGGTGCGCGTCGCATTCGGGGAGGCATAGATCCAGAGGATCTTCATGGGCTCGGTGTCCGACACGTTGCGAAAGCGGTGCGACACGTTCGGGGGGATCCAGGTGGTGTCCAGGGGCTTGAGGGTGTGCGATGCCTGGCCCGCCACGTCCATGATGGCGTTGCCCGACAGCAGCATCACGCTCTCTTCGCAGTTGTGGCTGTGGAAGGGGATGGCGGTGCCCGGGGCGAACTCGGTGATGCCGTTGATGAAACTCTGCGCGCCGACGGCCGGCGTCACCAGCGGGGTGGTGCGGGCGCCGCCGCCGCGGTCGTGGCTCTTGATCTGGTCTGGTTTGAGCACGGTGGGTGCGTGTGCGGTCGTTGCAGTGGTCATCGTGTACTCCTTTGCGCGGGATGCGGTTTCAGTTTTTAGCAGGTCCGGTCCAGACCGTCTTGATGTTCATGAATTCATGCAGGCCCAGGTGGCCGAGCTCACGCCCGTAACCGGACTGCTTGGTGCCGCCAAAAGGCAGGCGCGGATCGGAGGCCACCATGCCGTTGACAAACACCGCACCAGCATCGATGCGGCGCGTGAGCTGGCGTGCGCGGTCGAGGTCACGCGTCCACAGCGCCGCCCCCAGGCCGAAGGGCGAGTCGTTGGCCACGGCAATCGCCTGGTCCACCGAGCTCACGCGCAGAATGGCGGCGGCCGGGCCGAAGGTCTCCTCGCGCGCGGCCGTCATGTCCGGCGTGACCTGGTCCAGGATGGTCGGCGGGTAGAAGGCCCCCGGCCCTTCCAGCGGCTGGCCGCCGATCAGGACCCGCGCCCCTTCCCGCACCGAGGCCACGACTTGGGCGTGCAGCTCATCACGCAGTTTCCGGCGGGCCATGGCACCGATGGTGGTACCGGCCTGCAGCGGGTCCCCCACCACCAGCTTGCGGGCCCCGGCCACGAAGGCTTCCGCAAAGCGGTCCGCCACGGCCTGCTCGACGATGAAACGCTTGGACGAGATGCAGCTCTGGCCGGTGTTGGAGAAACGCGCCTTGACGGCAACCGCCGCCGCCGCCTCGATGTCGGCATCGGCCAGCACGATGAAGGGGTCCGAGCCGCCGAGTTCGAGCACCTGCTTCTTCAGGGCCTGGCCCGCCTGCGCGGCGATGCTGCGCCCCACGGGGGTGGAGCCGGTGAAGGTCACCGCGGCGATGCGCTCATCCTCGATCAGTCCGCGCACGGCCGAGGACTCGACCAGCAGTGTGGTGAACAGGCCCTCGGGCAGCCCGGCTTCCTTGAAGACCTGCTCCAGCGCCAGCGCGCACTGCGGCACGTTGCTGGCGTGCTTGAGCACCATGCCATTGCCGCCCACCAGCACGGGTGCGGCCGCCCGCATGACCTGCCAGAAAGGGTAGTTCCAGGGCATGACGGCCAGCACCAGGCCCAGCGGGTCGTAGACGATGCGGCTGTCCGTGGCGGCGCTGGCCACCACCTGATCGGCCAGGAAGGTCTCGCCCTGCTGGGCGTAGTACTCGAAATTCCAGGCGCATTTCTCGATCTCGCCCAGCGACTCGGCCAGGGGCTTGCCCATCTCGAGGGTCATGGTGCGGGCCAACTCGTCCTTCTTGCGGCGCAGGACGGCGGCGACCTGCAGCAGGTAGGGCGTGCGCTGGCGCACTTCCAGGCGGGCCCAGGCCTTCTGGGACCCAGCTGCAGTGCGCAGGCGGTTTTCGATGGTGCCGGCATCGCAGATGGGGAACTCGCCCAGGACGGTGTCCGTGGCGGGATTGAAGGACTGCATCATGCGGCAGCTCCCTGCAGCAGCGGAGCAATGCCCAGGTCCCGGGCCAGCGTCGCCAGTTCCTGGACCAGGCTGTTGGCGATCGGTATGCCGTCCTGGTAGCTCTGCCGGCGCTCATGGCTTTGCTCACCCGGCAACCAGATGCGCTCCACGCCCGGCAGGCGTTCGCTGTTGCGGATGTCCCTGATCAGGGTATCCACCGCGCCCTTGAACTGGGCCACGTCGCCAAAGGCGCTCAGGTCGATCACCAGGATGGCCTGGCCGGTATTGGTGACGCTGACGTGGTCGGCGTTGAAGTCGATCACGTCCTTGCCCATGGCCGCGCCGCCCAAGGTGCCGGCCAGCAGGCCCACCACCAGCGCCAGGCCGTAGCCCTTGTAGTCCCCGATGGGCAGCAGGAAACCTTCGCTGGCGCGGTTCGGATCGGTCAGGGGCTTGCCCTGGCGGTCGATCATCCAGCCCTCGGGCATCATCTCGCCGCGTTTGGCCTTGGCCTTGACCTTGCCGTAGGCGGCCACCGTGGTCGCCATGTCCAGCACCACGGGCGGCTCCTGGCCGGCGGGGATGCCGGCGGCGATGGGATTGGTGGACAGCAGCATGTCGGTGCCGCCCCATGGCGGCAGGTGGTTGGCATTGCCCACGGCAAAGTACAGGCCCAGCATGTCGTGCTGCAGGGGCTTGCGTGCATACAGGGAGGCCGGGCCTGCATGGTTGCTGTGGCGCGCACTGACCCAGGCCACGCCGCAGGTGCGTGCTTTCTCGATGGCCAGATCCACCGCACGCGACATCACGAGGTGCCCCATGCCGTTGTCACCGTCGAGCACCGCCATGCCCGGACGCTCGCGCACCACCTTGATGTCAGGATGCTTGTTGATGCCCCCGGCGCGGATGCGCTTCATGTACATCGGCAGGCGGATCACACCGTGGCCGTCCGAGCCTTGCAGATCGGCTTCGGCCATGAGGGAAGCGATGGTGCGGGCATCGGCCTGCGGGAAACCCTGGCTCACGAACGCGGACTGGATGAAGTCGCGCAGGGTGTCGGGCAGAACCTGCGTGAAATTGGGGTTGGGCGCTTTCAAGTGGTGGGCTTTCTTCGGGTCTGAAATGGAACGGGAACGCGAGGCCTGCCATGCGTCCCGATGGAATCTCAATCGGTTATCGATAAGCGGGTTGGGCCAGGCGGTCCTGGTTGGCGAGTCGCATGAGCGTTTTCAGGTGCGCTGGAAGTCCCGAAGTTTAGGTAGGCCGGGGTGGTGCGTCCAATACTCATTTCACCCGATGCCATATCATCCTGATATCGATTGACCGCCTTTTTCTGCTCCGATGAACCTGAAAACCCTGCGCTACTTCGTGGCCATTGCCGATGCCGGCAGCCTGACCGCCGCTGCCGCTGCCATCTCGATCGCCCAGCCGGCCCTGACGCGACAACTGCGGGAACTGGAAGTCGACCTGGGCGTGCCGCTGTTTCACCGCATGCCGCGTGGCGTGCGGCTGACCCAGGCTGGCGTCACCTTCTACGAGGCGGCGCAACGCATCCTCGGTGAAGCACAGCGCGTGCGCCAGCGCCTGGCCCGCAAGGCTGGCGACACCAAGACCACCGTGGTGCTGGGCGTCTCCCCCACGCTGGCGCGGGTGCTGTTGCCGGGCTTGTTCGAGCACTGCCTGCGCACCCTGCCGGAGGTCGAGTTGCGCTCGCGCGAGGCGTTCACGCCGGAGCTGCTGGACTGGCTGGAGCGCGGCATGATCGACATGGCGGTGGTCACCAACCCGGGGGTGGGCCGTTCCGTCTCGCTGCACCCCCTGCTCGGGGAGCCGTTTGCCCTGATC
This sequence comes from uncultured Hylemonella sp., assembly GCA_963513295.1. Lineage (GTDB taxonomy): Bacteria > Pseudomonadota > Gammaproteobacteria > Burkholderiales > Burkholderiaceae_C > Hylemonella. Next base: position 10,762 of record CAUPQO010000058.1, read on the forward strand.
ACGCACGCCTCCATGGGCATGGGTCCCATCGTGTCGGTCGCCCAGCTGGCCCGCATTCCCCTGCTCATGACCAGCCTGCACCGCGACCTGGTCGAGCGGCAACTGCTGCCGCTGGGCAAGACGCTGAACGTGCAGGCGGTGCTGGATTCGGTGGACACCATCCGCGCGCTGGTGCAGAAGGGGCCGTGGGCCACCATCATGCCGGTCTCCGTGTACAAGGAAGCCGGCACCTCGTCCGAGGTCGTCATGTCGCAGATCACCGGCATCCAGCTCAACCGCCTGCTGGTGCTGGCGACCCGGCTGGAGCCCGAGGGCAAGCTGGCCATCCCGGTCGTCCAGGAAATGATCGAAGCCGAATTCTCGCGGCTCATGCGTGAAGGCGTTTTCACCTTCACCGCAGCCGCATGAAGGCCCCGCCGTCGCACCGGACCGCCGCCGCCCGGCCCTGAACAGGCCTGTGGCGGCTGGGGGCATCCCCGTTGGCGCCATCCGCGCTCCACAGGCGCGGCATGATGTCGCCATGACCGAGACGATGACACCCGCCGCCTTGACCGTCTATTTCGACGGCAGCTGTCCCTTGTGCTCACGCGAGATCGCGTTCTACCGGCGCTCGCACGCCGCACACCGGCTGGTCTGGATCGACGTGAGCCGCATGTCCGAACTCGGCCCCGGCCTCGATTGCCAGGCCGCGCTGCGCCGCTTCCACGTGCGCGATGCGCAGGGCCGGCTGCACCACGGCGCGGCGGGCTTCGCGCGGCTCTGGCGCGAACTGCCGGGCTGGCGCTGGCTGGGCCGTCTGTGCACCGTGCCGCCGCTGTCCTGGCTGGCCGAGGCCGCCTACCGGCTCTTCCTGCCCCTGCGTCCCCGCCTGCAGCGCACCTTGCAGCGCTGGCTGGACCGGCGCGCCCGCGCCTTATGAAGCACCGCTGGCTCGCCTGGCTGTGCCTCTGCAGCGCCGCTGCGTCGGCCCAGGAGCGCATGAGTTTCGGCACATGGGCGCTCGACCGCAGCGAAGTCACGATCGCGCAGTTCACGCGCTACGTCGCCGCCACCGGCGTGCTGACCCAGGCGGAGCGCGAGGGTGGCGGTTTTGAATACCTGGCCGGCTGGCAGCGCCGTGCGGGCTGGGACTGGCGCCAACCCGACGGCACACCCCCGGCCAGTGACCGCCTGCCCGCCGTGCACCTGACCCACGCCGAAGCCACGGCCTACTGCCGCTGGGCAGGCGGCCGCCTGCCCACGGCGAACGAATGGATCAGCGCGGCATATACCGAGCAGCGCAAGGCGCCGCCCGCGCCTTGGGTGCGCGGGCGCAGCTATGCCTGGCCCACCGGGGACAGCCCCGCCGGCGCCAACACCAGCGGGCCCGATCCCTGGCCGCGCGCCGCGGCGGCCGGCCAGACGCGCGCCGGTGTCAACGGCCTGTACGACATGGGCGCCAATGTCTGGGAATGGGTGGCCGATGCGCAGGGTGAGGACTGCCGCACCATGGGCGGCTCCTGGTGGTACGACGCCGAACAGATGCGCGCCACGGTGCAGGCCTGGAAACCCGCCGGCTTCTACGCGGTCTACATCGGCCTGCGCTGCGCCTACGACCTGCCCTCGCGTCCGCACTGAGCCCTTGCCCCTGCAAACTGCACAAGCAACGTGCGGCGCACCACCCCGGTGCGCACCGTTTAGGGTTTGTCTGAATATCTGGGGACCGAAAGGGCCAGACAATCTGTATACAGCTGTGTTTTCAATCCAGGGCCCGCAGAAGCTGGAACTGGCACCCTTTTTGCTCGTACCTATCTACCGTGATGGCATCCATCGCTTTTTCCATCGCCTGCAGGCAGGCTAACCCCAAGGAGATCCCCATGTCCAAGCGCCACCTTCTCCAGACCGTCATCGCCCTCGCGCTGACGGCCACCTTCGCCTCCGCCCAGGCCCAGACCAAACCCCTGAAGTTCCAGCTGGACTGGCGCTTTGAAGGCCCGGCCGCCTTCTTCACGCTGCCGGCCGCCAAGGGCCATTTCAAGGACGCCGGCCTGGACGTGACGGTGGACAGCGGCAACGGATCGGGTGGTACCGTCACGCGCGTGGCCTCGGGCACCTATGACATGGGCTTCGCCGACATGGCCGCCCTGATGGAATTCCACGCCAACAACCCGGACGCCCCCAACAAGCCGGTGGCCGTGATGATGGTCTACAACAACACGCCGGCGGCGGTGATGGCGCTGAAGAAGTCGGGCATCAAGACCCCGGCCGACCTCAGCGGCAAGAAACTCGGCGCGCCGGTCTTCGATGCCGGCCGCAAGGCCTTCCCCATCTTCGAGAAGGCCAACGGCGTGAAGAACGTGGCCTGGACCGCCATGGACCCGCCGCTGCGCGAGACCATGCTGGTACGCGGCGACATCGACGCCATCACGGGTTTCTCCTTCACCTCGCTGCTCAACCTGGAAGCGCGTGGTGTCAAGGCGGCGGATGTGGTGGTCATGCCCTATGCCGATTACGGCGTGAAGCTCTACGGCAACGCCATCATCGCCAGCCCCAAGCTGATCAAGGAGAACCCAGAGCTGATCAAGGCCTTCCTCAAGGCCTTCGCCAAAGGCGCCAAGGAAGTGATGGCCAACCCGGCCGCCGGCATCGAGACCGTCAAGGCGCGCGACGGCATCATCAACGTGGAACTGGAGACCCGTCGCCTGCAGATGGCCATCGACGCGGTGGTCGCCAGCCCCGATGCCCGCAAGGAAGGTTTCGGCCAGATCGTCCCGGGCCGCCTGTCCCTGATGGCCTCGCAGGTGTCCGACGCCTTCGCCACCAAGACCCGTGTCGATCCGGCCGCCATCTGGAACGGTTCGATGCTGCCGACCACGGCCGAGCTGAACATCCTGCCGCCGGCCAAGAAGTGAGCGGCATGCTTGCCTGAATCAACTGGCCAGCATCGTCTGGCCATTTTTTTGCCGCAATGACCATGAGCACCGAAACCACCTCCCCCCCCTTCGTCCAGTTCGACGATGTCTGGCTGGCCTACAACGACGAGTTGCTGGCCCAGAACAACTTCGCGGTCGAGGCCATCAACCTGAACGTGCGCCAGGGCGAGTTCATCGCCATCGTCGGGCCCTCGGGTTGCGGCAAGTCCACCTTCATGAAGCTGACCACGGGCCTGAAGATGCCCAGCATGGGCCGCATCCGCGTCGACGGCCAGCCCGTGACCGGCCCGCTCAAGGTCTCCGGCATGGCCTTCCAGGCGCCTTCGCTGCTGCCCTGGCGCACCACGCTGGACAACGTGCTGCTGCCGCTGGAGATCGTCGAACCCTACCGCTCGCAGTTCAAGGACCGCCGCAAGGAGTTCGAGGAACGCGCGCTCAAGCTGCTGGAGACCGTGGGCCTGGGCGGCTACGCCAGGAAGTTCCCCTGGGAGCTCTCGGGTGGCATGCAGCAGCGCGCCAGCATCTGCCGCGCCCTGATCCACGAGCCCAAGATGCTGCTGCTGGACGAGCCCTTCGGCGCGCTCGACGCCTTCACGCGCGAGGAGCTCTGGTGCACCTTGCGCGACCTGTGGCAGGCGCAGAAGTTCAACGTCATCCTGGTCACGCACGACCTGCGCGAATCGGTCTTCCTGGCCGACACGGTCTACGTCATGAGCAAGGGCCCGGGACGTTTCGTGGTGCAGCGCGAGATCGACCTGCCGCGCCCGCGCGACCTGGAAATCACCTACACCCCCGAGTTCACCGGCATCGTGCACGAGCTGCGCGGCCACATCGGCGCCATGCGCAAGCCCGGCGCCACGATCAACCAGTGAGGTCCTGCCCATGAAACCCCGCAAAGAACTCGAACGCTGGTCTCCCCTGCTGCTGCTGGTTGCGATCATTGTCCTCTGGCAGATCATCACCTCGGCCTTCAACGTCTCGGAATTCATCTTCCCCAGCCCCCTGCGCATCTGGGAGCAGACGCTGGAGTACAAGGCCGTCATCGCCGGGCATGCCTGGCGCACCTTCTGGGTCACCATGGCCGGCTTCGGCATCGCCATCGTGGTGGGTGTGCTGCTGGGCTTCCTGATCGGCAGCTCGCGCCTGGCCTACGCGGCGGTCTACCCGCTGATGACCGCCTTCAACGCCCTGCCCAAGGCGGCCTTCGTACCCATCTTGGTGGTGTGGTTCGGCATCGGCATCGGCCCGGCCATCCTCACGGCCTTCCTGATCAGCTTCTTCCCCATCACGGTCAACATCGCCACCGGCTTGGCCACCCTGGAGCCCGAGCTAGAAGACGTGCTGCGCGTGCTGGGCGCCAAGCGCTGGGACGTGCTCATCAAGGTCGGCCTGCCGCGCTCCATGCCCTACTTCTTCGGCTCGCTCAAGGTGGCCATCACCCTGGCCTTCGTGGGCACCACGGTGTCCGAGATGACGGCCGCCAACGAGGGCATCGGCTACCTGCTGATCTCGGCCGGTTCGGCCATGCAGATGGGCCTGGCCTTCAGCGGCCTGCTGGTGGTGGGCGCCATGGCCATGGCCATGTACGAACTCTTCAGCTTCATCGAAAAACACACCACGGGCTGGGCCCACCGCGGTTCACAAAACACGTGACGCCTGAACAGGTCCTGTGCCACCTGCGGCGCGCCAACGAGGTGGCACGCCGGGCCCGTGATGAACTGGGGCGCCATCCTTTCGGCGCCATCCTGGTTGGCCCCGACGGCGAGACCGTGCTGGCCGAACAGGGCAATGTGGACACGGTCAACCACGCGGAGGCGGTGCTGGCGCGTACCGCCGCGCAGAACTACGCGCCTGATTTCCTCTGGCGCTGCACCCTGGTCACCACGGTGGAGCCCTGCGCCATGTGCGCGGGCACCCAGTACTGGGCGAATATCGGTCGCCTGGTCTATGGCATGAGCGAACGCCGCCTGCTCGAACTGACGGGCAGCCACGAGGAGAACCCCACCATGGACCTGCCCTGCCGCAGCGTATTTGCAGCGGGACAGAAGCAGGTGGAGGTCATCGGGCCGGTGGTCGCCATGGAAGAGGACATCGCGGCCCTGCACCAGGAGTTCTGGAAAGGCTGACTTTTTCGTCTGCCCTGATGGGGTTAACTCCGGCGGCTGGTGTGGTGTCGGGCGCACATCCCGGCAATGCCACGCCTGCCAAGGTATAGAGCAAAGGAAAATCAGTCCCTCTTGCCCCCAGACTGAAACCACTGCGCAAAAACCGCGCGCTCCGCCTCCGTCATCCCCGTGCCATTGTTCAAAGGCATCACCCGGCTCACCACCACCTGCTGGTAAATCTGCAGCGCATGCTTCTGAAGCTCCGCAGGCGTATCCAGCCGCACACCCTTGGACTGCAAGGCCGGCCCGTGGCACATGACACAACGCTCCGCGGCGATGGCCTGCACCTGGGCCAAGTTCACGGCCTGCGGCGCAGCGGCGGCCGGCGCCGGTGCAGGACGCAACCAGACGATCAGCCCCAGCAACACCACCGCACCCGCCGCCGCATAAGGCCAGGGATGCGCATTGCGCCCCAACTTGTAGCCATGGCGCAGTACAAAAAACTGGCGGATGGCCGCGCCGGCAAACATGATGAGGATCAGGAAGACCCAGTTGTACGTGGACGCGTAGGTGAAGCTGTAGTGGTTGCTCAGCATGGCAAACAGCACCGGCAGCGTGAAATAGGTGTTGTGCACGCTGCGCTGCTTGCCGCGCTGGCCGTGGATGGGATCCACCGGAGGGCCGGCCTGGAGGGCGGCCACCACCTTGCGCTGACCCGGGATGATCCACATGGCCACGTTGGCGCTCATGGTGGTGGCCAGCATGGCCCCCACCAGCAGGAAGGCCGCGCGCCCGGCAAACAGCTGGCAGGCCAGCCAGGACGCCAGCACCACGAGCAGGGCCACGGCGATACCAACCTTGCTGTCGCC
>CAUPQO010000059.1:0-16445 GCA_963513295.1 uncultured Hylemonella sp.
CATCGTCGGCGAGGGCGTGGCCGACTACGCCACCATCGACCGCATCCTGCGCGACCAGGCCGGCTTCAAGCTCGGCCCCTTCGAGCTAATGGACCTGACCGCGCTGGACGTCTCGCACCCGGTGATGGAATCCATCTATCACCAGTACTACGAGGAACCGCGCTACCGCCCCAGCGTCATCACGGCGCAGCGCCTGGCCGGTGGTGTGCTGGGCCGCAAGACAGGCGAGGGTTTCTACCGCTACGACAAGAACGTGGCCCAGGTGGCTTCCGAAGCCCCCGTACCGCAAGTCAGCGAGATGCCCCCAGTCTGGGTTTCGACGCGCGCCACCCGCCGCGCCGAGCTCTACCAGCTGCTCAAGGACCTGGGCGCGAAGATTGAGACCGGCCCGTCGCCCTCGGCCCAGGCGCTCACGCTGGTGGCCCCGCTGGGCTTCGACGTCACCACGGTGGCCGTGGTCGAGCGCCTGGACCCGGCGCGCACCGTGGGCATCGACCTGCTGATCGAAGACGTTGCCACCAGGCGCCGCGTCCTCGCCACCAACCCGGCCACGCGCGCCGACATGCGCGACGCCGCCCACGCCCTGTTCGCGCGCGACGGCAAGGCCGTCAGCGTGATCCGAGACAGCGGCGGTTTCGTCACCCAGCGCGTCGTCGCGAACATCGTCAACATCGCGGCCGACATCTGCCAGCAGCGCATCTGCACCCCGACCGACCTGGAGACCGCCGTCACCCTGGGCCTGGGTTACCCCATGGGGCCACTGGCCATGGGCAACCGCTACGGCCCGACCAATGTGCTGGAGGTGCTGTTCAATCTGCAGACCGTCTACGGCGACCCACGCTATCGCCCCAGCCCCTGGCTGCGCCGGCGCGGCGCCATCGGACTGTCGCTGCTGCACGAAGAAGATTGAAGCCGACATGAGACACTCGCAGGCATGAGCGCACAACTGCTGAGCACCAGCCAGGGCCGCACCATGGTGCTGACCCTTTCCAACCCGGGCCACCGCAATGCCCTGGGCCCCGGGATGTATGCCGCCGGTGTCGAGGCCCTGAGCGTGGCCGAAAGCAACCCCGAGGTGCGCAGCGTGCTCATCACCGGCGAGGGCCCGCTTTTCTGCGCCGGGGGCGACCTGCACCGCCTGCAGGCCAATCGCCAGCTTGACCCGGCCGTGCAGGCCGAGAGCATCGAGGGCCTGCACAACTGGATCGAGGCCATCCGCACCTTCCCCAAGCCGGTGATCGCCGCCGTCGAAGGCGCGGCCGCCGGCGCCGGCTTCTCGCTGGTCCTGGCCTGCGACTTCATCGTCGCGGCCAGCGACGCCGTGTTCGTGATGGCCTACAGCAATGTGGCCCTCTCCCCCGACGGCGGCGCCAGTTGGAGCCTGGCGCAGGCCCTGCCGCGCCAGCTGGCCAGCGAGTTGCTGATGGGTGGCGAACGCATGACGGCCCAGCGCCTGCATACCCTGGGTGTGGTGAACCGGGTCTGCGAACCGGGCCAGGCCATGAACGAGGCCCTGGCGCTGGCCGAGAACCTGAATGCTCGCGCCCCCAATGTGCTGGCCAGCATCAAGGAACTGCTCAACGAAGCACCCCAGGCCAGCCTGAACCAGCAGTTGGCGCAGGAGCGCAACCACTTCGTGCGCAACCTGCACCACCCGAACGCCGGCAGCGGTATCGCCGCTTTTCTGGCCAAACAGAAGCCCAGCTACGAGTGAGAGGGCCCCACCTGTGCCACAGACGCACAGGTGACAACCCCAAGACGCGCCGCCGGTCCCGCGCGCGACAATGAATCGATAGCCAGTCACTCACAAGACAGACCATGGACGATCCCATACTTACCATCGAGGAACGCACGGCGATCAACGCCGGGCGCTGGTTTTCGACCCTGTCACCCTCATTGAGACACGACATCCTGCGATGTGCCTACGTCAAACGCTACAAGGACGGCGAACTGCTGGCCGCCCGCGGCGAGCCGCCCGAGGAGTGGATCGCCTGCGCCAAGGGCGCCGTGCGCGTAAGTTCGACCTCGATCTCGGGCAAGCAGGTCACACTGACCTATGTGGAGCCGGGTGTCTGGTTTGGCGACGTGGCCATCTTCGACGGCGACCGGCGCACGCACGACGCCTACGCCCATGGCGACACCACGACCCTGTGCGTGGCCAAGGCCGACTTCAAGAAGATCCTGGCCAGCCATGTCGAGCTCTACGAAGCCCTGCTGCGCCTGCACGCACGCCGCATCCGCCAGCTCTACGGCCTGGTGGAAGACCTCAACACCCTGCCGCTGCGCGCGCGCCTGGCCAAGCAGCTGCTGCACCTGCTGCGCAGCTACGGCGTCTCCTCGCTGAGCGACGGCCGCGAGATGCGCATCGGCCTGCAGCTTGCGCAGGAGGAACTGGCCCAGCTGCTGGGGGCCTCGCGCCAGCGCGTGAACCAGGAGCTCAAGGCCATGGAACGCGAAGAAGTCATCCGCATCGAACCGGGCGGCCTAGTCGTGCGCAACCGCGATGCGCTGATGCACATCGTCGAATCCGACCACTGAACACGGCCCACCGTCCCCACCCATGAGCGACCTCGAACAGCAATACGTCGGCACCCGCCCCGTCTCCGCCGCCCACGCCTTCGACGTGGCGGCGCTCGAAACCTGGCTCGGCCGGCATCTGGACGGCTTTGCCGGCCCGCTGACGGTGGAAGCCTTCAAGGGCGGCCAGTCCAACCCGACCTACAAGCTCATCACCCCGGCACGCAGTTACGTGATGCGCGCCAAGCCCGGACCGGTGGCCAAGCTGCTGCCTTCGGCCCATGCCATCGAACGCGAGTACACCGTGATGCATGGCCTGCACGGCACCGAGGTGCCGGTGCCGCGCATGTACTGCCTGTGCGAGGACGAGTCCGTGATCGGGCGCGCCTTCTACATCATGGAGTTCATGCCCGGACGCATCCTGTGGGAACAGTCCCTGCCCGACTTCGACCCGGCCGGCCGGCGTGCCATGTATCTGGAGATGAATCGCGTCATCGCCGCGCTGCACAAGGTCAATTTCGCCGAGCGCGGCCTGGCCGGCTACGGCTAGCCGGGCAACTCCGTCGAGCGCCAGATCGGCCGCTGGAGCAAGCAGTACCGTGCCTCGGCCGACGGTGCGGGTACTCTGTCGCAGCCTATCCCCGAGATGGAAAAGCTGATAGCCTGGCTGCCCGCCCACCTGCCCGCCAGCGCGCAGGACGAGAGCCTGGTGAGCATCGTGCATGGCGACTACCGGCTCGACAACCTGATGTTCCACGCCGATGAGCCGCGCGTGATCGCCGTGCTGGACTGGGAGCTCTCCACCCTGGGCCACCCGCTGGCCGACTTCGCCTACCACTGCATGGCCTGGCACATCCCGCCCGGCGCCTTCCGCGGCATCGGCGGGCTGGACCTGGCGGCGCTGGGCATCCCGTCCGAAGACGAGTACATCCGCCTCTACTGCGAACGCACCGGCCTGGCCCAGCCCCAGGCGCTGAAAGCCGACTGGAACTTCTACATGGCCTACAACATGTTCCGCATCGCCGCCATCCTGCAGGGCATTGCCAAGCGGGTGGAGAACGGCACGGCCTCCAGCGCACAGGCGCAGAAATCCGCCGCCGGCGCACGCCCCATGGCGGCCATGGCCTGGCAATTCGCCCAGCGAGCCTAAACCTCACACCACGCATCACCCCAGGAGCTAAGCATGGACTTCGACTATTCCCCCAAGACCAAGGACTTCCAGGCTCGCCTGCTCAAGTTCATGGACGAGCACATCTATCCCAACGAGCACGCCTTCCACGCGGAGATCGAGGCCAACACCGCCGCCGGCAAGCGCTGGACGCCGCTGCAGCTGATCGAGAAGCTGAAGCTGAAGGCACAACAGGAAGGCCTGTGGAACCTCTTTCTGCCCAAGGACAGCGCCGAGATCGCCGGCGTGCAGGCTGCCGGCCTGACCAACCAGGAATACGCCCCTCTGGCCGAGATCATGGGTCGCGTGCACTGGGCCTCGGAGGTCTTCAACTGCTCGGCGCCCGACACCGGCAATATGGAGACGATTGCGCGCTACGGCAATGACCAGCACCGCAAGGAATGGCTGCAACCCCTGCTGGCCGGCAAGATGCGCTCGGCCTTTGCCATGACCGAGCCCGAGGTCGCCTCCAGCGACGCCACCAATATCGCCACCCGCATCGAACGCCAGGGGGATGACTACGTGATCAACGGCCTCAAGTGGTGGACCTCGGGCGCCGGTGACCCGCGCTGCGCCATCTACATCCTGATGGGCAAGACCGACCCGGAGGCGCCACGCCACTCGCAGCAGAGCATGATCCTGGTGCCGGCCAACACGCCCGGAGTCAAGATCCTGCGCCCCCTGAGCGTTCTGGGCTACGACGACGCGCCACACGGCCACATGGAGGTGGAGTTCAAGAACGTGCGCGTACCGGCCTCCAACATCCTGCTGGGTGAAGGCCGCGGTTTCGAGATCGCCCAGGGGCGCCTCGGCCCGGGCCGCATCCACCACTGCATGCGCCTGATCGGCCAGGCCGAGCGGGCCCTGGAGTACATGTGCAAGCGCGCCTCTTCGCGCGTGGCCTTCGGCAAACCGGTGGCGGCCCAGACCGTAACGCAGGAACGTATTGCCGAGGCACGATGCAAGATCGACATGGCGCGCCTGCTCACGCTCAAGGCCGCCTGGATGATGGACGTGGCCGGCAACAAATTCGCCAAGAACGAGATCGCCATGATCAAGGTGGTCGCCCCCAGCATGGCCTGCCAGGTGATCGACTGGGCCATGCAGGTGCACGGCGGCGGCGGCATGTGCCAGGACTTCCCGCTGGCCTACTCCTATGCCCACGCCCGCACGCTGCGCTTCGCCGACGGCCCGGACGAAGTGCACCGCAACGCCATCGCCAAGCTGGAGCTGGGCAAGTACGCCCTCAACCCCAAACCCGTGGAGATGCCGGTCACACGTGGTTGCTGAAAACCGCGCAGAATAAAAGGGGCTGGGAATTTCCGGCCCCTTTTTTCATCGCAATGGAGCCCTCATGATCGACGTCTACTCCTGGGCCACGCCCAACGGCCACAAGGTCCACATCATGCTGGAGGAATGCGGCCTGCCCTATCGCGTGCACCCCATCAACATCGGCGCCGGCGACCAGTTCAGACCTGAGTTCCTCAAGATCAGCCCCAACAACAAGATCCCGGCCCTCGTCGACTCCGTCGGCCCCGACGGGCGACCGATCTCGCTGTTCGAGTCCGGCGCCATCCTGCTCTATCTTGCGGCCAAGACCGGCAAGTTCCTGCCGAAGTCCGATCGCGAGAAGTTCGAGGTGCTGCAGTGGCTGATGTTCCAGATGGGCGGCGTCGGCCCCATGCTGGGCCAGGCGCATCACTTCCGCATCTACGCGCCGGAGAAGATCGAGTACGCCGTGAACCGTTACACCAACGAGGCCAAGCGCCTGTATGGGGTGATGGACAAGCAACTCGCATCGCATCGCTACATCGCCGGTGCCGAGTACACGATCGCCGATATCGCCATCTTTCCCTGGCTGCGCAGCTGGCAGAACCAGGGAATAGCCTGGGCCGACTACCCGCACCTGAAGAAATGGTTCGACGAAATCAGCGTGCGGCCAGCCGTGATGCGTGGTGTGCAGGTGCTGGCTGATCTGCGCAAGCCCCTGGTGGACGACAAGGCGCGCGAAATGATGTTTGGCGCCACCCAGTACCAGAAGCGCTAAGCCACTACTCAAACCTTACCAGGGGTGCTCCGGCAGCCCCGACCAGAGCTCGTCCAGGTCTGGAAACTTCCACTTGGCGGGATCCTCACGGCCAACGATCTTGTCGTGGCCATCCGGAACCGACAGGTCGATCACCTCGGCCGGAATTCGCAGCTCGGCCTTGGTGGAGTAGAACACCTTGACGAGCGGCGTGGTGAGCGACTTGGCGGACTGCTCCACCACCACCCCCAAACGTCCGGAAGCCAGGCGCACCAGCGAGCCGATGGGGTAGATGCCCAGACTCTTGACGAAGGCCTGGAACACCTTCTGGTCGAAGTGGCCGTTGGCCCACTCGGCCATCTTGCGCAGCGACTCGGCCGGATCCCAGCCGCTCTTGTAGGGCCGGTTCGAGGTGATGGCGTCATACACATCGCACACGGCCCCCATCTTGGCGTAGATGCTGATCTGTTCGTCCTTCAGCCCCTTGGGATAACCCGAGCCGTCGATCTTCTCATGGTGGTGCAGGCACACATCCAGGGCGATCGGATCCACATTCCCCACGGCCAGCAGCATCTTGTGCCCTTCGACCGGATGACCCTTCATGACGGTGAATTCGTCTTCGGTGAGTTTGCCCGGCTTGTTCAGCACCTTCATGGGCATGGCGGCCTTGCCCAGGTCGTGCAGCAGACCGGCCAGACCAGCCGAGCGTGTCTGCGCCTCGTCCAGGCCCAGCTGGCGCGCCAGCGCGATCATCATGGCGCACACCGCCACCGAATGCATGTAGGTGTAGTCGTCGGCCGTCTTGAGCCGCGCCAGACTGATCAGCGCGCTGGCATTGCGCGCCACCGAATCGGAAATCTCGTCGACCAGACGCTGGGCACCGGCGGCGTCCACCGTCTTGCCCATGCGGGCTTCCTGGAACATGGACACCACGGCCTTCTTGGACTGGCGGCAGATCTCGGCCGCCCGCTTGAACTCGACCGCCACCGAAACCGGTTCGGTCCGGCGCTGGGCCTGGGCCACGGCCTGCAGTTCCTGCTCGACCTGGGCTTCGGACTGCGCCTCCGACACGGCGCTCTGCCCTGCCGGCACATCCAGGCCCTTGTCGCTGTCGATCCAGACGTCCTGGATGCTGCTGGAGAGGATGCGCTCCAGGTCCTTGGGGTCCTTGAGCACAAAGCCGCTGCGCCAGAAGGGATGCTCCATCCAGGAACCGCAAAACTCCTTGATGTGCATTCCCAGGATCAACTGGTCGACACGGATACGCTTGAGCATGTACTGAATTTCATCCCTGCGGCATGCAGGATACGGTTCATTCTAGCGAGGCGCCCTGCCGGGATCCGGCATGACGGACTGACTCACGGCAAGGGCACCCCCGCCTGACGCAGGTAGGTCAAGACCTCCGGACTGATCGGCCCCAGCGCGCGTGCCTGCTCGGCCTGCTGCGCGGCGGCCTCCGTCTTGCCCAGCGCCGCCAGCGATACGGCGGCCCCCAGCATCCAGCGTGCTTCGCCAGGGCGCAATTGCAGTGCCGACAGGTAGGCCTGCACCGATTCCTCATGGCGTCCCAGCCGCTGGGCCGCGTTGCCGCGTACCGCCCACAGATCGGCCTGCCCCGAGAGCAGGGGCTCCAGCCGGCTCAGCAGCGCCAGCACGGCACCAGGGCGGCCCAGCGCCAGTTCCATGCGCACCTGCTCACGCACCAGCTGGGCCAGCAAGGCCGCATCCACCGGCTGGACGCGCTCCAGCACGCCCACCGCCTCACGCACCAGATCCAGGGCCGCTTCACGCGAACCCGCATTCCACAACGCCTGGGCCTGGGCCAACGTTTCCCGGGCTGCCGTCTGTCCGCGCTGGGGCGGCGTATTCACCGCCGGGGGACTGCCCCCCGCGGGCTGGGCTGCGGGAAGGCTGGCAGGCTGGTCGGGTACTGGCGTCAGATTGTTCGCAGGCGCTGCCGCCGGACGTTTCCTGTCATTCCTTTCCGGCCGCTCGGGCGCCAGGGCCACAGCGGCCTCGGGATTGGCCGCCTCGGAGCGCCGATTCTTCTTGCGTGCAAACGGCGGCTCGGCGGCAACCGGTGGCTCGGTCTCTGGGCGCACAGGCGATGCGGCCACCACCACAGGCGGCTCAGTCGCGGCACTGGCGACGGACTCTGGTGCCGAGGCAGCCGGCACGGGCACGGCTGCCGTGGACTCGATGACGGCCACCGGTGGTGCCGGCGGCGGGGAAAACATGCCCAGGCCCAGGTACCAGGCCGCCGCGATGCCAGTAGCCAGCAGCAAGAGGATCAGCAACAGCCAGCGTCCGAACTGCACGACCGGGCGCTGCGCAGACGAAGGCACGCTTGCCGTCCCGTGCATCCCGGACAGGCTGGCCTGGCGTAGCTGCCCCGAGCCGGCACCATCCGCCCGACGGGCATCCAGATCCCGCAGCATCTTGTTGATGACACTCACGACATTTCCCCTGCTTGCGGTTTGCGCTGGACGGCACGCGGCCCCAGCAGACGGCGCCACCAGCGGGGCCGCGGCTTCTGAACCCCCGGTGTGTCGGCGGCAGCCAGTTCGACATGGTGCACCTGGACCCGATGCGTGTTCTCGCCAAAGGCGAGCAACAGGCACTTGTGGGCCAGCACGTTCACCAGCCGTGGCACGCCACGGCTGTGCTGCGCCAGCAGGGCCGCCGCCGCCGGCTCGAAGACCCGGATGTCGGTCAGCGCATCCTCGGCGGCCACTGCCAGCCGGTGGGCCAGATAGGCCCCGACCCGCTCGGGCTGCATACCGCCCAGGTATTCGCTGAAAGTGATGCGCTGCAGCAGCTGGCGTATCTGCGGACGTGCCAGCACCTCGTCCAGTTCCGGCTGGCCGAACAACACGATCTGCAGCAGCTTGCGTTTCTCGGTTTCCAGATTGGACAGCAGGCGCAGGCTCTCCAGGGTAGCCATGCGTGTGGCCTGCGCCTCGTCGATGCAGACCAGCACCGGACGCCCGGCCTCGGCATGCCTGAGCAGGCCTTCCTGCAGGCTGGACAGCACCTGGTGCCGGCTCAATGGCGGCACCAGTTCGATGGCAAGCTCCCGCGCCAGGGCCATCAGCAGGTCGTCCGGCCCCATGTCGGGGTTGGGGATGTAGGCCATGACGAACTCGTCCTGCAGGCTGCGCAGCAGCTGGCGGCACAACAGGGTCTTGCCGCAACCGACCTCGCCCACGATCTTGAGGAAACCCTCGCCGCTGCGCAGTGCGATCAGCAGCGTGTTGAGCGCCGCCTGCGCTCCTTCATGCGGATAGAAGAAGGCCGGGTCCGGCGTGATGGAGAACGGCAGCTCACGCAGCGAAAAATGCCGCAGGTACATCGCTTACCGGGCCGCGGGTTTCGCGGGCGCTTCCTGCGCCGATCCGTCGAGTTTGATCACACGGCGGCGGCTGGCGTCGATATCCTCCAGCGCGGCGCGCGAACGCTCGGTCAGGGCCTCCCAGTCCTGCGATGTCCGGATGATGGTGGGCTTGATCAGCACCACGACTTCCTTCTTGCTGGCGGCGTTGGCGCGGTTGCCCATGAGGAAACCGAAGGGGTTGCCCTGGCCCGTGGAGCCCGGCACACCCGAAGCATTGCGGGTCGAGGACAGCTGCATCAGGCCACCAATGGCCGCAATATTGCCGTCCTGGAGGCGGACCATGGTATCGGTCTCGTTGACGCTGCTGGACGCCAGCGGCAAGCGGTAGAGGCCGACACTGCCCAGGTCCACGTCCTTGGTCTTCTCGGTCACGGTGGTCACCGAGGGATGGATGTGCAGCATGATGCTGTTGCCGTCATCGATCTGCGGTGTCACGTCCAGCGCGATACCGGAAAAGAAAGGCGTCAGCGTCAGGGTGGGCAGCGTGGTGCTGCCGGCCACCCCGACCACACCGCTGCTGGTCGTGGTGCCGCCGGTGACGTTGGTCACGAAATAATCGTCCGCACCGACCTTGAGAACGGCCTTCTGGTTGTTCAGCGTGGCCAGACGCGGGCTGGAGAGGGTCTGCACATCACCCTGGGTTTCCAGGAAACCCAGCACGGCACCAAACTGGCTGGTCGCCAGCGCCAGGCCGAACAGGCCGCCGCCCGCCGCCACCGAAGGCACGGCAACCGGCGTCACGCCGGCGGCGACTGCACCGGACTGCAGGAGCGGATTGGTCGTGGTGACGCCACTACCCAGCACACCGATGGCTGCCCGACCGCTGGAAGGGTTGCCGAAGGCACCCCAGTTGATACCGCTTTGCTGGCCCTCGCGCAGTTCGACTTCAACGATCTTGGCTTCCAGCATGACCTGGCGCTCCACCGCCATCTGGGTTGCCTTGAGGAAGCGCTCCACCTGGCGCAGCTCCTCGGGCATGGCGCGCACGGCCATGATGCCGGCCTGCGGGCTGATCACCACATTGCGGCCCTCGCCCTTGCCCACGAGTCCGCGTACCGCATCCGACAGCTCGGTCCAGAAGTCCGAGCTCGAGTTCGTCGAAACACGGCTGCTGTCACCCTGGCGCTGGCCAGTCTGCGTCGTCCCGCTCGCTGCGCCCTGGGCCGTGGAGGCCGTGTTCGCAACGCCGCCGGTCGCAGAGTTGACCGGTGCCGAGCCGGACGAGACCCTCACCTCACTGCGTCCGACGCGCTGGGCATGCGGGTAATTGAGCGTAAAGATGCGCGTCTGCAGCGTGGGGGCATAGATGGTGATGCGGCGTCCCTCCATGCGGAAGTCGTAGCCATAGACATCACGGATCGATTCCAGGGCTTCCTTCACCGTCACCCCGCGCAGGGTCACGGAAATGCTGCCTGTCACTTCGGGGTGCATCAGCATGCTGTAACGCGTGTCGGCCACCAGGGCCAGGAAGACTTCGCGCGCGTTGGCATTGTTGACCAGCAGGTCCAGGCGCGGCTCGGGCGGCACCGGCACCGCCGGCGGGGCCGGCTCGGCCAGTGCATCGCTGACGCCGGCCGGCACCGCGCCACTGGCCGCCCCCGCCGGGGTCGGCGCCAGCTCGGTGCGGATCGCTTCGGCCACGTCAGGCGTGCGGCGTGGGCGCTCGGCACAACCGGCAGCCAGCAGGCCCAGGCACAGCACAAAGCCGGTGATCAGTCCGGGCCTCGCAGGCTGGCGGTGGAGTCGGGGGCTCGTCGTTGCAGTCATGTTGATGCCATTTTCATGCATAAAGGTGGAACTCAGGGTTGTGTGGGCGGCACACTGCGGCGCACAACACCGGTAAAAAAGGGAACCTTGCGCAGATCGCGCCCTTCACGCAACCAGACCTCGGTCTCGGTGATGCGCTCGATGCGGGCACGGCCCAGCATCTGGCCTTCGGCGTAGAGCCGGGTGCCGACCGCCACATGGCGCCGGCCATCCACCACGATCACGGTCCAGCCGCCCGGGCTGGATCGGGCCGGTGCCGCTCCACCGCCCATGCCGCTGCCAGGCGGCAGGGTGGGGTCACGCAGGGACTGGGCGCCCAGGGGCGACACGGCAAGGGTGAGGCACAGCAAGCCCAAAAGGTGCAAGCGGTTCATGGCGTGGCTCCCAGCAACCAGACCTGCAGCGTCAGTTCGGCCGGCTGGCGCTCGCTATTCATCCGCATCGTGCCCCAGCGCAAGGCCGGCAGGGCGCGTTCGAGTGTCTGTACATAACGAGTGAGTTCGTGATAGGGCCCGGCCACGGTCAACTCCAGGCCCTGGCGTGTCACGCCCGCCGTCGCCCCCTGCGCCGCCCGGGTGTCAGGCGCCAGCGTGGCAGTGCGTACCAGCACCAGCCCCTCGTGCCGGCGCAGGAAATGCACCAGCACCTTGGTCAGGGGTGTCTCGTCTGCTTTCACCAGCGGCATCTGCGCAATTTCCTGGTTGACCGTGGCCAGGCGCTCGCTCACCTGCTGCAACTCCTCGCGCACCTGCTGCCCGGGGCCGGTCTCGCCGCTGCTGTTTTTCAGCTCATCACGCAGGCGCTGCAGCTCGGCATCCTGCGCGGCGAAGCGCTGGGTGATCTGCTGGTGCAGCGCCTGGGCCGGCGCCAGCCACAGCACATTGGCCAGCAGCATGGCCAGGACGATCAGGGTGAGAAAAAGAAACACGCGCTCGCGCAGGCTCAGTACGTCGATGCGGGTCGCCAGCAGGGTCCACCAGCGCTTCATGGCCGTGCTCCAGCGGCGACAGGGGCAACCGCCGTCACCAGGGTATAGGACCAAAGGGGACCGGAACCCGCCTGGGCCGTGACCATGGCCGGGGTGCCGCTGCGGGCATCGTTGATCACGCGCTCGACCTTGACGACGGACAACTGCTGCCCCTCCAGCAAGGGGCTGTCCGCCAGTCGCGCCACCCAGCCATTGAGCGCGGCCGGTTCCTGGGTGTAACCGCTGAGTTCCAGCCGCAGGTCGTCGGCCCGGATTTCGGTCACCCAGGCCTGCGGCGGAATGCTGCGTGCAACCAGTTGCAGGCGGGCCGCATGCCCGTAACCCTCACGCAGCAGGCCACGCTTGAGTTCAAGCAGCAGCAGCTCACGCTGCTGCAGTTCGGTCTGCCGGGCCTGCAAATCCCGGACCTGGGCCGCATCGGCCGGCGCGGCGTTGGCGCGGTTGGCCTGGATGGCTGCCTGCAGCCGTGTGATTTCGCGCTGGTTGTTGCTCACCGATTGCTGGTAACCCGCACTCAGGGATTGCAGGGTCCAGGACCAGTAGCCCGACAGCAGCCCGCCCAGCAGCACGAACACACCCAGCGAACGCGCCATAGTGGACGCAGAGAAGTAGCGCTTCTGCGTCAGGAAGATCGGATTGCAGAGATTGATTTGCTGGGCCATAGCTTCGTTTTTCCTGCAACTCAGAGCTTGCGGACCTCTTGACGCAGCAGCACCCCCAGCAGCGGCCAGCACAGCTGGCGGTCCGCCTCGTTACCCCCTTCGAAACCGGGGAACAGGCTCGACACGTCCAGCGGCACCACCGCCTGCCCGAGTTCCTGCGCCAGCAGGCCGGCCAGCTCGGTCGTACGTGCACCGGCCTGCACGCAGATGCGGTCCAGCACCAGCATGGGCCAGGTCCGGTCCCACAGGTCCAGCGAACGCTGGATCTCCACGACCAGGCGCTGGGCACGATCATGCTCCTGGCCCGCAGGCGCCAGCGTCAGATCAACCGCCACTGTCGCATCCGACCTGGCGGCCGCCCCCCAGGGGGCCTGCAGAAAACCCGGCCCCAGATCGATACGGCGGGTGTAGAACAGCTCGTCATGGGCACAGATGGTCAGCAAGGCCTGGCTGTCATCGATCATCACGATGGCGGCATGCGCACGTTCGGAGGTGCCCAGGCGCCGGGCCAGGGCCGATTGCAGGTTGCGCTGCGCCAGGTCCTGGATATCGATCACTTCCACACTGCAACGCGCGGCCTGCGCCGTCTGCATCAGCTCGCGGATGACGGCATTCGCTGCCGCCACCACAAAGATGCTGCCGGTGGCGCGCACCCGCTCGTCCCCGACCTTGAGCACGTCGAGCGTGAGATCGTCCACATGCTGGTTGACCAGTTCGCGGATCTGCCAGCGTGCCGCCGTGCGCAACTCCTCGGGAGGCACGGCCGGGGCGTCAATCTGCAGCATCTGGTATTGCGCCGGCCTCAACATGGCCCGCACGGCCTTGCCGCGCAGTCCCAGCGCCGCCAGCTGGCGCGCCAGATCGGCCGGGCTGTCGCCACTGGCACGCAGGACGCCGAAACGCTGGACACGGAAAAGATCGGCCTTTTCCTCGCGCGCCTGCACATAGGCCAGGGTCTGGCCATCCCAGGCCAGCACCAGCTGTTCGGTCTGTCGGGTGCGCCGGCCGAAACGCGGCAGGGTCAGAGCCACCGGAGCAGCCCCCACGCACACATCATCACGGACAGGAAATCTTGATTCACCGGCATCATCTGGCAGGACCATCTCGTAGATACTTGCACAGCCGCCATTTTGCTCTGCTTTTCATAGCTGAGCACACAGACGGAGCGATACGGTAATGCGTTTGCGTACTATTTGGCGAATTGTCCATTAAATCCGGCAACCACTCTGCATAGCAACCATTGCTTGATCCGTTCGTCACCAGAACACAACGTCGACTTGATCGTCCTGAAAATCGTATTTTGACGGACCAAAAACTAAGGGCCCCACTGGGGCCCTTAGTACTTCACGAGGAAACCGGCGGCGAATTGTGCCGACGTCAGTTGCATCTTCAAACTTAGATACCGATGATCGATACCGTGGCAGTGGCACCAGAACCGGTCTGGTTCACGGTGCAGTTGTTGTCTCCTGCGACGAGCGCGCCAGCACCTGGCAAGGTGTAGCCACTAGGCACGCCACCTTGCAGGATTGCCCCAGCAGCGACCTGGCAAGTCGAGCCTGTGGTCGTAACACCCTTAGAGACGCTAGCACTGCGGGCAGCGTAGTTGATGGCACTGGCGGAACTGATAGCACCGACCACCCCTTGCAGGGCAGCCGTCTCGGCGTCGCCCTTGAAATCCACAAACTTCGGAATCGCCACAGCGGCCAGGATGCCGAGGATCACGATCACCATCACCAGTTCAATCAAGGTAAAACCACGTTGCTGTTTCATCTCAGGCTCCAATCAATAAGTAACTTGCCAAGTAGGCGGCACCCAAGAGGTCCGCTATCAGATTCATAGTATAGGCCGGAAGCGGAAAAGCAGCACCTCCGGTCGGCCCGGTTCGTGTGGAAAAGATCACATCATCGGGCCCGTTTACACACCCGCGTCAGCCGCCCCCCCGCCCCATGGCTGCCTGGCCCAGGTTCCACAGGGGCAGGAAGACCCCCAATGCCAACAGCAGCACCAGCACGCCAATGAAGACCAGCAGCACGGGTTCGATGGCCGTGGACAGGCCCTTGATGGCGTAGTCGGTATCGCGTTCGTACATCTCGGCGATCTCGAACAGGAGGGCGTCGAGCTCGCCCGTCTCCTCGCCCACGTTCATCATCTGCAACACGACGGGGGTGAACACGCCGGTGGCCGCGGCACAGCGCGAGATGCTCTCGCCGCGCTCGATGCCGTCGCGCATCTGCTCGATGCGTGCGCCGATGTAGGCGTTGTCCACCGTCTGCGCCACCACCGTCAGCGCCTGCACCAGCGGCACCCCACTCTGGCTGGACAGGGCGAAGCTGCGCGCAAACCGCGCCAGTGTGGACTTGAGGATGATGGAGCCGACGATGGGCAGGTTGAGCTTGCGCCGGTCCCAGTTGTAACGCCCCTGCGGGGTGTTGAGGTAGGCGCGCACCAGGACCACGGCCGCGGCGATCAGAGCCGCCACCACCGGCCACCAGGTGATCGTCCAGTTGGAAAAGCCCAGCAGGCCGCGCGTGATCAGCGGCAACTGGGTGTTGAAACCGGCAAAGACCTTGGCGAAAACCGGCAGCACAAAGAGGTTGATGATGACCATGGCGATCAGCATGGCGATGATGACGAAGGTCGGGTAGCGCAGGGCCTGCTTGATGCGGGCCCGCACGTCACGCTCGAACTCCAGGTGCTCGGCCAGCCGCAGGAAGACCTCGGTCAACCGGCCCGTCATCTCGCCGACCCGCACCATGGCCACGTAGAAGGGGCCGAAGACCTTGGGGTGGCGGGCCAGCGAGGTAGCCATGTCGCGCCCCTGGTCCAGGCTGGCACGCACGTCCTTGAGCACCTCGACCATGGCCGGCTTCTCCGCCGAGGACTCCAGGCCGGCAAAGGCGCGCAGGATGGGTATGCCCGCCTTGTTCAGGGTGTACATCTGGCGCGAGAAGATCAGCACGTCCTCGATGGCTATGGCGCGCCGCTTGAGGTGCTCCCACCAGTTTTCGGACGCCTTCGGCGCGGTCGCCACCTGGATCTGCACCGGGACCAGGCCCAGGCTGAGCAACTGGTCGGCCACGGCGTCCTCGGACATCGCTTCCAGTTCACCCTGTAGCAGTTCACCTTGGGTGTTGCGCCCCCGCCACGCGTAGATCGCCATGCTCTCGTCTAGTCTTCGAGGTCGTAGCCGACCCGCATGGCCTCAGCCAGCGAGGTACGCCCCTGGCGCACGAGTTCGAGCGCATGGTGGGTCAGCGTCTGCCCGGCCATCCGGGCCCGGGCGGCCCGCAGGAAAGCCGCCGGATCGGAGCGGCTGGCCGACTGCGTGAGCTCGGCGTCCATCTCCAGCATCTCGTAGACACCCTGGCGCCCGGCATAGCCCGTACCGTTGCAGGTCGAGCAGCCGCGACCACGCTTGGCACGGATCGTCTGCCCTGGCGCCAGCAAACCGGACAGCCATGCCGACTCCTGTGCATCGGGCTCCCTCTCTTCGCTGCAGACTTCGCAATTCACGCGCACCAGGCGCTGGGCCACCACGGCCTGCAAGGAGGTGGCCACCATATAGGGCGGCACCCCCATGTCCAGCAGACGGAATGGAGTGCTGGCTGCGTCCCGGGTGTGCAGCGTGGAGAGAACCAGATGGCCGGTGATGGCCGCGCGCAGGCCGATCTCGGCCGTCTCGGCGTCGCGCATCTCACCGACAAGGATGACGTCCGGGTCCTGGCGCAGGGTCGCGCGCAGGACCTTGGCGAAGGAAAGCTCGATCTTGTCGTTCACCTGCACCTGGGTGATGCCCGGGAGGCGGTACTCGACCGGGTCCTCGACCGTGATCATCTTGAGTTCCGTCGAGTTGAGCTCAGCCAAGGCGGCGTAGAGGGTGGTGCTCTTGCCGGAACCAGTGGGGCCGGTGACCAGGACCAACC
>CAUPQO010000060.1:0-16384 GCA_963513295.1 uncultured Hylemonella sp.
ATGGACAGGCGGATGGTGCCCTGTGTGATGCCGGCGCCGGCCAGGGCCTCGTCGCTCATGCGGAAATGGGTGGTGCTGGCCGGGTGGATCACCAGGCTGCGGCAGTCGCCCACATTGGCCAGGTGGCTGAAGAGCTTGAGGGCCTCGATGAAGGCCTTGCCCTGTTCGCGATGGCCCTTGATATCGAAGCTGAACACCGAACCGGCGCCGCGCGGCAGCAGCTTCTTGGCCAGGGCATGGCTGGGGTGGCTTTCCAGCAGCGGGTGGCCCACGCGCGACACAAAAGGCTGGCTGGCCAGGAAGGCCACCACCTTCTCGGTATTGCTCATGTGGCGCGCCATGCGCAGCGGCAGCGTCTCGATGCCCTGCAGGATCAGCCAGGCCGTGTGCGGGCTCATGCAGGCGCCGAAATCGCGCAGGCCCTCGCGCCGCGCGCGCAACAGGAAGGCGCCAATGGTCGACTCTTCGGTGAAGACCATGTTGTGAAAGCCCTCGTAGGGCTGGCTCAACTCGGCAAATTTCCCGGACCGGTCCCAGTCGAAGCTGCCGCCGTCCACCACCACGCCGCCGATCACCGTGCCGTGCCCGCTGAGGAACTTGGTGGCCGAGTGGTAAACCAGGTCGGCGCCGTGCTCGAAGGGTTTGATCAGCCAGGGCGAGGTGAGGGTGGAGTCCACCAGCAGGGGCACGCCGGCCTCGTGGGCAATGGTGCTCACGGCCGGGATGTCCAGCACGTCCAGGCCCGGGTTGCCCACGGTCTCGCCAAAGAAGAGTTTGGTGTTGGGGCGCACCGCCGCGCGCCAGCCGTCCAGGTCGCCCGGTTTCACGAAGGTGGTGTCTATGCCGAAGCGGCGCAGGGTGTAGTGCAGCAGGTTCTGCGAGCCGCCGTACAGGGCCGTGCTGGCCACGATGTGCGAGCCCGCCCCC
This sequence comes from uncultured Hylemonella sp., assembly GCA_963513295.1. Lineage (GTDB taxonomy): Bacteria > Pseudomonadota > Gammaproteobacteria > Burkholderiales > Burkholderiaceae_C > Hylemonella. The sequence continues at coordinate 928 of CAUPQO010000060.1, forward strand.
ATCAAGGTGGCGATGCTCAGGTGCAGCGCCGCCTGGCCGCTGGCCACGGCGATGGCGCCGATGCCGCCTTCGAGGGCCGCCATGCGCTGCTCGAACACGGCATTGGTCGGGTTGCTGATGCGGCTGTAGACGTGGCCGGCGCGCTCCAGATTGAACAGCGCCGCAGCATGGTCGCTGGACTCGAAGACGAAGGAGGTCGTGAGGTGGATGGGCACCGCGCGTGCCCCCGTGGTCGGGTCAGGCGCGGCGCCGGCGTGCAGCGCCAGGGTGTCGAAGCCGGGGTCGGAATAGCCGGGCATGCTTTTGTCTCCTGTCTCGCGGTGTGTCAGGGCGCCACAGCTGTCGCAACCCCTCTTGACCCGGTGTGGGTTTACGTCTTATTGTGGGCTATATTCGACTCAAACAAGCGTCACGAGGAGCACACCATGAAAGTCAGCGACATCCTGCGCGTCAAGGGCAACACCCTGTATACCGTGACCCCCGAGGAAACGCTGGCCAAGGCGCTGGACCTCATGGCCGAGAAGGACATCGGTTCCCTGGTGGTCATGGACCGTGGCGACCTGGTGGGCATGCTCACCTTCCGCGAGGTGATCCAGCAGGTGGTGAAGAACAAGGGCAGCGTGGGCGCCAGCAACGTGCGCACGGCCATGGACAGCGCCCCCCTGACCTGCGACGTGGAGACCGAGCTCGACGATGTGCGCCGCATGATGCTGGAGCGCCATGCGCGTTACATGCCCATCATGGACCAGAAGATGCTGATGGGCGTGATCAGTTTCTACGACGTGGCCAAGGCCGTGGTGGACAGCCAGGACTTCGAGAACAAGATGCTCAAGGCCTATATCCGCGACTGGCCGCAGGACGACGTGCCCGAGTCCAAGTTTTAAGCTAGGCCCCGTTCGCACTTGAGAAATTAGTGTGAACAGGCCCTAGCCCAGGCTGGCGTGGATCATCTCGCGCACACGCGGATAGATCTGCTGGTTCCACTTGCGGCCGCTGAAGACGCCGTAGTGGCCCACCCCGGTCTGGACGTGGTGGGTCTTCATGTAGGGGCGGATGCCGGTGCACAGGTCCTGCGCCGCCACCGTCTGCCCGATGGCGCAGATGTCGTCCCGTTCCCCCTCCACCGTCATCAAGGCCGTGCGCCGGATCGCCTTGGGGTTGACCAGGCGGCCCCGGTACATGAGCTTGCCCAGCGCCAGGTCGTAGGTCTGGAAGACCTTCTCCACGGTTTCCAGGTAGAACTCGGCGGGCAGGTCGTTCACCGCCAGGTACTCCTCGTAGAACAGGCGTACCGCATTGGCCTTCTCGATGTCGCCGTCCACCAGGTGCCGGTACAGGTCCTGGAAGGATTTCTTGTGGCGCTCCAGGTTCATGCTCAGGAAGGCGCTGAGCTGCACAAAGCCCGGGTAGACCCGCCGCATGTAGCCGGCATGGGGCAGCGGCACGTGGCTGATGAGGTTCTTCTCGAACCAGTCTATGGGTTGGCTGGTGGCCAGCTGGTTGACCCCCGTGGGGTTGACGCGGCAGTCCACCGGGCCGGCCATCAGGGTCAGGCTGCGCGGCTGGGCCGGGTGCTTGTCTTCGGCCATCAGGGCCGTGGCCGCCAGCGCCGCCACGCAGGGCTGGCAGACGGCCACCATATGGGTGCCCGGGCCGATCGCCTCCACGAAGCGGATCATGTGCTCGATGTAGTCGTCCAGGCCGAAGGGGCCGTGGCGCAGTGACACGTCACGGGCGTTGTGCCAGTCGGTGATGTAGACGTCGTGGTCCTGCAGCAGGGTGCGCACGGTTTCGCGCAGCAGCGTGGCGAAATGGCCCGACAACGGTGCCACCAGCAGCACAGGGGGCTGGTAGGGCAGGTCGGCCGGGCTTTCCTTCCTGAAGCGCAACAGGGTACCGAAGGGGGTGCGCAGCACGCTTTCTTCGGTCACGGCCAGCTTGCGCTCGCCCACCATCACCGATGTGATGCCGTAGGCCGGGCGCGTGTGGGTCAGGCGCAGGCGCGAGAACACTTCCATCGAGGCAGCGAGCTTGCGCAGCAGGCTGCCCTCGGTCCGGGGCAGCCAGAAGCTGGCGCTGCCGCTCTGGGCCAGCAGGCGCAGCGGCGACATCAGGTCCGATTGGGTCTGGTAGGCCTGGTAGAGCATGGTGCTTCCTGACTCAAGATGGGGCATACGACCCGGATGACTTGTTTGCAGGCAAGTTACGGGCCAGTTGATCACGCAGATGCCGCCCGAGCTGGCACAAGCCTTGCGGGGTTTCCTGCACTTTCCGTGTTGAGGAGTGCGCCATGGCCACAGCCATCCTGACGATCAGCAGCAAGAACTACGGCGCCTGGGCCCTGCGTGGCTGGCTTTTGGCCAGGCTGGCCGGGCTGGAGTTCAAGGAAAAGGTGATCCCGCCGGACGATCCGGCCATGAAGGCCGAGATGCTGCTGCTGGCGCCCAGCATGCTGGTGCCCATGCTGGAGCACGAGGGCGTCAAGGTCTGGGACACCCTGGCCATCGCGGAATACCTGCACGAAATCAAGCCCAAGGCCAGGCTGTTGCCCACCGACACCAAGGCCCGCGCGCATTGCCGCGCGGTGTGCGGCGAGATGCATTCGGGTTTTGCATCGCTGCGCGCTGCGCTGCCCATGAACATCAAGGCGCATTTCCCCGGCTTCAAGATATGGTCGCGCGCACAGGCCGACGTGGACCGCGTGCTGGCGATCTGGCGCGAATGCCTGAAGACCTACGGCGGGCCCTACCTCTTCGGCAAACAGCCGGGCATGGCCGATGCCATGTACGCGCCGGTGGTGACGCGTTTCCTGAGCTACGACGTCGCGCTGGACAAGGCCTGCGCGGCCTATTGCAAGCGCATCATGGAACTGCCCGCCATGCAGGAATGGGTGGCCGCGGCCAAGACCGAACCCGACGAGATCGACGAGCTCGACGCTGAATTTTGATGCGCCCCCGAGGCGCTGCGCGCCTCCCCCTCAAAGGGGGCGCAGCCAGCGGCCTGGCAAAGCCAGTTCCGCGGCTGCCCCGACGGGTTCATTTCCAAGGAGTCGGGTCGGGAATCGGGCAGACCGGCTCCACGTCCACCGACTTGAAATCGGCGGGCGAGACGATTTCCAGGTACTCCATGTCCGGCGAGTAGTCGAACAGGTAGTGGCTTATGCCCGGGCGCTGGTGCACCACGTCGCCGGCCTCCACCAGGGTTTCCTTGTCCTCGTACATGAAGCGGGCCCAGCCCTTGATCATGATGACGATCTGGAAATCCGACTCATGGCGGTGCCATCCGGTGCCTTTTTCTGGTGCCATGTTCGCCTTGACCAGGTGCGCAATCACCTTGCCGTGGGTGGCGTCGGCGATGCCCAGATCGCGGTACAGAAAGAAATCCCGCAGGCCGCCCGAGACGAAAGCGGTGTCGCCGGGTTTGATGTGCGAGAACTTGGTCGCGGTGCGGTCCAGCATGCTGTCCTCCTTCATAGAAGCGGATGGTGCAGTGCAGCAAGCACAATCCGTTCCAGCGCCGCTCCCGGGTGGACCGGAGGGGGCAACGGTGTCGGGGATAATCGAAGCCCATGAGCGGCAACACCTTCGGACATCTCTTCACAGTCACCAACTTCGGTGACTCCCACGGCCCGGCCATAGGCTGCGTGATCGACGGCTGTCCGCCCGGCATGTCACTCAGCGAGGCCGACCTCCAGCCCGACCTGGACCGCCGCCGCCCCGGCACCTCCAAGTTCGTCACCCAGCGCAACGAACCCGACGCGGTGGAGATCATCTCCGGCGTCTACGAGGGCAAGACCACGGGCACGCCGATCTGCCTGCTCATCAAGAACACCGACCAGCGCAGCAAGGACTACGGCCAGATCCTGCAGACCTTCCGCCCCGGCCACGCCGACTACAGCTACTGGCGCAAGTACGGCATCCGCGACCCGCGTGGTGGCGGCCGTTCCTCGGCCCGCCTGACCGCACCCATGGTGGCGGCCGGTGCCGTGGCCAAGAAATGGCTGAAGGAAAAGTTCGGCACCGAGTTCCGAGGCTGCATGACGCAGATCGGTGAAGTCGCCATCCCCTTCGAGTCCTGGGCACACGTGCCCCACAACCCCTTCTTCGCCCCGGCAGCGGATGTCACGGCGCTGGAGGCCTATATGGAAGCGCTGCGCAAGTCGGGCGACTCCTGCGGCGCGCGCCTGCGTGTCACGGCCACCAACATGCCGGTGGGCCTGGGCGAACCCCTGTTCGACAAGCTCGACGCCGACATCGCCTACGCCATGATGGGCATCAACGCCGTCAAGGGCGTGGAGATCGGTTACGGTTTTGCCAGCGTGGCCGACAAGGGCAGCACGCATGGCGACAGCCTCACGCCCAACGGCTTCAGGGGCAACAAGGCCGGCGGCGTGCTGGGTGGCATCAGCACCGGGCAGGACCTGGAAGTCTCCATCGCCGTCAAGCCCACCAGCTCCATCCTGCTGCCGCGGGAGTCCATCGACACGGCGGGCCACAGCACCGAAGTATCTACCCGTGGCCGCCACGACCCCTGCGTGGGCATCCGCGCTACGCCGATTGCCGAGGCCATGCTGGCCCTGGTGGTGATGGACCACGCGCTGCGGCATCGCGCCCAGTGTGGTGACGTGGTTTTGCCGATCGACCCCATTCCCGGTTCGGTCTGAAGACATGAGGCCCCCACGTTCACGCACTGCGTGTCGTTCACTGCCCCCCGAGGGGGGCGCGTCAGCGCCTTCGGGCGGCCGGGCGGCGCTGACATGCCGATGAGCGAGGCCGAACGCGCCACGCGCATCGATCTGGCCGCGGCCTACCGCCTGGCTGCGCTGAACGGCTGGGACGACACCATCTACACCCATATCTCGGCGGCCGTGCCGGGCGAGGAGGGTGTGTACCTGATCAATCCCTTCGGCCTGCTGTTCGAGGAGGTCTGTGCCTCCAACCTGGTCAAGGTCAACACACGCGGCGAGAAGCTCGACGACTCGCCCTACCGCGTGAACCCCACGGGTTTTGCGATCCATGGCGCCATCCATGCAGCGCGCGCCAGCGCACGCTGCGTGCTGCACCTGCATACCGAATGGGGCCTGGCGCTGGCCATGGTGCCCGGCGGCCTGCTGCCCACCACCCAGCACGCCATGCGCCTTTTCCAGCGCCTGGGCCGCCACGCCTATGAGGGTCTGGCCCTCAGCGAGGCCGAGGGCCGGCGCCTGGTGCAGAACCTCGGCGAACTCGACGGCCTGATCCTGGAGAACCACGGCACCCTGACCGCGGGCCGTACCGTGGCCGAGGCCTATATGCTCATGCACCACCTGGAGCGCGCCGCGCGCGCCCAGCTGCGCGCCATGGCCGCCACCGGTGGCCAGGTATTGATGGCCAACGACGAAGTCGCGGCCAGGACCTATACCCAGTGGACCGGCGACGGCAGCGACCGCGACGGCGACGCCGAATGGCCGGCCCTGCTGCGCCGCCTGGACAGGATCGATCCCTCTTACCAAGACTGAACCTAAGGAGAAAACCATGCCCACCATCCGCGTCGACATGTTCGAAGGCCGCACGCCCGAGCAGAAGAAGGAATTCGTCAAGGCCCTGACCGAGGCCACCGTCAAGGCCCTGGGCACCTCGCCCGATGCCGTGGACGTCATCCTCACCGACATCAAGAAGTCCGACTGGGCCACGGGCGGCGTGCTCTGGAGCGAGCAGAAGAAATAAGGGGGGTTCCCCGTGCCGAGCGTGCGCCGCCACCTGCTGCCTTTCTCGGCCTTGTCGGCGAGTTATTTCGCGCACATCGGCTTCTTCAACCCCTACCTGCCGCTGTGGCTCAAGGACCGGGGTTACAGCCTGCTGGTCATCAGCCTGCTGACGGCGGTGCCCGCGGTCACGCGCCTGGTCGGGCCTTATGCCTGGGGTGCCCTGAGCGACCACACGGGTGAACGCGTCAAGCTGCTGCGTTACGCGGCCACCACGGCGCTCATTGTTTCGCTGGGCCTGTGGGTGGAGGCCGGCGTGGCCTGGCTGGCCGGGGTGCTCTTCCTCATGTTCCTGCACACCAGCGCCATGATGCCCATGAGCGAGGCGGCCATGGCGCATCTGGTAAGTGCCGGCGGCGCCTTCGATGCCAAGCGTTACGGCCGCGTGCGGCTATGGGGTTCGCTGGGTTTCCTCGTCACCGTGTTCACGGCCGGCGCCTGGTTCGAGCACTACGGCATGGGCCACTTCCCGGCCTGGACCGTGGTCTCCATGGCCCTGGTGGTGGCGTGCGTCTGGTGGCTGCCCGACCTCAAGGAAGAACTGCACCCGCATGAACAGAAGCGCCCGCTGCTGCCCATCCTGCGCCAGCGGCCGGTGCAGTGGTTTTTCGCCTCGGCCTTCTTCCATGTGCTGGCGCACATGGGCGTCTACATCTACTTCTCGCTGCACCTCGATGCGCTGGGCTACAGCAAGACCGTGATCGGCCTGATGTGGGGCATCTCGGTGGTGGTGGAGATCGTCTGGTTCTACACCCAGAGCCGCTGGCTGCCGCTGCTCAGCCTGAGCGGCTGGCTGCTGCTGTGCGCCGCGCTCACGGTGCTGCGCATGGGCATGACGGCCGGTGGTGCGGCGCTGTGGCCGGTGCTGCTGCTGGCCCAGTGCCTGCACGCCTTTACCTTTGCCGCGCACCATGCGGTTTGCATCGCACTGCTGTCACACCATTTCCCCGGCAGCCTGCGCGGACGCGGCCAGGCGCTGTATACCGTGCTGGCCTATGGCGTGCCCGGTGTGCTGGGCGGACTGGTGGGGGGGCTGCTGACAACCCGGTGGGGCCTGGCCAGTGTGTTCTGGGCCGGCCTGCTCTGCAGTGCGCTGGCCACGCTCTGTGCGTGGCGGGTCTGGCGCCACTTGCATGGCCCGCACCACGCCGTCCGCTAGCCAGGTTTCCAGGCCGAGAGCAGCGGCGCCGAGGCCTCGTCCTTCTCGCGCGGCTCCAGCCCACGTGTGGGCGTGCCGATGCAGGTGAAACCCACCAGCTGTTCGCCGTCCTCGCAGAAAGCCTGCACCAGCGCCGGGTGCTGGCATTTGCGTCCGCTCAGGATCTTGGCCCCGAAGCCCAGGCTGTGCAGGGCGTTCATGAAATTGCCCATGGCGGCGCCCACGCAGATCCACTGCTCGTGCGGCGGGACTTTTTCCACGTTCGAATCTATGCGCGCCACCCAGGCCACCAGCACCGGGCCGTTCCAGGCGCGTTCGCGTTCGGTGGCCACCTCTTCCTCGCTCTTGCCGGCATCGCGTGCGAACTGTTCGAACAGCGCGGCCAGGGCCGGGCGCTGGGCTTCCTCTATGGTCACCAGGCGCCAGGGTTGCAGGCGGCCGTGGTTGGGCGCGCGCAGTGCGGCCTGTACCGCCAGCGCCAGCTGTTGCGCATCGGGCCCGGGCGCCACCATCCAGCGCGGGCCGAGCGAATGGCGGCCCAGCAGGGCGGCCAGGGAAGCGGGCATGTCGGTCGTGAGGTGATCGCTCATGCCGCTCAAAATGTCAGGCGCTCGTGGATGCGCTGCGCAGCGGCCAGCAGCTTGTGGTCTTCGCCCATGCGCCCGACCAGTTGCAGGCCCACGGGCAGGCCCTTGGCGTTCCGGGTCAAGGGCAGGTGCACGGCCGGCAGGCCCAGCAGCGACCAGCTGCGGCAGAACAGGGGGTCGCCGGTGGCCGCCAGGCCGGCCGGTGCCGCGACCATGGTGCTGGGTGTGAGCAGCACGTCGTGCCGCTCGAACAGGGCGTCGATCCGCAGGCGCCATTCGGCCGTGCGCTGCAGGTTGGCGGCGTGGGTGGCGCCGTCCATGCTGATGCCGGCGTCCAGCAGGGCCACCAGCTGGGGGCTCAGCGCCTCCCGGTGGCGCAGGCGCTCGAAGCTCAGCGAACGCGCCATCTCGAAGGTCATCACGTCTTTCTGCAGTTGCACCAGTTCGCCGAAGTCCTGCGGCACGGTGACGTCCTGGCAGCGGTCGCTGTTGCGGGCCAGCGCCTGCGTGGCCTGTTCCCAGGCCTTCTGCGTGTCGGCGTCGGCCTGCGGCCAGGAGGGCGAGGGGCACAGGCCGATGCGCAGCGTGCCGTGTTCGTGGGCTTCGAGCAGGCGCAGGTCACCGGTGAGTACGGCGCCCAGCAGGGCCACGTCGCGCACGCCCTGGCCGAAGCCGCCGATCACGTCCATCGTCGGCGAGAGACTTTTCACACCAGCGCCCACCACACGGCCCAAGCTGGGCTTGTAACCCACCACGCCGCAGTAGGCGGCCGGGCGGATGATGGAGCCGGCCGTTTGCGTGCCCAGGGCCAGCGGTACCATGTGGTCGGCCACGGCGGCCGCCGAACCGCTGGAGGAGCCGCCCGGCGTGTGCAGGGCGTTGTGCGGATTGACCGTGGGGCCGGGGGCGAAGTAGGCGAACTCGGTGGTCACCGTCTTGCCCAGCACCACGGCGCCGGCCTCGCGGCACAGCGCCACGCTGGCGGCGTCGGCCACCGGGCGGTGGTGGGCGTAGACCGCCGAGCCGTAGGCCGTGGGCAGGTCGGTGGTGTCGAAGATGTCCTTCACGCCGATGGGCAGGCCGTGCAGCGGGCCGCGCACAGGGCCGTTGTCCAGCGCGCGGGCCTGGGCCAGGGCGGCGACGGCGTCGATGTGCACGAAGGCGTGGATGTCGTCGTTGCGTGCGGCCACCCGTTCCAGGCAGGCCCGCACCAGGTCTTCGGCCTTGAGTTCGCGCCGCGCCAGCAGGGCAGCGGCCTGGGCGGCGCCGAGTTCGTGCAGCTTGGGGGTGGTCATGGCGGTCTCCTCGTGATTTGTGATTCTTGTCGTCGAATGGTAGCTGAGGGATGGTGTTCAAAACTCCCGCCATGCGCGTTCGAGTCAAAAACGGGATGATTTGACCGCCAACATCGCGCGTCGTGTGCCCGTAGGCACACGCAAGCGATTTGGTGGGCAAAGGGCCCGTTTTTGGCCGAACCCCTACGGGGGCGTGGTTTTGCGGGCGATCCGCGGCGTTGCAAAACCAGGCAAGCCGTCCAGGCTTGCCTTGGGTTTTGCGCCTTGCGGCTCATCCCGCAAAAGCCACGCCGCGCGCGGCGCGAGTTATGAATACCATCCCCGATGGCACAATTCAACGATCCAAGACCGGAAAAAACTTGCATGAAAACCGTCCTCGTACTCAACGGCCCCAATCTCAACCTGCTCGGCACGCGCGAGCCGGCCGTCTATGGCTCCCAGACCCTGGCCGATGTGCAGGACCTGTGCGAACGCGCCAGTGCTGCCAACGGTCTCAAGCTGGATTTCCGCCAGAGCAACCACGAAGGCGAGCTGATCGACTGGATCCACGAGGCCGGCCGCCAGCAGGCTGCCGGCAAGCTGCTGGGCGTCATCCTCAACGCCGGCGCCTACACCCACACCAGCATCGCCCTGCACGACGCCATCAAGGGGGCGGGCGTGACGCTGATCGAGCTGCACATCAGCAATGTGCACGCACGCGAGGAATTCCGCCACAAGTCCTGGATCTCGCCCGTGGCCAAGGCCGTGATGGCCGGCTTCGGTGTCAATGGTTACGCCCTGGCCATCGCCGGCCTGGTGCAGCTGGCCGAGAAGAAGTGATGGCAGACAAGGCGCCCGAGTTGCTGGCCCCGGCCGGCTCGCTGGCCATGCTGGAGACGGCCTTTGCCTTCGGCGCCGATGCCATCTACGCCGGCCAGCCGCGTTATTCGCTGCGCGTGCGCAACAACGACTTCGGCGACATCGAGGTGCTGAAAACCGGGATCGACCGCGCACACGCGCTCGGTCGCAAGTTCTTCCTGGTGTCCAATATTTTTCCGCACGGCAACAAGGTCAAGCATTACGTGAACAACATGGCGCCGGTGATTGCCCTGCAGCCCGACGCCATGATCATGTCGGACCCCGGCCTCATCATGCTGGTGCGTGAGACCTGGCCCGCCATGGAAATCCATCTCTCGGTGCAGGCCAACACGGTCAACTCGGCCGCCGTGAAGTTCTGGAACCGGGTTGGGGTCAAGCGCATCATCCTGTCGCGCGAATTGTCGCTGGACCAGGTCGAACAGATCCGCCAGGACTGCCCGGACTCGGAGCTGGAAGTCTTCGTGCATGGCGCGCTGTGCATCGCCTACTCGGGCCGTTGCCTGCTATCGGGTTATTTCAACCACCGCGACGCCAACCAGGGCAGCTGCACCAATGCCTGCCGCTGGGACTACAAGACCCATACCGCGCAGGTGGACGCCAGCGGCGACGTGCTCTCGCCCCCTCGGGCTGCCGGCCACAGCTGTGGCCAGGGCGAGACCTTGCCCAGCGAGGCGCGCGAATCCATCTCCTACCTGCTGGAGGAAAGCAAGCGCCCCGGCGAGTTCATGCCCATCGAGGAAGACGAGCACGGTACCTATGTGATGAACTCCAAGGACCTGCGCGCCATCGAGCACATCCAGCGCCTGGTCGAGATCGGTGTCGACTCGCTCAAGATCGAGGGCCGCACCAAGAGCCCCTATTACGTGGCGCGCACGGTGCAGAGCTACCGCCAGGGTATCGATGACGCCGCCGCCGGCCGCGGCCTCGACCCGGCCTTGCTGGGCCAGCTCGAAGGCCTGGCCAACCGCGGCTACACCTCGGGCTTCTACCAGCGCCACACGCCGCAGGAGACGCAGAACTACCTGAAAGGCTATTCCGAATCGGGCCGCAGCCAGTACGTCGGCGATGTGGTCGCCTTTGATGCCGCGCGCGGCCTGGCCCAGGTGACGGTGAAGAACCGCTTTGCGGTGGGCGACCGGCTGGAGCTGATCCAGCCCGCCGGCAATGTCGACTACGACATCACGCGCATGGAAAACGCCGAGGGCCAGCCGGTCGAGGTGGCACCCGGTTCCGGCCACACCGTCTGGTTGCCGCTGCCGGACAGCGCTGTTGGCGCCTTTGTGGCCCGTTACCTGGAGCGTCCTGTCTCACCGGAACTCGCGACAGATCCTGGCAGATCAGCCGCCGGGTCGCCGGCTTGACACTTCAAGATCAGGGGCGGGAGCGAGCCATCTGGAGCTCTAGCGTCTCGTCGCTCACCCAGTTCAGCGTCTTAACCTGAGCAACCTGTTTGAGCAACCGGCGATCCTTTTCTGAGTACCAGACGCTGAATTTCCCGCCGGGACGTGACCACAACGAATTTACAGGCCTCGCAATGAAGTCCCCGTCTATGCGGATGGCATCAAACGTGCCCGCGTCAATGATGATACGTTCCAGCCCCACGATCTTGCCTTCGACGCTGCATTGAAAGCGCTGGCTGCACTCGCCTGCGCCCCTGACGCTCAGGGCGGGCAGGGCAGATTGGGTGTCCCAATGCTGGCCAAAGACGAATCCCATCTCGATGGGCGCCGCGATCGCCTCGGGCTTGTTGGTGAAAAGCCATTGCTGCGATGGAATTCCGTCAACGATGAGTTCCTCCAGGATGCCCTCGGGCTCGATGCCCTTGATGCGCCAGACCAACTTCTTGCGTTTGCCAAATACCTTGTCTACCGCGAGATACTCCCATTCATCACCGATCCTGGGCTTCCGTCCCAGAGGCTTGGACGCAGCGCTGTTTGTCGTTGTGGTGGAGGTAGCCAGAGGTGCGGTGGTTGACGCAATGGCCTGAGGTGACGATGACGTCGCACGGCTCACTTCGCTGCCCTCAGATTGTTTTCCAAGAGCGCGCATCGACAGTCGGATGAAGCTCGGGTATTCGTATGCAGCACCACTGTTATGGTCAATCACTGCACCAATGGCACCACCAAGAATAATGTTTCCGTACATGGAGCCCTTGGTCTCGGAAACGACGGTTTGCCTGGTGGGTTCCATGCCTTCTTTGCTGCAGGCAATCTGCATGTCCTGGTTGGATTTTCCGATCACCACCGAGCCCGGTGTAATCAACAGCCAACGCCCTTTGTTGTTCTGCAACTCACACTGTGCACCGGTGACATCCATGCCATCTGGATCGCGAGTCTGCACTGAGATGTTCTGAATAGGGGAGCCTGTGACGGAGGCGCAACCAGTGGCGAGAATGGCGGTGGCGACTGCAATCAAGAGAAGCAGCACTCTGGGCATGAAGGTCTCCCTGTTCAGTTTTGGTATACGAAAAGCTTTTGGACTATATCTAAAATGCCTTCAAACCTCTACTTTGGGCATATGCTCGTTTTCCCCAGATTCGTAATCTATGAGCACTCGCCTCCAAATCCTGACCAATCGCGGTTACACCTCGGGCTTCTACCAGCGCCACACGCCGCAGGAAACGCAGAACTACCTGAAGGGTTATCCCGAATCGGGCCGCGGCCAGTACGTCGGCGATGTGGTCGCCTTTGATGCCGCGCGCGGCCTGGCCCAGGTGACGGTGAAGAACAGGTTCTCAGTCGGCGACCGGCTGGAGCTGATCCGGCCCGCCGGCAATGTCGACTACGACATCACGCGCATGGAAAACGCCGAGGGCCAGCCGGTCGAGGTGGCACCCGGTTCCGGCCACACCGTCTGGCTGCCGCTGCCGGCCGAGAGCGTGGGGGCCTTCGTGGCGCGTTACGTGAACCTGAACACCGGCGTGCCGGAGACAGCCGCCGCCTGAGGCGGCGCCGGTCATGTCCCAGTCCGCGCTGCTGCAGGTCGACGAGTCCGAGGTGCAGATCACCGCCATCCGCGCCCAGGGGGCGGGCGGCCAGAACGTCAACAAGGTCTCCAGCGCGATCCACCTGCGCTTCGACATCCCGGCCTCGTCCTTGCCCGAAGACGTGAAGGAGCGCCTGCTGGCCCTGCGCGACAGCCGCATCACGCAGGACGGCGTGATGGTCCTCAAGGCCCAGCAGCACCGCAGCCAGGACCTGAACCGGCTCGACGCCTTTTCCCGCCTGCACGAGCTGGTCAACAGCGTGGCCCGCGCACCCAAGACGCGCCGTGCCACCAAACCCACTTACGGCTCGCGCCAACGGCGGCTCGAAGGCAAGAGCCAGCGCTCCGAGACCAAGGCGCAGCGGGGTCGGGTTAGGGGCAATTCGGACGCGCATTGAGCGCACGCAGCGACTGCTCCCGGCCGGAAGTGCTCATCTGCATGCCCCTTTTGGGGGATGGTGCAGGCTGACGGGCTCGCCAATAATGCCCCTTGCTGTCACCTTCCATCCATACCTCCATGGTTCTCCTGCTCTTCGTTCTTGCCTTTCTCTTTTTTGCTTTCATTGCCCCACTCCAAACCACCATTGGCCTGGCTGCTTCTTTTCTGCTGGTCGTGATCACCGTGCGCCTGACGGCCCGCGAGGTATCAGGGGCGCCGGCCAGTTGGGGGGATGCGCTGCGGGCCGTGTGCTTGTCTTTTCTGTTTGTGTTGCTGGCCGGCGTCTTGGTGTTCAAGTTCTCCAGCGTCACTGGGATACGTCATTTCAGTGGTCTGGGCCTCGTTCTGTTGCTGGGGGTATTCCTGCTGGCTTATGTTCTGGGCTTCACGTTCAGCCTGGGGATTTCGCTGGGAGCCAGTTTCCTGGTGGCCTTGTTGGCCGCCGTGATTTCCACGGGGGTGGTGTGGGTCCTACGCGCGCCGGCACGGGATGCTGATCCTTTCGCCAAGCTGTCCCGGGAGAACATCCGGCGGGCCGCCGTCGACCATGTGAACCGCAAGATGATGCCTATCCTGGCGCAGGAGTTTCCCCGTCTCACGGCGCAGTGTCCGGTCGGGGATGCCGACCTTGGCGTCCAGTTCAAGCTGACGGCCGTGATGCAGGCGGACGGTCGCCTGTCGCAGGTGGCGGTGGATCCCCGGACCCCGCATTCGGCCTGTGTGGCGGATCACATCGAACGCATGCCTCCATGGCCGGCCCCCGATTGCCGCTGCATCCTGCCTGTGGCGCTGAATTTCTCGCCGAGCCGGAAGTAGGGCTTGTCGGCACGGGGACCTCGCGCCCCGCGCCAGCGTGGTTTTTCAAGATCCCCTAGCATTCACCCATGACTACTTCCCTGCAAATCGATTTCGTCTCCGACATCGCCTGCCCCTGGTGCGCCGTCGGCCTGGGTGGCCTGGAACAGGCGCTGGAGCAGCTGCTGGGCCAGGTTGATGCCCACATAAGCTTCCAGCCCTTCGAGCTGAACCCGGCCATGGGCCCCGAAGGCCAGGACATGACCGAGCACCTGACGCAGAAGTACGGCTCCACCCCCGAGCAGCAGGCGCAGATCCGCGAGACCATCCGGGCACGCGGTGCGGCCGTGGGTTTCAGCTTCAAGCCTGAAGGGCGCGGGCGCATCTGGAACACCTTCGATGCGCATCGCCTGCTGCACTGGGCGGGCGAGCAGGGCCCCGACAAGCAGTACGCGCTGAAGAAAGAGCTGCTCATGGCCTACCACGGCCGTGCCGAAAACGTGTCCGATGCCGGGGTGCTGGTGCGCGCCTGCCGCACGGCCGGTCTGGACGAGGCGCGTGCCCGCGAGATACTGGGCGGTGACGAGTACGCCCTGGCCGTGCGCGAGAACGAGCTGCAGTGGCAGCAGGCCGGCATCAGCTCGGTGCCTGCCGTCATCGTGAACGGCCGCTACCTGATCTCGGGTGGCCAGCCCGCAGCGGCGTACGAGGATGCGCTGCGCCGCATCGCCGCCGATACCGCTGCCGCCGACCCGGCCTGAGCGCCGGGCCGGACGGCCAACAAACTGCAAGCGTTTGTTTCCGCCGCCTTTGGGCCGGGCGGCTTTGGTTTAATGTCGGGACTACGCTTCCCGGAGTCAAACCATGTCGGTCCTGCTGCGCTATGTGATGATCGTGATCGCCTGCTTCTGCCTGCTGGCAGGCATGCAGCTGCCCCATCTGGCCGACCAGTACGCCAAGCGCGTCGATGCCACGCTGCGCGAAGTCACCCTGAATTTCCAGCCCTTCCTGATCATCGCCAACCAGCACACCGGCGGCAACGTCGAAGCGCTGATCGCCATGCACCGGCAGAGCAATGTGGCCGCCTTCAAGGCCGAGGGCGATGCCATCGAGCGCATGTACCAGCGCAAGCTGCGCATCGAGGGGGAGGCCAAGGCGCTGAAGACCCATCTGCCGGGGCGCCTGTGGCATGTGGCCTTCCGCGCCGACCCCGACCTGCGCGAGCAGACCCTGATCCAGTACAACGCCACCGTGCCGCTGACGCAGGACGCGCTGATCGCCGGCGGCGTGGTGGCGCTGCTCATGCTGCTGCTGCTGGAAGCCGCCATGGCCGGGGGCCGGCGCCTGCAGGCCATGCTGACGCGCCAGATCAACCACCGCTGGCGCGGTGCTGCCTAACGCTCCTTTGCGACAGGCTCCACCGTCTCGGCCACCGCCAGGGTGTGCTGGCCGCCGCCGTGGATGACCCCGCGGATGGGTGAAACGTCCGCGTAGTCGCGGCCCGTGGCCACCGTCACGTAGTCTTCGCCCGGTGTGCCCCAGCCGTGCCGGTCATTGGTCGGGTCCAGGTCGTACCAGCCCTGGCCTTCCTGGGCG
>CAUPQO010000061.1:0-16255 GCA_963513295.1 uncultured Hylemonella sp.
CGGGTCAACCAGGCACAGGCCACTGCCATCATCAAGAACAAAACTCGCCTGGCTCTGCGCCTGCTCGACCAGTTCCCATTTATCGTCGCTGGTCTTGTGCTCGACCTGGTAGCGGTACCAGAGGCAGGCCGCGCCGCTCAGCGGTGAATGCAGGGGGTTCACATCCAGGGGCCGACCAATACCTTGCAGTTCCACATAACCCTGGGCCGCACTGGCGATGCGCGAGGTCGGCATCCCTGTGATCGCATGGCGCCGGCGCAGCGCCACTACCCAGCCCAGCAGGGCCAGCAGCACCATGCCGGCCAGCGCGCCCAGCCAGACCTCGCGCCGTGCGGTCTTGAAGCCCACAACAAGCAACATGAACTGCACAAAGGCGATGCCGGCGTGCAGCGAACCCAGCCCACGGCCGAAAGAAAGATGCCAGGTCATGGCAGACCGCGAACCGCAGCGCTCAGTTCTTGAAGAGCTGGCGCACGTCCACGTCGGCCTTCTCGTGGTCGGCGAATTCAAGCAACGGGTGGTGCGGGAAGCGGAACAGACGCGCGATCAGCGCGTCGGGGAAGGAGTCGACCCGCACATTGTTCAGGTTGACCGACTCGTTGTAGAGCTCGCGCCGGTCGGAGATCAGGCTCTCCAGCGAGCTGATGCGCTGCTGCAGCTGCATGAAGTGCTCGTTGGCCTTGAGTTCGGGGTAGGCCTCGGCCACGGCGAAGATCTGGCCCAGGCCGGTGCGCAGCGCGCCTTCGGCCCGGCTGAGGGCGGGCACGTCGTGCGCCTCGCGCGCGCTCTGCACCCGGCTGCGCGCCTCGATCACCGACTGCAGCGTGGCCTGCTCGAACTGCTTGTACTGCTTGCAGACCTCGACCAACTTGGGCAATTCGTCATGGCGCTGCTTGAGCGACACGTCGATATTGGCCCAGGCCTTGGCCACATTGTGTTTGAGCTGGACAAGGCCGTTGTAGAGCATGACGACGTAGAAGCCGACCACCACCACCACACCCCAGAAGATCGCGGAACCGATAGACATGAACTGCCCTCCACTTTTGTTGGCAGGTCATCATAAGAGCAGCCACGCCACGCCCGGTCTGCACCCATGAAAAAAGGGACAGGCCCGGCAGCGCTGTCCCTTTTTGGCGACGCGGGGGTTTAGGCGGCCACCGTCTCCAGCACCGGCGTGCGGATCAGGTGGTCGAAGGCGCTCAGCGCGGCCTTGGCGCCCTCGCCCGCGGCGATCACGATCTGCTTGTAGGGCACCGTGGTGCAATCACCGGCGGCGAACACACCCGCCACATTGGTATGGCCTTTGGCATCGACCACGATCTCGCCGTAGCGGCTGAGCTCCAGCGTGCCCTTGAGCCACTCGGTGTTGGGCACCAGGCCGATCTGCACAAACACGCCTTCGAGCTCGACGTGCTTCGTTTCACCACTCACGCGGTCCTTGTAGCCCAGGCCGTTGACTCGTGCGCCGTCACCGGTGATCTCGGTCGTCTGCGCATTGAGGTGGATGCTCACATTGGGCAGGCTCTTGAGCTTGCTGACCAGCACGGCGTCGGCCTTGAGCTGATCGGCAAACTCGATCAGCGTCACGTGCTGCACGATGCCCGCCAGGTCGATGGCCGCTTCCACGCCCGAGTTGCCGCCGCCAATCACCGCCACGCGCTTGCCCTTGAACAGGGGACCGTCGCAGTGCGGGCAGTAGGCCACGCCGCGGTTCTTGTACTCCTGCTCGCCTGGCACGTTGACGTTGCGCCAGCGCGCGCCGGTGGAGAGGATGACACTTTTGGCCTTGAGCACGCCGCCATTGGCCATCTGCAACTCGACCAGGCCGCCCGGTTCGCTGGCCGGGATAAGCTTGTCGGCGCGCTGCAGGTTCATGATGTCCACCTCGTAGTGGCGCACCTGGGCTTCCAGCGCCGCGGCAAACTTGGGCCCGTCGGTCTCCAGCACCGAGATGTAGTTCTCGATGGCCATGGTGTCGTTGACCTGGCCGCCGAAACGCTCGGCCGCCACGCCCACGCGGATGCCCTTGCGCGCCGCGTACACGGCCGCCGCGGCACCGGCCGGGCCACCGCCGACGATCAGCACGTCGTAAGGATCCTTGGCGCTCAGCTTGGCCGCCTCGCGCTCTTCAGACTTGACGTCGAGCTTGGCGACGATCTCTTCCACCGTCATGCGGCCCGAGGCGAAGACCTGGCCGTTCAGGAAGGTCATGGGCACGGCCATGATCTGGCGCTCGTCGACTTCCGCCTGGAACAGGGCGCCGTCGATGATGGTGGTCTGCACGCGCGGGTTCAGGATGGCCATCAGGCTGGCAGCCTGCACCACGTCCGGACAGTTGTGGCAGCTCAGGGACATGTAGACCTCGAACTTGAAGTCGCCTTCCAGGCCCTTGATCTGCTCGATGACGTCGGCCTCGACCTTCGGAGGATGGCCGCCGGTCCACAGCAGGGCCAGCACCAGGGAGGTGAACTCGTGGCCCAGGGGAATGCCGGCAAAGCGCACACCACGGCTCTCGCCTTCGCGGGCGATCAGGAAGGAGGGCTTGCGCGCATCACTGCCGCTCTCGTCGAAGCTCACCTGGTCCGACAGGCTGGCGATGTCCTGCAGCAGGGCCCGCAGTTCGGCCGAGCTGGCACCGTCATCCAGCGAGGCAATCAGGCGGATCGGACGCTGCAGCTTGCCCAGGTAGGCCTGCAGCTGTTGCTTCATGGTGTCGTCGAGCATGGGGTTCTCCAGTTTGGGCTTGGGCAGGCAATGCCGCTGTGGGATGGGCCGGGGTCCTGGTGGGACCGCGGCCCATCGGGCTGCGGTACTGGGCGTAGATTTAGATCTTGCCGACCAGGTCCAGGGACGGGGTCAGGGTCTTGGCGCCTTCGTTCCACTTGGCCGGGCACACCTGGCCGGGGTTCTTGGCCACGTACTGGGCGGCCTTGAGCTTGCGCAGGGTTTCCTTGACGTCACGGGCGATGGCGTTGTCATGCACTTCGGCGGTCTTGATCTGGCCTTCGGGGTTGATGATGAAGGTGCCGCGCAGGGCCAGGCCTTCTTCCTCGATGTGCACGCCGAAAGCCCGGGTCAGCTGGTGGGTCGGGTCGCCGACCAGGGGGAACTTGGCCTTGCCGACGGCCGGCGAAGTTTCGTGCCACACCTTGTGGGCGAAATGGGTGTCGGTGGTGACGATGTAGACCTCGGCGCCTGCCTTCTGGAACTCGGCGTAGTTGTCGGCGGCGTCTTCCACTTCGGTCGGGCAGTTGAAGGTGAAGGCTGCCGGCATGAAGATCAGCACGGACCACTCGCCCTTGAGCGTCTCATTGCTGACCTGCACGAAGCGGCCGTTGTGGAAGGCTTCGGCCTTGAAGGGCTGGACTTGGGTGTTGATCAGGGACATGAATTAACTCCTGTTGGTTGATTAGGGGGATTTATGAAATCGACCGGTTTTTAAGAACCGATGGTCAGATTGTAGTCATCGTCTATCAACATCAATTGTTGATTTATCAATACTAACGATAGGAAAGTTTTATTGCACCGCACAAAAACGGGGCAGGCCGGCCCGTGGCACCGGCACCGGGCCCATGGGCGGGATCCCTGCGTCAGGCGCCCAGGCTCTTGAGCGCCAGGCCCAGCAAGGCGCACACGCCGATGACGTGCATGACATTGCGCTGGTAACGCAGCAAGGCAACAGCCGCCGCCAGGGCGATCGCGGCCGACGCCGCGTCAAACCGCCCGCCCAGGCCGTCCGGCCAGAGCACGTGGTAGCCGAAGAACAGCGCCAGGTTCAGCACCACCCCCACCACGGCGGCCGTGATGGCGGTCAGCGGCGCGGTGAACTTGAGGTCACCATGGGTGGACTCCACCAGCGGCCCGCCGGCCAGGATGAAAAGGAAGGACGGCAGGAAGGTGAACCAGGTCACCAGCACGGCCGCCAGCGCACCGGCCAGGAACAGGGCGTCCGGCCCCAGCAAGGCCTGGCCGTAGCCGCCAACGAAACCGACAAAGGCCACCACCATGATCAGCGGCCCGGGTGTGGTCTCACCCAGGGCCAGGCCGTCGATCATCTGCTCGGGCGTGAGCCAGCCGTAATGCGCCACCCCGCCCTGGTAGACATAGGGCAGCACGGCGTAGGCGCCACCGAAGGTCAGCAGCGCGGCCTTGGTGAAGAACCAGCCCATCTGCGTGTAGCTGTGATTCCAGCCCCAGAGTGCCATCAGCACCCCCATGGGCACGGCCCACAGCAGGCCTGCCACCCCCAGCACGCGCAGCGTGTGCGGCCAGTGAAAGCGCGCGTGCGCCGGGGTGGGCGTCTCGTCGTCGATCAGGGCCGGTCCATAGGACTTCTGCTGGCCGCCGTGTCCGCCGCCGGTGCGAAAGCGTTCCGGCATGAAACGCCCGCCCACGTAGCCGATCAGGGCCGCCGCGGCCACGATGGCCGGGAAAGGCACGTGCAGCGCGAAGATCGCCACGAAGGCGGCCGCCGCAATCGCCCACAGGACTCCGTTCTTCAGCGCGCGTGAGCCGATGCGCCAGGCCGCCTGCAGCACGATGGCGGTCACGGCCGGCTTGATGCCGTAGAACAGGCCGGCCACCAGAGGCGTTTCACCCCAGACGAGGTAGATCCAGGACAGCGCGATGAGGATGAACAGCGAGGGCAGCACGAACAGCACACCGGCGACGATGCCGCCCCAGGTGCGATGCATCAGCCAGCCCAGGTAGGTGGCCAGCTGCTGCGCCTCGGGGCCGGGCAGCACCATGCAGTAATTCAAGGCGTGCAGGAAACGCCGCTCGGAAATCCAGCGCCGCCGCTCGACCAGCTCC
The DNA here is from genome assembly GCA_963513295.1 of uncultured Hylemonella sp. Taxonomy (GTDB): domain Bacteria; phylum Pseudomonadota; class Gammaproteobacteria; order Burkholderiales; family Burkholderiaceae_C; genus Hylemonella. The sequence goes on from CAUPQO010000061.1 coordinate 4,813, forward strand.
TCGTGCATGATGGCAATCTGCCCCGCGGGCCCGCCGAAACTGATGAAGCCCAGCTTGAACCAGAAACGGAAGGCCTGCCAGAAACTCACGGGCGACGGGGCGCTATCCTCGATATCTGTCTTGCTCATCGCGCCGATCATAGCCACCACATCACCCGTCCCATGTTCGTTCTTGCCAAACTGCTCGCCTTCCTCACCCAGCCCCTGGCCTGGGTCGTCGCACTGCTTGCCCTGGGTCTGCTTCTGCTGCAACGCTGGCGCCGCACGGGCATCGCCCTGCTCTGGAGCGCCCTGGCCGTGCTGCTGCTGCAAGGCTGGGAGCCGCTGCCGGATGCGCTGCTGCGCCGGCTGGAAGCGCAACACCCGGCGCCGGCGCGGATCGAGCTGCAGCGCTATGCGGGCGTCATCGTGCTCGGAGGCGCAACCGAATCGTCCTACGTCTGGCAAGGCCACACACAACCCGCACTCAATGGCGCCGCCGAGCGGCTAACAGCCGCCCTGCCGCTGCTGCAACGCGCACCGCAGCTCAAGCTGCTCTACACCGGGGGCGAGGGCGAACTGCTGACGCGCGCTCTGAACGAGGCAGAACGCGCGCGCCGTTTCTACGCCAGCGTGGGCGTGGACCCGCAGCGCCTGATCCTGGAGTCGGCCTCGCGCACCACCCATGAGAACGCCGTGCTCAGCGCAGCCCTGCCCGGGGTGGACAAGACCCGGCCCTGGCTGCTGCTGACCTCGGCCTGGCACATGCCGCGTTCCATGGCCACCTTCGAGAAGGCTGGCTGGAACGTCACCCCCTGGCCCGCCGATTACCGCACCGGTCTGGAAACGCCCTGGCATCAATACTCTCTGGCCGAGGGGGCGGCCAAATGGCACACCGCGCTGCACGAGTACCTGGGCCTGCTGGTCTACCGTGTCACCGGCCGGGCATGACGCCGGCAGGGCCGCGCATATACTTTGTTCAATGCTGCAGATCCCCATGTCACTCGCCAGTACACGTCGCATGCCGACCCCGGCTTCCCCGGCGCAGCGTTTGCATTGACATCCATCCATCATGACGTGTTCGGCCGAGGAATTGCAAAAGCGCAGCGGGGCCCTGGCCTCCAGCTGGCAGGCCTTCCTGGCCGCACCCGGCACCGACCCGCTGCTGGAGTTTGCCGTTTCCCTCTCCAGCTTCACCGAGTTCCTGCATGGCAAGGGACTCTCGGGGCTGAACCAGATCTCGCGCAGCCTGGAACAACAGACGCTCGCCCTGCTCGACGTCGGCCCCGACACCACCATCGCGCCGGCCACCCTGGCCGAACTGGACCAGCGCGTGCAGGAGCTCGGCACACGGGTGGCGGACTTCATCGACGGCCAGCGCCACCCGGTGATGGAGCGCCGCACCCAGACCGTCGCGACACCGCTGCTGGATGTCGCCCCGCGCCATCGCATCTGGCTCTTCGGCAGCAGTGGCGCCGCGTGGCAGGAACTGGCACTGCAGCTGGGTTACTTCAACATCGACGCGGAATTCCACCAGGTCCGCAACCTGCCCGGCCTGGGCGACGAACCGGCCATCGTCCTGCTCAACGCCCACGGCCTGAGCAGCCGGCAGACCGTCGAGCAGCTGCAGCAGCTGCGCGGGCGCTTTGCCGCCAGTACCCTGCTGGTGCACGAACTCGCGGGTGACTTCGACAGCCTGCGCCTGGCCTTGTCGGCCGGCAGCGACTTCTGCTTTCCGGCCGGCACCGCCCAGCCCCTCATCCTGGCCAAGCTGATCGAACTGTGCAGCGGCCGGCAGGAAGCGCCCTATCGGGCGCTGGTCGTGGAAGACTCCATCACGGCCAGCAAGTCCATCCAGCGCACCCTGGCGATGTGCGACATCGAGAGCCACGCCATCAGCAAGCCGCATGAGGTGCTGGACTGCCTGGCGCAGTTCCAGCCCGACCTGATCCTGATGGACATGTTCATGCCCGGCTGCACCGGCGTCGAGGCGGCCCGGGTGATCCGCCAGCACCCGGAGTTCCTCTCCATCCCCATCGTCTACCTCTCGGGCGACAGCAATGTGCCGCTGCAGGTCGAGGCGCTGCGCCTGGGCGGCGACCACTTCCTCACCAAGCCCTACAACCCGGTGCTGCTCAACGCCATCGTGCAGAGCAAGATCGAGCGTTATCGCCAGCTGCGCCGCGCCATGCTGCACGACAGCCTGACCGGGCTGCTCAACCACAACACCTCCAAGGAGCGGCTGGCCGCGGCCCTGCGCCAGGCCCAGGCCGAGCAGCAGCCCCTGGCCGTGGCCATGGTGGACATCGACCACTTCAAGAAGATCAACGACAGCTACGGCCATCCCATGGGCGACCAGGTCATCCGCAGCCTGGCCTGGTTCCTCAGCCAGCGCCTGCGCAAGACCGACATCATCGGCCGCTACGGCGGCGAGGAATTCCTGGTGGTGCTGCCGGCGGCGGACGCCGCCAGCGCGGTGGACGTGCTGGACCGCATCCGCCACGACTTCGGCCAGATCAAGCATCCCTTCAATGAAACCTGGTGCTCGGCCACCCTCTCCGTGGGGGTGACCCAGTTGAACGAGACCGACAGCGCGCAGACGCTGATCAAGCAGGCCGACGAAGCGCTCTACGCCGCCAAACACGCGGGGCGCAACCGCATCGTCAGCTACTGAGCCATCCTCACAGGCCCAGCGCCGGTGGCAGGGTGCGGGCCAGCACCTTGTCGATGCGCCGGCCGTCCAGGTCCACCACTTCGAACTCCCAGCCGGCGCACTGGATGCGCTCCCCGACCTTGGGCAGGTGACCGCTGACGGACAGCAGCAGGCCGGCCACGGTGTTGTAGCGTCCGCGCTCCTCGTCAGGCAAGTCGCGGATGTCCAGGCGGCTCTTGAGCTCGTCTACCGGGATCATGCCGTCGAGCAGCCAGGAGCCGTCGTCGCGCCGGGTGGCCCAGGCGTCGACCTGCGCCACCGGCTGCAGCTCCCCGGTGATGGCCTCCAGCAGGTCGCCCGGCGTCAGCAGGCCCTGCACCACGCCGTACTCGTCGACCACGAAGACCATGCGGCCGGAGCGCGCGCGGAACTGCTCCAGCAACTCCATGCCCGACAGCGTCTCGGGCACAAAAAGTGCCGACTGCGCATGCACCTCGATCGTGCCCTCGCTCGCCGAGCCCAGGGACAACAGCTTGCCCACGCTGATCACGCCCACCACGTCCTCCAGCGAACCGCGGCACACCGGGTACCAGGAATGCGCACCGGCCTGGCCGGCCTGGCCCACATGCAAGAGGCATTGCGCCACGCTTTGTCCGGCGTCCAGCCAGTCGATGTCGGCGCGCGGCACCATCAGCGAGGTCAGCGGCCGGTCATCCAGGCGGAACACGTTCTGCACCATCTGGTGCTCCTGCTGCTCGATCACGCCGGCGTCCACCCCCTCCTCCAGGTTGTGGCGGATTTCCTCCTCGGTCATGCTGCGTGTCACGTCGGTGGGGATGCGCAGCAGCCTGAGCACGCCCTGTGTGCAGGCCGCCAGCAGCTTGACAAAAGGCTTGGCGCCGATGGCCAGCCAGTGCATGGGCCGCGACATCCAGCGCGCCACCGTCTCGGGATACAGCTGGCCGATGCGCTTGGGCACCAGCTCGCCGAAGATGATGGTCAGGAAGGTGATGATGGCCACCACCAGGGCCGTGGCCGTGATGCCGGCCGCGCGCTCGGTCGCCCCCAGCTCCTCCAGCCAGACCGCCAGGTCGATGCTGAAGGCGGCCTCGCCGACGATGCCGTTGAGCACACCGATGGAGGTGATGCCCACCTGCACGGTGGAAAGAAACTGGTTGGGGTTGTCCAGCAGATCCAGCGCCTTCTGGGCACCGCCGTCTCCGGCCTCGGCCATGGCCAGCAGGCGCGCCTTGCGGCTGGCGGCCAGCGCCAGCTCCGACATGGCGAACAGGCCGTTGAGGACGATCAGCAGGGCAATCAGCAGGAAATCCATGGAACCTGTCACAAGGTGGAGATCACCGGACTTTACCTGCCCCCCGGATCGGGCTCGCCCGGCACCGTGTCCGACCATGCCGGTCCTGCGCCCGGGGTCACCGGCACCGTCGCATCCCAGCCCGGCTGGGGCAGCGTCGCTGCACACTGGCGCAAGGCCTCGGCCAGCTCGGCGCCACTGGCGTAACGGTCCTGCGGCGGCTTGGCCAGGGCCTTGGCCAGTAGGGCCACCAGACAGGGCGGCAGATCGGCGCGCACGGTCAGGATGTCCACCGGTGCCTCGTTGGCGATGCGGTACATCAGCTGGGCCATGGAGTCGCCGTCGAAAGGCAATCGGCCGCAGGCCAGCTGGTAGAGCATGACCCCCAGCGAGAAAAGATCGGAGGCACCACTCACCTTGTGCCCGGCCAGCTGCTCGGGCGACATGTAGGAGGGCGTGCCCATGACCATGACGGTGCGGGTCTTGCTCGAATCGGTGATGCGCGCGATGCCGAAGTCGGCCACCTTGACCGTATCGGTCTCGGGGTCGTACATGATGTTGCCGGGTTTGCTGTCGCGATGCACCACGTTCTGCTTGTGCGCATAGTCCAGCGCCTCGGCCACGCGCGCCACGATGCCCATCACCACCGGCAGGGGCAGCAGGGCCCCGGGTTTGATGTAGCCCACGAGGTCACGGCCCTTGAGGTACTCCATGGCGATGTAGGCCAGGTCGTGCTCCTCACCGGCGTCGTACATGGTGACGATGTTCGGGTGGCTCAGGCGCCCGGCGGATTCCGCCTCACTGAAGAAGCGCTGCTTGACCTCCTGCAGCACGTCCGCATCGAACTCCTGCGCCAGGGCCAGGGTCTTGATGGCCACCAGTCGGCCGATCTTCGGGTCCTTGCCCAGGTAGACCACGCCCATGGCGCCCTTGCCCAATTCCTTCTCGATCTCATAACGGCCCAGCATGGGCTTGGCCACACCGGGGCGGTCCAGCACCAGGGTGCTGTCGTTGCCGCGCGTGGCGCCCCCCAGAATCACGGTCTCGGCCATGGCCTTGGACTGGGCCAGCCGCGCTTCCAGGTCACGGAACTTCGGCTTGTATTCGGCCATGCGCCGGAACACGGCCTCGGCCTTGTTGAACTGGCGCTTGCGCTCGAAGTCCAGCGCCAGGTTGTAGAGCAGTTCCATCAGGCCGTCATCCATCGGCACCTTGCTGAACTTCTCGAAAGCCATGTCCAGCTGGCCCTGCCCCTGGAAAGCCAAGCCCAGCATGCGGTTGCTTTCGGCGGACTCGGCATCGGACTTCTGCTTGCCTTCCTCGGCCAGCAGGAAGTGCTTGGTGGTCAGCAAGAGGTGGCCCACCAGCAGCAGCACGGCCGGCAGCATCAGCGGCAACCAGGTGGCGTACATCGTCATCAGACCGAAGTGCGCCAGCAGCAGGGCGACAAAGACCGCGCCCGTCACCAGCGCGCCGGTGGCGGCGCTCAGGCGCGGCAGCAGCAGGATGAGGTACAGCGCCACGGCCAGGAAGATGCCCAGCTGCGCCAGCGTGCCCCAGGTCGGGGTGAGGAAATAGTCACCGTTGAGGATGCTGGAGACCGTGTGCGCCAGCGTCACCACCGACGGCATGCTGGCCGCGATGGGGGTGACCTGCAACGTGCCCACGCCCGCCGCCGAGGCGCCAATGAGCACGATCTTGTCGCGGTACTTGGTGGCCGGGATCTTGCCACTGAGCACGTCGTAGAAGGAATCGACCTGGAAGGCCGGCCGGCCGCCCGCGTCCTTGTAGAAGAAGGTCTGCATGCGCAAGGTAGGGTCGGTGCCGATGAAACGCTGGCCCAGTTGCACACCGCTGCCCAGCTGCACCCGGATGTCTTCGGCCTTGAGGTTCAGGCTGCGCGCCGCCAGGATCAGCGACAGCGCCGGGTAGTAGTCGCCGTAGTGACCCATGACCAACGGCTCGCTGCGCACGGCGCCATCGACGTCACGCGAGACGTTCAGGTGTCCGATGGCCTGGGCCTGGCTGCCCAGCACGGGAATCGGCAGCAGCACGCCCTGCGATGGATCGGGCTGAGCGCCGGAAGCCGCGGCCTGCACCTGGGTCAGCCGGTTGCGCAACACGAAGTCGGGCAGGGGCTTGTCGGGCTTGCCCTGCGGTTCGCCGGGCTCGAAGTACATGGCCAGCTCCACCCTGCCGCTGCGTCCCAGGCTCTCGCCCAGCTTGCGGTCGTTGTCGAGCTTGCGGCCGGCCTCCTCCAGCAGCGCCTCCAGGCGTGCCACGTCGGCGCGGTGCGCCGGGTTGCCGGAGCTGCGGATCGAAGAAGCATCGAGCCAGCCGCTGACCTGGCCAACATACGCCAGGCCGGCCTCGACCTGGGGCTCGGTGAACAGCACGGTATGGCCCACCACCTTGGCCTGCCCTTCGGCCAGCAGGTCGATCAGGCGCGCGTGGATCTCGCGCGGCCAGGGCCAGCGCCCCAGATTGGCGATGCTCTGGTCGTCGATGGCGATGATGGCGACCTTGTCACTGGGCACGCGCGTGCTGGCCAGGACACCCAGGTCATAGGCCTTGCGCTCCAGGCTCTGCATCAGGTCCGTGCCGGCGCCCAGGAAAAGCACCACGGAGACCAGCAGGCCGACCAGCCAATCCTTACGCCAAAACGACGCGTGTTTCATGTCGTCCTCTGTGTTGTCTTTTTACATGCAAACGCACGGCAGGCCTGAAGCTCAGGCAGCAGCGCACACCCTTGAGTCGACCCAGTCTAATGCAGCCGCCGGGCCCGGGACAAGGACCGCACACGGAATGCGAAAATTCCTGTAACTCCACAGAAACACCCCATGCCCCATTACCTGATCGGCGACGTGCAAGGCTGCGACGCCGCCCTGCAGCGCCTGCTGGAGACGATCGACTTCTCGCCCAGCCGCGACACGCTCTGGTTGCTGGGCGACTTGGTCAACCGCGGGCCGGATTCGGCCGGCGTGCTGCGCCGCCTCATGGGCTATGGCCAGGCCGCGCGCTGCCTGCTGGGCAACCATGACCTGCACCTGCTGGCCATCGCCCACGGCGTGCGGCCACCGCACCGCAGCGACACCATCGCCGACGTGCTGCAGGCCCCCGACCGCCCCGCCCTGCTGGACTGGCTGTGCCGCCAGCACCTGGCGCTGCGGGAGACCTTCGAGGGCGAGGAGATCCTGATGGTGCACGCCGGTGTACTGCCCTCCTGGACCGCTACCAAAACAATAGCGCTCGCAGCGGAGCTGGAAACCGTGCTGCGCGGCCCCGATCTGCCGGCTTTCCTGCACCGCATGTACGGCAACGAACCGGCGCGCTGGGACGACAGCCTGCAGGGCGACGCACGGCTGCGCGTGATCGTCAATGCGCTAACACGGCTGCGCTTCTGCAGCGCCGAGGGAGAGATGGAGTTCGCCAGCAAGGAGGGCGCCAGCGCGGCGCCGGCGGGCTACCAACCCTGGTTCGAGGTGCCCGGGCGCCGTACCGCCGGGATCACCGTGGCCTTCGGCCACTGGTCCACGCTGGGCTGGTTGAATCGGCCCGATGTGCTGGCCCTGGACACGGGCTGTGTCTGGGGCGGTTGCCTCAGTGCCGTGCGCCTGGGACCTGCCCACGCACACGAACTGATCCAGGTGAAATGCGAGGCCGCGCAGACGCCCGGCCCGCGCGCTGACTAGCTCGACGTTTCTTCCGTCTTGTTGAACAGCGCCGCCACCTTGCGCTTGGGCCGGATATTCGCCGACACCACACGGCCGGCCGGCTTGGCCACCGCTTCCCACGGCGCCGGTTCGGCCGCAGCCTCCGTGCTCTCGTAGGGCTGGTTGAAGAAGGGGTCCTGCGGCGGGGCCGACGGGCGACGGCTCTCGCGTGGGGCCGTGCGGCGTTCACCGCGCGGCTCGATGCGTTCTTCGGTCTGCTCGTACAGGCGCCGGCCTTCGTTGAAACGGCCCTGGCGGCGGATATCGGGTTTGTCCTCGTCGTACTCGACGGGCTCCAGCTCGATCTTGGTCTTGATCAGCTTCTCGATGTCGGCCACCAGGCGGGTGTCCTTGGGCGAGACGAAACTCACCGCCAGGCCCGAGGCGCCGGCACGGCCGGTGCGGCCGATGCGGTGCACGTAATCCTCGGCGTGGAAGGGCCCGTCGAAGTTGAACACCGCCGGCACGTCCTTGATGTCCAGGCCGCGCGCGGCCACGTCGGTGCACACCAGCAGGTCGACCTCGCCCTTCTTGAAGGACTCCAGCGCCTTCAGGCGTTCGTCCTGGCTCTTGTCGCCGTGCAAGGCCGTGGTCTTGAGACCCTCGCGCTCCAGCGAACGCGCCAGGCGGGCGCAGCCCAGCTTGCTGTTCACGAAGACAAAGGCCTGCTTCATGCCACGCTGGCGCAGGATCTGGTGCAGGGCGTGGCGCTTGTCGTCATCGCCCACGCTGTAGAAATGCTGCTCCACGGTGGAGGCCGTGGCGTTGGAACGCGCCACCTCGATGGTCACCGGGTCCTGCAGGTAACTGCCGGCCAGGCGCTTGATCTCGGGCGAAAAAGTGGCGCTGAACAGCAGCGTGGTGCGCTGTTTGGGCAGGTAGGACAGGATGCGCTGCAGGTCCGGCAGGAAACCGATGTCCAGCATGCGGTCGGCCTCGTCCAGCACCACGTACTCGACCTGGTTGAGCACGGCGTTCTTGGCCTCGATGTGGTCCAGCAGACGGCCCGGCGTGGCCACCAGCACTTCCACGCCTTTTTTCAGCTCCAGGGTCTGGGGCTTCATGTCCATGCCGCCGAAAACCACGGTGCTGCGCAGATTGGTGTACTTGGCGTAGAGCTTGACCTGCTGGGCCACCTGGTCGGCCAGTTCGCGCGTGGGCAGCAGCACCAGGGCGCGCACGGGGTGGCGGGCCGGGGAGGTGGAACTGTTTTCGTGTTTCAGCAGGCGCTGCAGCAGCGGCAGCGAGAAGGCGGCGGTCTTGCCGGTGCCGGTCTGGGCGGCGCCCATCACGTCACGGCCTTCCAGCACCACGGGGATGGCCTGGGCCTGGATCGGGGTCATGAACTCATAGCCCATGTCGGCCACGGCACGCCGCAGGGGCTCGGCCAGGGTCAGATCGGCATAACGCTGGGGTACGGCTTCGGGGGAATCAGGAGTCATCGGGTCTCGGGAAAGATTGCCGTCGACGCGACGGCCTGCGCTGGGGCCCGTTCTGAACCGGCCCTCGTGCCCGAAATTTGGGCAGACCCGTATTATCCCTGATATCCCGTCCTGGGGCCCGGGTCCGCGGCTACAGTGCCAGCCTATGCCCGAGACCCTGCTTTGCCCCGCCCAGACGGCCGCCCGCCTGCCCTACCCGGCCCTGGCCATCGAAATCGCCGCCCTGCTACGGGACCCGGCCGTCCAGGTCCCCGCCCGCCTGGTCCAGCCCCTGCCCGGAGGCGGCAGTCTCTTCGTGATGCCGGCGCTGGACGGGCGCTTGGCCATCACCAAGCTCATCAGCTACACCCCGGCCAATGCCGGCACCGGTCGCCCGGCCATCCAGGGCGACGTGGTGGTGTTCGACATCGCCACCGGCGAACGCCGTCTGGTGCTGGACGGCCCCACAGTCACCGCCCGGCGCACGGCCGCGGTCTCCCTGCTGGCAGCGCAGACCCTGGCACCGAACCCGGACGGGCCGCTGCTCATCGTCGGGGCCGGCGTGCAGGGCAAAGCCCATCTGGAAGCTTTTGCCGCCGGCCTGGGCGTGAAGGCCGTGCGCATCGCCTCGCGCAGCACGGCCAGCGCCGAAGCCCTGGCCACCCATGCCCGCACGCTGGGGCTGCAAGCCGAAGTGACCGCCAACCTCAACACTGCGCTGGCCACCTGCCCGCTGGTCCTCACCTGCACCCCGGCCAGCGGTGTGGTGCTGCGGGCCGAGCCGCGGCCCGATGCCTTCATCGCGGCGGTCGGCGCCTTCACGCCGCGCATGGTGGAACTGGCGCCGGAACTGTGCCGCCACCTGGCGGAGCTCGGGACGGTGGTGGTGGATACCCGTGATGCCGACCACGAGGCCGGCGACCTGCTGCAGGCCAGGCTGGACGTGAGCCGCTTTGCCACCCTTCAGGACGCCCTAAGGCAAAAGAAAAACCGGCCGCCAGGACCGGTCCTGTTCAAGAGCTGCGGCTGGGCCGGCTGGGACCTGGCGGCGGCGCGGCTGGCCCTGCCCGCATAGAAGTCCTCAGGTCTTGGGCAGCGTCACACCGCGCTGGCCCTGGTACTTGCCGCCGCGGTCCTTGTAGCTGGTCTCGCAGACATCGTCCTTGTCGCTCTCGAAGAACAGCACCTGGGCACAGCCTTCGCCGGCGTAGATCTTGGCCGGCAGCGGTGTGGTGTTGGAGAACTCCAGCGTCACATACCCCTCCCATTCGGGCTCGAAGGGCGTGACGTTGACGATGATGCCGCAGCGCGCGTAGGTGCTCTTGCCCAGGCAGATGGTCAACACGTTGCGCGGGATGCGGAAATACTCCATGGTGCGCGCCAGCGCAAAACTGTTGGGCGGAATGACGCAGACGTCGCTCTCGATATCCACGAAGCTCTTCTCGTCGAAGTTCTTCGGATCGACCACCGTGCTGTAGATGTTGGTGAAGACCTTGAACTCGGGCGCGCAGCGGATGTCGTAGCCATAGCTGCTGGTGCCGTAGCTCACGATCTTGTTGCCGGCGGCGTCCTGCCGGATCTGGCCCGGCTCGAAGGGCTCGATCATGCCGTGCTGCTCGGCCATGCGGCGGATCCATTTGTCGCTCTTGATACTCATGGTGGTTTTTCCTGGGAATCGGGAGATTGTAGGCAGGCTTTAGAGGGGGCTCAGGGGGCCGTGAACAGCTCGACCAGCGTGTCACGCAACCAGCGGTTGGCGGGATCGGTCTCGAAGCGCCGGCTCCAGTGCAGGGACACCGTGAAGTCGCGCAGGGGGAAAGGCGGCTCGATCAGGGTATAGCCACCGCCGGCCGCAAAACCCTGGGCAATGTTGCGCGGCATCACAACGGCCAGGTCGGTGGCGCCCACGATGGCCGGCAGCACCATGAAGTGCTCGGCCGTCAGGCGCACGCGGTCTTCCAGCTTGAGCAGCTGCAGGATGCGCAGCGTGTCCGAGTGGGTGCGCCCGGCCACGAACTCCAGCTCATGCAGGGAATCCAGCAGCGTCTTGCCCTTGCGCCGGCGCGCCGCCGCGGCAAAGGGATGGCCGGCACGCAACATGACGATGTAGCGGTCCTGCAGCAGCTGCACACGCTGCGTGTCCTTGACGGTGGGCAGGAAACCGAAGGCGAAATCGACCTGCCCGCTGTCGAGCGCGTCGGCCAAACCGGCCGCCGGCACGGGCAGGGTCTCGATGCGCACGCCGGGGGCGCGTACACGCAGGGCCACCATGAGGTCGGGCAGGAAACGGCCCTCGCCGATGTCGCTCATGTGGATGCGGAAGGTCTTGTGCGAGCGTTGCGGGTCGAACTGCGCCGCCTCGCCCA
>CAUPQO010000062.1:0-16195 GCA_963513295.1 uncultured Hylemonella sp.
TGCAGGGCGGCCGCGGCACGGCTGAAGCTGCCGGCTTCCGCCACGGCCACGAAATACTGCAGGCGGGTGAGATCCATGGCATGCATTCTACGGATAGCTGATATTGATGAATGGTTGATCCGAAGGTGAGCTGGCCGCACCACAATCAGTGCCATGCCCGATCTCCAGACGCCCGTCCAGACCTACCGGATGCAGCCCAGCCGGCCCACGCTGCAACTGCCGCCCGGCGCCTGCGATGCCCACGTGCACGTGTTCGGCCCGGCCGCCCGTTTTCCCTATGCCCCGGGACGCAACTTCACGCCGGTGGATGCGCCCAAGGAAACGCTGTTTGCCCTGCACGACCAGTTGGGCATCAGCCGCTGCGTGATCGTGCAGTCGGCCGTGCACGGTTTCGACAACCGTGCGGTCGAGGACGCGATCCGGGCCGGGCAGGGACGCTACCTCGGCGTGGCCCTGGTGCCCGTCAACGTGGCCGATGCCGAACTGCAGCGCCTGGCCGCCGCGGGTTTTCGCGGCGTGCGCTTCAATTTCATGAAACACCTGAGTGCTACGGCCGGCGTGGACGAGGTCGTGGCCCTCACGCCGCGACTGAAGGCCGCCGGCCTGCACCTGCAGGTGCATTTCGAGAGCAGCCTGGTGCACAGCCTGGGGCCGGTTCTGGCACGCAGCGCCGTGCCCGTGGTGATCGACCACATGGGCCGGGTCGATGCCACGCTGGGTGCCGCCCATGCCGATTTCGCGGCCCTGCACGCCTTGCTCGCGAACCCGCTCTTCCATGTGAAGCTCAGCGGCATCGACCGCATCGATTCAAAGCCTGCAGCCGCACCGGCCTATGCCCAGGGCGTGGCCCTGGCCCGCCTGCTGCTGGAGAGCTACCCGGATCGCTGCCTCTGGGGCACCGACTGGCCACACCCCAACCACACCCACGTGCCCGACGACGGCGCCCTGGTGGACGCGCTCGCACGCATTGCCCCCGAACCCGCGCAACGCGAGCTGCTGCTGGTGCGCAACCCGCAGGCCTTCTACCGCTTCGAGCACTGAATCCATGAGCAAGACTTCCACTTCCCCCGGCGGCCGCCTCGCCGGCAAGGTCGCCTTCGTCACCGGCGCCGGCTCGGTCGGCCCCGGCTGGGGCAACGGCCGTGCCATATCCGTGCGCTTCGCCGAAGAGGGTGCGTGTGTTTTCGGCCTGGACCGCGACCTGGAGCGCATGGCCGAGACCGAGCGCCTGGTCACTGCTGCCGGCGGGCGCTTCATCGGTCTCGGCTGCGACGTCACGCGCAGCGAGGCCATCGCCGAGGCGGTGGCCCGCTGCATGGCCGAGTTCGGCCGCATCGACGTGCTGGTCAACAACGTGGGCGGTTCGGCCAAGGGCGGCCCGGTGGAAATGAGCGAGGAGGTCTGGGACGCGCAGATCGACCACAACCTCAAGAGCGTGTTCCTGACGTGCAAGCACGTCATCCCGCACATGCTGGCGCAGGGGGCAGGCGCCATCGTCAACATCTCGTCCACCTCGGGCCTGCGCTGGACCGGTGCCGCGCAGATCGCCTACGCGGCCACCAAGGCCGGCGTGATCCAGTTCTCACGGGTGCTGGCCGTGCAGTACGCCAAGCAGGGCCTGCGCGTGAACACCGTGGTGCCGGGCCAGCTGCACACGCCCATGGTCGAGGTGCGGCTGGCCGGCCAGCGCGCCGGCGGCGATGTGGAGGCCCTGCTCAAGCAGCGCCAGTCGCGCATCCCGCTGCCCTTCATGGGCGACGGGCGCGACACGGCCAACGCCGCGCTCTTCCTGGCCTGCGATGAATCGCGTTTTGTCACCGGCACCGAAATCGTGGTCGACGGCGGCATGTCCGTGCGCTGCGACTGAGCCCCAGAGTTTCACTACAAGGAGACCACCATGAAATCCCATCACCTCGTCCGCCGCACTGGCCTGCTGGCCCTGGCCTGCGCCTCCCTGCTTTTTGCGGGGGCAGCGCTGGCCCAGCAGGCCAAGGTCACCCGCATCATCGTTGCCTTCCCGCCCGGCGGCCCGGTGGACTTCGTGGCCCGCACCCTGGGTGAGCAACTGGGCAAGGAGCTGGGTCACCAGGTCATCGTCGAGAACAAGGCCGGCGCCAACGGTGCCATCGCTGCGGAGTACGTCGCCCGCTCGGCCCCCGATGGCCAGACCCTGTGGCTGACCAGCGTGGGGGCGGTCGCCATCAACCCCGCGCTCTACGACAAGCTCTCCTACGACCCGCAGCGTGACCTGACGCCGGTGTCCGGGGTGGTCAACAACGTCGAGGTGCTGGTGGTCGCTGCCAACGCGCCCTACAACAGCGGCGCCGAATTCGTCGCCGCCAGCCGCCAGAACCCGGGCAAGCCGCTGAGCATGGCCTCCTCCGGCACCGGCAGCGTACCGCACCTGGCCATGGAGCTGCTGAACGACGCCGCCGGGATCAACCTCATGCACATCCCCTACAAGGGCGCGGCCCCGGCCATCAACGACGTCATCGCCGGCCACGTGCACGGCTTCTTCGGCGACATCCCCGGCCTCATCGGGCACATCAAGGGTGGCCGCCTCAAGGCCATCGGCCTGGCCGCCACCCGGCGCCATCCGCTGCTGCCCGAGGTCAAGACCTTCGAGGAGATGGGCGTGAGCGGCGTGGACTCCGACAACTGGTACGCTCTGTTCGCCGCCAAGGGCACACCTGCGGCCGAGATCGACCGCGTGAACCAGGCGGTGCGCCGCACGCTGAACCACGAGGCCGTCAAGTCCAGGCTGCAGGCCTCCGGTGCCGAAGTCGCGCCGTCCAGCCCGGCCCAACTGGCCGCACTGCTGAAGAACGACACGGCCAAGTGGTCCCGCGTGGTCAAGGCCAAGAACATCAAACCCGACTGAGATCTCACCGACCCATGCGCATCGCTCCCGTCATCCCCGGCACCCGGCCCGAACTCGCCGCGCAGGAGGCGCAGATCCAGGCCGAGCGCGGCCGCATCTCGCCGCTGTACCAGGTGCTGCTCAACAGCCCGCCCATCGCTCACGGCTGGGAGCAGATGCTCTCGGCTGTGCGCAACCGCAACAGCCTGCCTGCCGCCCTGCGCGAACTGGTCATCCTGCGCGTGGCCGTGCTCAACCGCGCGCCCTACGAGTTCGATGCCCATGTGCCGCACGCGCTGCAAGCTGGTGTCTCGCAGGCGGTCATCGACGGCCTGCGCACCATGCCGCTGGCAGCCGACCTGCCACTGTCGCCGGCCGAGCGTGTGGCGCTGCGCCTGACCGACGCCATGACACGCGACATCGACGTGCCCGAGGCGCTGTACGACGAGGTGAAGCAGCACTTCGATGCCCAGGGCCAGATCGACCTGGTGGCCACCGCGGCGGCCTACAACATGGTGTCGCGTTTCCTGGTGGCGCTGCAGATCGGACATTGAACATGGCCTCCAAGCCGACCGACTGCCTGCTGCTGCAGTTCACGCTGGCACCCGCGCCCACGGAGCGCCTGGCCGCAGCCGCGGCCCAGTTGTGTGCTGACAGCGGGCTGTCACTGCAACGCCTGGCCTATGCGCCGGACGGGGCCGCCTATCTCTATGCGCGCCTGCCGCAGCGCACCCTGCTCGGCGTAGAAGCCCTGCCGCCCCTGGCTGCTGCGCTGGCCCGGCGCATCCCGGCGGCGCGTGACATCCGCGTCGCTCGCCTGCAGCAGGTTTTCACCGCGCCCGGCCATGCCGACGGGGAACTAGCGGTCTTCCACTACGTGGTCGAGACGGACCCGGAAGCGGGTTGGCAGGCGGAGCTGGAGCGCTGGTATGACCAGGAACACATGCCCGGCCTGGCCGGCGTGCCGGGCTGCATCCTGGCCCAGCGTTATTACAACCACGACCAGGGCCCGCTCTCGCTGGCCTGTTATGACCTGGTGTCCGAGCAGGTGCTGGGCTCGCCGCCCTGGCTGGCCGTGCGCGGCACCGCCTGGAGCGATATCGTGCGCCCGCACTTCACCAACACCCGGCGCACCATGTTCCGTGCGCTGGGCTGATCCTCAGCGCGCCCGGCGCACGCAGTCCATCATGGCGTCCAGGATGCGGGTCTCCGCCTCGCGGTAGGCGCGCTGCTGCTCGAAGCTGGGCTTAGGCGGCAGCTTGATCTGATCGAGTTCCCGCTTCGCCGTGTCCTTGCACTGCTGATCGCGTGCTATCGCCGCCTGCGCGGCCGGGCTGCCGGGCCTGGGCCGGCTGGCCTCCTCGCAGGTGCGGGCCCTGGCCGCTGCGGCTTCCAGTTGCGAGTGCACCCCCTGCATGAAACGCTGTTGCGTGTTCTGGTCGCTGCCCGGCGCCGGGGCGCGGGCCATGGCCTCGCGCTGGATGCGCGCCGATTCGGCCTCGAACTCGGCGATGCAGCGCGGGTTCTCGGCCCGGGCGGTGGTCGCCAGCAGCAGGCTGCAGATAAGGGCAAGGGCGTACTTCATCGCAGATCGCTCCCAGGAGGGTGATGTGGAAAGATTGTGCGTCATGTTCCTGCCTCCCACATTCAGGGGATGACGGCGCGTCATCCAGCGGCTAAGCTCGCGCGAACTCGAAACAGGGAGACGCCATGAAACGACTCGGACCCGTCCTGCAATTCCTGGGCTGCGATGCAGGCCAGTGGCGCGTGAGTACCCTGTGGGTGCAGGACAGCGCCGACGCTGCGCCCGTGCTCACCGCTGGCGGGCGGCCGGTGCAGCTGAGCCAGGCCCCGGTGCCGGGCAGCGCCTGCACGGCCTGGCGCTTCGAATTCGCCGTGCTCCAGACGGCCGCAGAGCAGGACGTGGCCTACAGCATCGGCGGCGAAAACCACGGTTTCTGCGTGCCGGCGCGCGACACGATGCCGTCACTGGCCTATGCCTCGTGCAACGGTTTTTCCGATCCGACCCTCATGAAAAAAGTCCAGCAACCCAACGCCCTGTGGGCCCGTCTGGGCCGCCTGCACGCGGGCGCGGACCGTGTGGACAGCCAGACCTACGGGCCCCTGCACCTGCTGCTGCTCGGCGGCGACCAGGTCTACAGCGACGCCATGTGGGTCCTCATTCCCGAGCTCAAGGCCTGGAGCGCCTTGCCCTGGGACAAGCGGCTCAAGGCCGGCTTCAGCGCCACCCTGCGCCGCAAGGTCGAGGCCTATTTCAGCAACCTCTACCTGGAACGCTGGTCCCAGCCCGAGGTGGCGACCATGCTGGCCCGCCTGCCCACGGTGATGATGTGGGACGACCATGACATCCTGGACGGCTGGGGTTCCTACCCGCAGGCGCAGCACGCCTGCCCGGTCTACCAGGGCATCTTCGAAGTGGCGCGTAGCGCCTTCGTGCTGTTCCAGCGCCAGGCCATCGGCGGCCTGCCCCCGGCCACCCTGCCGGGGCAGGACCACCACAACAGCGCCTGGCGCATCGGCGGGCTGGGCCTGCTGGTGCTGGACATGCGCAGCGAGCGTCGCCCCAGTTCGGGCGACACGCAGGGCGGGGTGCTGCAGCCCGAGCAGGTGCTCAGCCCGAAGAGCTGGGACGCCGTCTACCGCTGGCTGGCTGCCCAGGAGGCCGCGGGCGGTTTGAAACACCTCTTCGTCATGAGCAGCATCCCCGTGGTGCATCCGAACCTCGAACTGATCGAGACGGTGCTGGGCGTGCTGCCGGGCCAGCAGGAGATGGAGGACGACCTGCGCGACCACTGGAGCAGCCGGGCGCACCGGGCCGAGCGCCTGCGCCTCATCCATCGCCTGCTGCAGGCCGCCGCCGCGGGTGTGCGCGTCACCCTGCTCTCGGGCGACGTGCATGTGGCCGCGCTGGGTGTCATCGAGTCCACGCGCGAGGACGGCAGCAGCGGCCACGCGCGTGTCATCAACCAGCTCACCAGCAGCGCCATCGTGCACCCGACCTCGACGGCGACCGAGGTGTTCGTGCTGGAGCATGTGGCCCGGCATGCCGAGCAGATCGATCGCGGCATCAGCACCCGCATGCTGGAGTTTCCCGGCACCCGTCGCTGCATCATGGCCGGCCGCAACTTCCCCACCCTGCAGCCGGACGCACCCGGGGGCGGCGGCCGCTACTGGGCCAACTGGTGGGTCGAGGGCGAGCCCCATCCCTACACCAAGGTGGTCCACGCCATCAGTGCACCGGCCTGAGACCCCTTGCGCCCGTAGTAGAGTGGCGGGCGTCACACACGCACAGATCAAGAATCAGGGGCCACAGGCCCCGCAGTTGGTGGGAGGCCAACACACATGCTGAAGGAATTCGGTTTTCTGCTGAAGAACGCCCTGGCGGTGCTGGTCATCCTCGGGGTCCTGGTGTTCCTGCTCAACTACCCGCGGCTGCATGTGTACCAGCAGTACCTGCGCGAAGCGGCCCCCGAGACCAGCATGCGTTACGAGCTGCTGTCCGCCGACATGGACGAAGCCGCCGTGCGCCAGCACTTCGCCGGCGTGCCGCTGACCTGCATCTCCGAATCGCGCGAAGCCAACGGCCTGGGTGACCGTGTCTGTTACGCGGCCTTGAGCCGGGCCGACGGCAACCCGGCTCTGGGCCTGGCGATGTTCTTCAACAAGGGGCGGCTGGGCACCGTCATTCTGCAGGTGCCCTGGTGGCGTCACGTGGGGCAGCGCATGCGCCTGGTGGCGCGTTACGGCGAGCCCCGCATCCGCGACGACAAGCTGCACTGGAGACTGCCCAATGGCCTGCTCGTCGTCAACCAGGACCGCTCCCTCAACCCGCTGCAGTGGAGCGTGGTGATGTGGCTGCCGCCCAACTCCCGGCAGCGCTGAGACGCGGCCGGCCCGCCGGGCTTACTTGTTCTTTTCCTTGCCGCGCGGAATGACGGCCGTGACCGGCGGCATCGGGCGGTCGGAGGTCGATGTCTTGGGCGGCGAAGTGTCTTTCTTCGGTTTCTTTGCCATCTTGTTGCTGCGCTGTTCACCTTTGGCCATACGGTCCTCCATGGGTTGTGGTGCCGTCCCGGCACCGGTGCCCTGCATGGTAAGCCAGAAAGCCGCTGTCTTTACAACTGGACACGCACATCTCTTGGTGCCGCCATGGCCTGGTGCTAGCATGGCCTTCTCCCAACCCTGCCTTGGTCTTCTCCCATGAACAGAAGCAGCAGAATCGCCCTGGCCTTCCTGGTCACCGTCGCGCTGGTCGGTCTCATCGCCTGGCTGGTCTGGCCCCAGCCGGCCCCGCCCGCGCCCCAGCCCGTGCCCATCACCCGGCCCGTCAGCGGCGCCGCCGAACTCACGGTCACGCCCGTGCCGTCCAACGATCCCATCCGCCATCCGGTGCAGGCCATCGAGACCGTCGAGCCGACGCCCAAGCCCCTGCCCGCCCTGGGCCAGTCCGACGCACGCCTGCAGCAGGAGCTCAACGCCCTCGTGGGCCGCAAGAACGTGCAGACCTTCGTGCTGCTGGAGAGCTTCGTGCGCCGTGCGGTCGCCACCGTGGACAACCTGGGCCGCGAGCACGCCGCCCCCAGCATGTGGCCCGTGCACCCCTCCCCCGGGCGTTTTGCCACGCTCAAGCAGGGCGAGGGCGAGATCATCAACCCCGACAACGGGCAGCGTTACGTGCCCCTGGTGCAGTTCATCGAATCGGTGGACAGCCGCAAGGCCGTGCAGCTGTATGCCGCGCTCTACCCCCTGTTCCAGCAGGCCTATGTGGAGCTGGGTTATCCCAAGGCCTACTTCAACGACCGCCTGGTCGCCGTCATCGACCAGCTGCTGAGCACCCCGGTGGTCGAAGGCCCGCTGGCCGTGGCCCTGGTGGACGTGAAGGGTCCCATCGCCTCCGAGCGCCCCTGGACCCGCTACGAGTTCGCCGACGAGCAGCTGCAGTCCCTGGCCGCCGGGCAGAAGATGCTGCTGCGCACCGGCCCGGCCAACCACCGCCGCCTGCGGGCCAAGCTGCTCGACATCCGCAAGCTGCTGACCAAGGCCGAGTTGCCGCCGGCCATCAAGCCCTGACGGGTCTTACAACGTCAGCATCAGCCCGGTGCGCGGATCGCTGCGCCCGGCCAGCAGTTGCTGGTAGGCCGCGCTCACGGCCTCGGCGCCCCGGTCGGCATGGATCACGAGCCAGGGGTGCGCGGGGTCGTTCACCTGGCGCAGCAAGGCCGACCAGGCCTCACCCAGGCGCTCTTCGAGCCCCGCCGCTCCCCAGCCTTCGGGCGGTGGTGCGCTGCGCTTCTTGCCCTGGGCCGGAGCGAAAAACAGCTCGGGCCGCGGCCCGGGCAGGCCGCCGGCACCGCCCAGCGCTTCCCAGTGGCTGCCGCCGACCGAACAGCTGTACTTCAGCGCCGGGCCGAAATGCTCGTGGATCGAGCGGCGCAGGCCGGCATCACCGGCGAAGTCGATGTAGACCGTGGGCAGGTCCGGGTCCAGGGTCTGCACCTCCTTGTAGCGCAGCACCTCGCCATAACAGCCCAGCCCGCGCGTGAAGTCCAGGTTGCCGGCCGAGGTGAGGCCGCGCACCGTGGGGCCACCGCTGCGGCGCGCCAGGCAGAAGGCCGTGCCGTAGGCGGTTTTGCTCGATGCGCTGGACAGCAGCAATTGGCGCGCGCCGAAGAAATCCTGCTCGGCCATGAAGTCGTCGATCAGGAAGGCGGTGGTGAACAGCGGCCGCAGCACGGCCTGCTGGCCTTCGAGCGCCGGGTCGTAGGCCGGGTCCGTGGCGCAGAAAACCAGCTGGTTGTAGACCGAGGCCAGCTCGCGCCGGTGTGCTGCGCCGTCCATGAAACCGCGCGGGTTCACGCGGGTCGCCTGCACCACCAGGTGGTGGCCCATGGGCAGGTAGCCATAGACGCGCTGGCCGGCGGCCACCTCGGCGTTACGCGACTCCACCACCTCGGCAAAACCCCAGACCGGGATGCAGCCCCAGCCCTCGGCCCCGCTGGGGAAAAACTGCCAGTACTTCATCTTGTCGCCGAAGGCGGCGTAGGTGATGTTGTTGGCCGTCAGCGCGAAGTTTTGCACCCGCAGGCGGACTTCACCCTCGGCCAGGGCGCGCGCGGTGGGCGCATCCGGGTCGGGCAGCAGGCGGGTGGTGTGCAGGTCGGCGCGGCTGACGCCGAAGCGAGTAGCGGTGGGGGTATCCATGAGGTTTCCTTCCGAACGAAGCACTGGGGCCTGTTCACTGTGAACGGGCCCCAGCATGCCTGCACCCGGCCCGCGCCGCTGTCACCCAGGCGATGGGCTGGGCTCGGGTCCGCGATCCGTCTGCCCCTTGGGGCTGGGCATCACCCTTGCGCAACACCACGCTGCGGCGCATGATCGGCCACCGGGTTCTCAGGGCCGGGGGTTTCCTTTCGTCGCACACAGGAGCAAGGCATGAACAAGCTGGTGGTGGCCGTTTCGCTATGGATGTTGGGTGGCCTGGCATGGGCCGAGAGTGGGCCTGCCTGCCTCTATACGCCCGCCGATCTGAGTGCGGCCCTCGGGCATACGCCCCAGGAAGGGGTGGCCAGCAAGGACAGGCTGGGCATGCAGTTGTGCCGTTACGTTGGCAAGGACTCCCCGAACAGGAAGTTTTCAGTCCGCATCAAAACCAAGTGCGATCAGCAGCGATTTGAAATCCACGCCAAGACCATGCAATCCACCAGCGGCAAGGCCAACAAGCCGCTCAGCGGTATTGGTGATGGTGCGTATTTTTCCCCGGGCGGTACCGCCGCTGTGCGCCTGGGCGCCCAGTGTGTCGAGTTGAGCGGCCTGCGGGTCGGCGCCAAGCGCGTGCTCACCGAGGCCGATGCCGGGCAGCTGCTCAGCCTGGCCGCCTCCCGCCTCGGGAAATAGGGCTTCAGGGCCGCGGCGCGCCGGGGCTCACGATGCGTCCCGTATCGGCTGCGGCGCCACCCGGGCCCCGGCGCTGCCCGGCCTCGCCGGGTTGACCGGCCAGCCCCTGGCGCTGACCCAGCCCGGGTTGGTTGGTCGAGGTGCCGCCCTCTCTGCCCGGCTGAACCAGTCCGCCCACCCCACCCCCGGGTCGACCGCCACTGCTGCGCGCGCCGCCATCTGATGGCATGGCGCTGTTCTTGTCGGGCTTGCCCGGCTTGCTATCGGGCTTGTCCGGTTTGCTGTCAGGTTTATCCGGTTTGCCAGCGGGCTTGTCGGGCTTGCTGTCCGGCTTGTCAGGTTTGCCCGCGGGTTTGCTGTCGGGCTTGCTATCGGGTTTGACGCCGCTGCCCCCGCCGGCCGGTTTGGGATCCGGCTTGACGGCACCACTACCGCCGCCGGATGACTTGGGTTCCGGCTTGACGCCACCACTGCCACCGCCAAAGGGTTTGTCGTCAGGCTTCTTGCCGCCGTCTGACCTCGGCTTGTGCTCCTGGGGTTTGCCCATGCTGAAGCCGCCAGACCGGCTGTCACTTTCCTGGGCCGCACCACCCCGGTTCACGCTGCCGGGTGCGGCATTGCCTGGCCCGCCGCCGCCTGGCGTTCTGCCGGCGCCCGGGTCGCCCATGCCGAAGTTCCCGCGCGCACCGCCGCCCGTCCCGGCATTGCCTTGCCGGTCGCCGCGTTGCGTGTTGCCTGCGCCAGGCTGGCCCCTGCCGAAGTCGCCAGTTGCGCCGCCGCCTGGTTTGTTCCCGCTGCCACCTTCGCGCGCCATGCCGCCGCGCTCCATCCCACCGGGGCGGGCACTGCCTTGTCCGGCACCACCTTGCATGCCCGCGGTGCCCTGCATCTCCCGGGCGTTCTTCATGTCCTTGCCTGCCTGCATGCCTTTGCGGTCAGGCGACACCGCGGCTTTTCTGTCCACGTCCGAACGCTGCGGGGCTGCCTTCGGCGTGGCCTTGACGGCCGGCCTGCTCGCGGGCGCATCTTCCTTCTTGAGGGCTTGCGCCAGCGCAGCGCTGCAGGCCAGCACACTGCACAAAACAAAGACCGGTCTGATCAGCATGGTGGCTCCTTGGGGGACGGGGTGAGGCAGGACTTCTGCCGGGTCAGCGACGTTCAGTCGCGATGGTGATCGTGGCCTGGTATTGCGGCAGGGCTGTCGGGGTGGTGATGGAGCGGCCCGGCTCAAGGCCCAGCAGATGGAGCCGGTAGGAACCGTACTGGGCCTGGAAGGGAAGTTTCATATGCGCGGGCGCCGGGGTGCCGATGCGCAGCATTTCCGCAGCCCATCCCGCCTTGTCCACTTGCAGCGTGACCGCGGCATGCCCCGCCCAGATGCACCGCACTTCCCTGGGACAGCGGCCATCCTTGACCTCCTGCAGTGAGAGCGTGAGCGATTCCTCTTCGATGAAAACGGGTTTCCCATGCGCCAGCGTGACCGTGCATTCCCAGGCGCTGGGTGCGGGGCCCATGGCAGGCGAGGCGGCGGATGAATCAGCGAGGCAGGGCATGTCGGTGCGGCTGCGCGGCTAGCGCTTGATCGTGCCTTCGACTTCAAGCCGTGAGGGATCGCCGGCCTTTTGCGCAATGAACTTGCCAAACGGCTCGTACAGACTGCATTTGTAGCGTGTCGCGGCAGATGCCTGCTTGCCGGCCTGGGCGTTGAACTTGATCGTGGCCCGCAGGCTCATGGTGTCGCCGCCACCCGGGATCCTGAAGTCGTGGTCTCCCACGCCAATCAGGCCGCCACTGGCGTCCAGTGCCGAGCAGGTGATGCGCAGCGTCTTGATGTCGGCTGGTACGCCCCTGGCCGAGTAGGGCACCGTGAACGTGAAGTCCTCGGCGGCGGCGCTGACCGCAAAAGTCAACAGCATCATGGACGCGCAGCAATACTTGAGTCGGTTCATTTTTGGCTCCCTTTCGGATCGGCATGCAGATAGAGCGGCAGGGTGGTGATGGTCACAGGGGTGGCTTTTGCAGCGCCGTCGGCGGCACGCAGATAAAGCGCCGGGGTCGTGATCACCACCGGCTTGACCACCTTGGGCTTGGCTTCCTTGACCGGCGGCTTGGCGGGCTTGTTGTCAGCGAGAGGCGCGTTCTTGATGGCCGGGCGCACCGTCTGTGCTGGCGCCTGCTGCTGCACCGGCTGCACCTTCGGGTCGGCCGCCATGGTGGCCGATGCTGCGGCCAGCAGCCCGGCGCCCAGCCAGGCCGCCCACCTACCTGGCAGGCCACGCCGTGACAGGCGTGGCACAGCCATCATCCAGAGATTCATCCGCATCGCGGCCTCCCTTGCTATATAGGCTTGCTGATAGGCGTCTTGCTGCGCCGTGAGCCCATTATTCGCCCGGCGTTTCTCAGGTGTCAAACCCGCCGGTCCATGGTGCTCACGTCACCCGCACACCATGGCACAACGTGCCGCAGGTCAAAAAGGAAGACAGGGTCTTCCTGCCTGGACAGAGGTGCCGGGGAACTGCGGGTCCGATCGGCCCGCCGACTCAGCCCGGTGTCATCTGGCGCGCAGCCCCTGCACCAGCGCACCCAGGGCGATGCCGCCCAGCGCCCACAGCAGGTCCCAGTTGCCCGTGCCCAGGCCGGCAATCGCCGGGCCGGGGCACACGCCGCACAGGCCCCAGCCCACGCCGAACAGCGCGGCGCCCATGGCGGTGTCGCGGTTCCAGTTGCTGGGATGGGTGTGGAAGTAGCCGCCCAGCAGCGGACGGTGGACGAAGCGGGGCAGCACCTGGTAGGCCAGCATGGCCACCAGCACGGCGCCGCCCAGCACCAG
This sequence comes from uncultured Hylemonella sp., assembly GCA_963513295.1. Classification (GTDB taxonomy): domain Bacteria; phylum Pseudomonadota; class Gammaproteobacteria; order Burkholderiales; family Burkholderiaceae_C; genus Hylemonella. Next base: position 12,606 of record CAUPQO010000062.1, read on the forward strand.
CATCAGGCCCCCGTCCTCGAAGCGCAGGAAGCTCAGCACCACCTCGGGTTTCACCATGGTGGAGTACGACAGGCCGAAGCCGAACAGTGCGCCAGCGGCCAGCGTGGCCAGCGCGTCCTTGATCTTGCTGGTCTGCATCACAGGAACCTCGCCGCCAGGTGGGCCGTCAGGAAGGCCGTGGCCATGAAGGTCAGCACCGCGCCCAGCGCGGGCAGTTGCAGCGAACCCAGGCCGCAGATGCCGTGGCCCGAGGTGCAGCCATTGCCCAGGCGTGCGCCGTAGCCCACGAAGAAGCCACCCACTGCCAGCTGCCAGGCCGGCACCTGCGTGTCCTGTGCGGCACCGTCGGCAAAACCCAGCCACCACAGCAGCGCGCCGACGAGCAGCCCGGTCGCATAGACCAGGCGCCAGGCGCGGCTGTCCACGAAACGCGGCTGCTGGAAAAACGGCCGGCGCACCAGATACGACCAGCTGCTGGAAAACACCGTGCTCATGCCGCCGATGCGGCCGGTGAAGAGGAAAAGCAGGGCCGTGCCCAGCCCGATCAGCAGGCCACCCAGCAGGTAGTGGGTCCAGCCCAGGGGGAAAAGGGTAGTGATGAAGCTCATGGCACGGCATTATCCGCGCCGTGGCAAACCCTTTACCAGGCGGTGTCTATGGCGTCCTGCGAGGGCCGGATGGACGGTGCCACGGTGATGTTGCTGCCATCCGTGCCCAGGGCCTGGCGTTCGGCTTCGTTGAGCACGTCCAGCGGCACGGCCTCGGCCGGTCGCGTCAGCGTGACGATGCCCACGCCCAGCTGGGGCGTGTAATCGTGGCGGTTCTGGTCGCGCCCCACCACCATCAGCGCGCGGCCCACGGTGGAGCGCAGGCGGGCCACCGTCTCGCTCACGAAGGAATCGTGCGCGTCGGTGGAGATCACCACCACGAAACAGCGCGGGTGGTACAGGCCCACCACACAGCGGAAACCTGCCGCGCGGCGGATGCGCGCGGCCATCGCCGCCAGGATCTGGTGTTCCACGCCATGGCCGGCCGCCTGGCCCAGCTCATAGAGGTTGCCCAGGTGCAGGCAGACCACGGTGCAGTTGCCGTGCAGGCGGGCCGTTCGCCAGAAGGCATGCTCCACCTCCGACAGCAGCACCGAGCCGGTGGGCAGGCCGGTGGCCGGGTCGGCGCCGACCTGCAGGCGCGACAGGCGCGTGAGCTGGCGTTGCTGGCGGTTGCGCACGAAGACCAGCACGCTGCAAGCCAGGAAATACAGCACCGTGATCACGGCCGTGACGATCCAGGTGCCCAGGCCGAAACCCGGCACGTTCAGCCCGCGCAGGTACAGGCCGGTCACCAGGCCCGCCAGCAGCAGGCAGGCCAGCACCATCCAGCGCGCCAGCGGGTCGCCCAGGGTGGCGGCGCGCAGGGTGGCGATCAGGCCCAGCACCGCTGCGGCCATGTTGACGATGGCCGTGGCCAGCAGCAGTTGCGGGAAGTCGTCGGGGGGGGAGCGCGCCACCAGCACGGCCAGTACGATGGTGGCCAGGAAGAGGGCGCCGGCGCCCCAGGTGGTGATGCGGCCGACCGTACGGTCCTCGCGGCTGCCGCCCATCCAGATGCCCAGGTAGTACAGGGCCAGGGCGCCGGCCAGCGGCCCCAGGCTGCCCTTGAGCACCTGCAGCAGCTTCAGGGACAGCTGGGGCCACAGCGCCTCGGGCAGGCCGGTCATCACCACGCAGCTCGTCCCGGCAATCACCACGAACAGCAGGTTGCGCAGCGAGCCCAGCTTGCGGTTGAGCAGGACGTCGGCCAGGCTCAAAGAGGTCAGGGTCAGCAGACCCCCCAGCATGGCGGACCAGACGGCAACTTCGGAAATGGGCATCCCGCGATTATGGGGTGGCCGCAGGGCCTGTGTTTCGTGATTTATTCACGTTTCCCGCCCCGGGGCTTTGAAAGCCGGTTCACCAGGCCGTGTCGACCCGGTCGTCGGCGGCCACGGGCCGGCGCACCTGCTCCATGGCTTCGTGCTCCACCGTGTCGATCACCTCCTGCGGCACGGTCTGGTCGGGCAGCACCGTGCGCAGGGCAATGCCCACCTGCGGCACGAAGGGCAGGCGCTGGGCCTTGTTGCCCACCACCTGCAGCGGCTGCGTCACCAGGCCCAGCAGACGGGCGATGATGGCATCGTCGAAGCTGCGCTTGCGGTCGATGGAGAACACCACGATGAAACAGCGCGGGTGGTAGACACCGACCACGCAGCGAAAGCCGGCAGCGCGACGGATGCGCGCGGCCGTGGCGGCCAGGATCTGGTGGTCGCTGGCGCGGCCCAGCGTATCGCCCAGTTCGTACAGATTGCTCAGGTAGAGGCCGACCACGATGCACTGGCCGTGCAGCCGGCCGGTGCGCCAGAAGGTGTGCTCCACCTCGCTCAGCAGCTTGGCGCCGGTGGGCAGGCCGGTGACCGGGTCCCAGCCCATCTCCAGGCGCGACAGCCGCGCCAGCTGGCGCTGCTGCCGGTTGCGCACGATGATCAGCACCATCACGATCAGCACGAACAGCACCGCGCTGCTGGCGGTGACGATGCGCGAGCCCAGGCCCAGGCCCGGCACCTTCAGCACATGCAGGTACAGGCCCGCCATCAGCACCGTCAGCAGCAGGCAGGCCAGCACCAGCCAGCGCGCCAGCGGGTCACCCAGCACGGCGGCGCGCACGGCGATCACCATGCACAGCACCACCGCCATCGCGTTGAGGCCCGCCGTCAGCATCAGCAGGCCGTGGAAGTCCTGGGCCGGCACCAGCGTGGCCAGCGCCGCCATCACTGCCGACGCGATCAGCATGCCGTAGGCGCCCCAGACGGTGAGGCGGTAGATCAGGGGGTCTTCGCGGTCACCGCCGGTCCAGATGCCCAGCAGGCGCAGGCCCAGGGCGCTGCTCAGCAGGCCGAAGCCGGCCTTGAGCGCCATCATCAGGCGCACCGGCAGGCCGGGGAGCAGCGTCTCGGGCAGGCCGGAGAGGAAGATGCAGGCGCTGCTGATCGCGAAGATCAGCAGCATGTTGCGCACCGCGCCCAGGGTGCGTGTTACCACGGTATCGGCGGCGGCCAGCAGGACCAGCGACAACAGCCCGCCGGTCATGATGGCCCAGACGGTGTGCTCTGCCATGTTCATATGTCAATTATTGTCATTCGATCGCGCCCTGGCGAGGCCGAAGCGTGACGGAATTGGCAGCCGGCACATGAATCTTTGCAATGAAAACCGCAGCAGCGGGCCGGCAGGCGGTGGTCCCGCGGGTGCCCGGCGTCTCAGAGTACAGCCGGCCTTGTGGTGGCGCCCAGGTTGCCGGGGATGGTCGTGATCTCGTCTTCCGGCAGGCCGTCGCGGGTGGGAGGCCCCAGGGCCAGCCGCTCGGCATCGTTGATGGCATCCATGGGGTCGGCGTGGGCCGCGTTGAGCGTGACGACCCCCAGGCCCAGGCGCGGCCAGAAATCACGGACGCTGCCGTCCGGGCCCACCACGGGCAGGGCTTGCATGGCCAGGGAGCGCAGGCGCGATACGGTCAGGCTGACGTACTGGCGGCGCTGGAAGGCCGAGATCACCACGACA
>CAUPQO010000063.1:0-16121 GCA_963513295.1 uncultured Hylemonella sp.
GCCGGCGGCGGGGGGCGGACGGGAAAGGAGTACTCATCAGGGTTTACACCAATCGTTTGGAGATTGACAAGATCGCGCTGTATGCGGAAGATAGTTGTATGACAACTGATGACAAAAAGCAAGTCATACCAACACTTTAGCCGATATACCCCCTCGCCTACCCAAACATTTCATGCCGACCGCCCACGCCACCCCTCTGCGTTTCCACCGACTCCTGCTCACCGGCGCCGCCGGCGGCCTGGGCCGGGAACTGCGCCCCCGCCTCAAGGCCTACTGCGATGTGCTGCGCCTGTCGGACATCGCCGAACTGGGCCAGGCCGGCCCCGGCGAAGAAGTCATGCCCGCCGCCCTGGAAGACAAGGCCGCCGTGGACACCCTGCTGCAGGGCGTCGATGCCGTGGTGCACCTGGGCGGCATCTCGACCGAGTTCTCCTTTGAGAAGATCCTGCCGGCCAACATCGTGGGCACCTACCATGTCTACGAAGGCGCCCGCCGCCACGGCGCCAAACGCATCGTGTTCGCCAGCTCCAACCATGTGACGGGCTTCTACCGCCAGGACGAGGTCATCGACTCCGAGGTGCGTTTGCGCCCCGACAGCTATTACGGCCTGTCCAAGGCCTTCGGCGAGAACCTGGCCCAGTTCTACTGGGACCGCTACGGCATCGAGACCGTCTCGCTGCGCATCGGCTCCTCCTTCCCCGAACCCAAAGACCGGCGCATGCTGGCCAGCTGGATGAGCTACGACGACCTGGAGCGCCTGGTCATGTCCGCCCTGACCGCGCCCATCGTCGGCCACAGCATCATCTACGGCATCAGCGACAACGCCACGGCCTGGTATGACAACCGCACGGCCCGCCACATCGGTTACCGCCCGCAGGACAGCTCCGAGCGCTTCCGGGCCGCGGTCGAGGCCCGCCAGCCCCGCATCGACGGCACGGACCCGGTCGCCATCTACCAGGGCGGCGGCTTCGTCAAGCAAGGCCCTTTCGAGAACTGATTTCCCCTCGCCCCGTTTCAACCACCCTGGAGACAACACCATGAAAATTCGCCGCACCCTTCTCGCGCTGGCCCTGGCCGCCACGCTACCGCTGGCCGCCCAGGCCCAGACCCTCAAGGCCAGCGACACCCACCCCGCCGGCTACCCCACCGTGGTGGCCGTCGAAATGATGGGCAAGAAGCTGGAAGCCGCCACCAGTGGCCGCATCAAGATCCAGATGTTCCCGGGCGCCGTGCTCGGCCAGGAGAAGGAAGTCGTCGAGCAGACGCAATTGGGCGCCATCCAGATCGCGCGCATCTCGCTGGGCGTGATCGGCCCGGTGGTGCCCGAAGTCAACGTCTTCAACATGCCCTTTGTCTTCCGTGACATCCCGCACATGCGCAAGGTGATCGACGGCGCCGTCGGTGACGAGCTGCTGGCCAAGGTCAGCGCCAGCCCCGCCAAGCTGGTGGCGCTGGGCTGGATGGACGGCGGCAGCCGCAGCCTGTACACCAAGAAGCCGGTGCGCAGCCCGGCCGACCTGAAAGGCCAGAAGATCCGCATGATGGGCAACCCGCTGTTCGTCGACACCATGAACGCCATGGGCGGCAACGGCATCGCCATGGGCTACGGCGAGGTGTTTTCCGCGCTGCAGACCGGCGTGATCGACGGCGCCGAGAACAACCCGCCGTCCATGTTCACCAGCAACCACTACTCGGCCGGCGCCAAGTACTACACCCAGACCAACCACCTGATCATCCCCGAGATCCTGGTGATGTCCAAGGTGTCGTTCGACAAGCTCAGCGCCGCCGACCAGGCCCTGGTGAAGAAGCTGGGCCGCGAAGCGCAGCTGGACCAGCGTGTGCTGTGGGACAAGAGCGTGGAAGAGCACTCTGCCAAGCTCAAGGCCGCCGGTGTCGAGTTCATCAACATCGACAACAAACCCTTCTTTGAAGCCACCGCCCCCGTGCGTGCCAAGTACGGCGCCAACTACGCCGATCTGCTGAAGAAGATCGGCGCCGTGAACTGATTCCCTCCCGGAATCCCCAGACAGGCCGCCGCCCACGCGCGGCGGCCTTTTTTGTTTACCTCTGAGCCCCTCCGATGCAAGAACGCTTCCACGCCTTCAACGACGCCCTGTACCTGGCCTGCCTGTGGGTGGCCGGCATCGCGATCACCATCATGACCCTGATCATTCCCTGGGGCATCTTCACGCGCTACGTGCTGGGCACCGGTTCGCAGTGGCCCGAGCCGGTGGCCATCCTGCTGATGGTGGTGTTCACCTTCCTCGGCGCCGCGGTGAGCTACCGCGCCGGTGCGCACATTGCGGTGGCCCTGGTCACCGATCGCCTGCCGCAGGGCATCAAGCGCCCGGTGGCCGGCCTGGTGCACCTGCTGATGCTGGCCGTGGCCCTGTTCATGCTGTATTACGGCACCCGGCTGTGCATCGCCACCTGGGGCCAGAACATCGGCGAACTGCCTTTCATTCCGGTCGGCCTGACCTACACGCCGGTGCCGATCGGCGGGCTGGTGACCGCCCTGTTTGTCATCGAGCACATCAGCTGCGGCAGCCAGTCGGAACGCGCCATCGTCACCTATGACCAGGAAGGAGTTGCCTGATGGACGCTTTCATCCTGCTTGGAACCTTCTTCGGCCTGATGATCATCGGCATGCCCGTGGCCTACGCCATGGGCCTGGCCGCACTCGTCGGTGCCTGGTGGATCGAGATCCCGCTGGACGCGGTGATGATCCAGATCGCCGCCGGGGTCAACAAGTTCTCACTACTTGCCATCCCCTTCTTCGTGCTGGCCGGTGCCATCATGGCCGAAGGCGGCATGAGCCGGCGCCTCGTGGCCTTTGCCGAGGTGCTGGTGGGTTTCATCCGCGGCGGCCTCTCGCTGGTCAACATCCTGGCCTCCACCTTCTTCGGCGCCATCTCGGGCTCGTCCATGGCCGACACGGCCTCGATCGGATCGGTGCTGATCCCGGAGATGGAGAAAAAGGGCTACCCGCGCGATTTCGCCACCGCCGTGACGGTCAGCGGCAGCGTGCAGGCCATCCTGATTCCGCCCAGCCACAACGCCGTGATCTATTCGCTGGCCGCGGGCGGCTCGGTGAGCATCGCCGCGCTGTTCCTGGCCGGCGTGCTGCCGGGCCTGCTGCTGGGGCTGACGCTGGCCATCATGTGCCTGGTCATCGCGCGCAAGCGCAACTTCCCGGCCGGCCGCCGCATCCCCATGCGCGAAGCGCTGAAGATCTGCGTCGATGCACTCTGGGGCCTGATGACCATGGTCATCATCCTGGGCGGCATCCTCAGCGGCGTGTTCACGGCCACCGAGTCGGCGTCGATCGCGGTGCTGTGGGCCTTTTTCGTCACGATGTTCATCTACCGCGACTACAAATGGCGCGACCTGCCCAAGCTGGTGCACCGCACGGTCAAGACCCTGACCATCGTGATGATCCTGATCGGCTTCGCCGCCGCCTTTGGCTGGGTGATGACGCTGATGATGATCCCGCAGCAGATCACCGCGGCGATCACCAGCCTGTCGTCCAACCAGACCGTCGTGCTGCTGATGATCAATGTGCTGCTGCTGGCCCTGGGCACGCTGATGGACATGGCGCCGCTGATCCTCATCATGACGCCCATCCTGATGCCGGTCATCGTGAGCATCGGCATCGACCCGGTGCACTTCGGCATGATCATGATGGTGAACCTGGGCATCGGCCTGCTCACGCCGCCGGTGGGTGGCGTGCTCTTCGTCGGCAGCGCGGTGGCGCGATTGCCGATCGAGAAAGTCGTCAAGGCCATGATGCCCTTCTTCATCGCCCTGCTGCTGGTGCTGGGCATGGTGACCTACATCCCCGCGCTCAGCCTGTGGCTGCCCAATCTGCTGCTGAAGTGACGCTGCAGACATGAGCTCTGGACACGACATGCGGCACGCGATCCGGCACGTCCGCATCACGCCCATCGCCTTCCGCGACCCGCCGCTGCTCAATGCGGCAGGCATCCATGAGCCCTGGGCCCTGCGCTCCATCATCGAGATCGAGACGACCTCGGGCCTGGTGGGCATCAACGAAAGCTACGGCGACCTGCCCATGCTGCAGGCGCTGGCCAAGGCCGCACCCGCGCTGCAGGGCCTGTCGCCCTGGGCCCTGAACGAGATGGAAACGCGCGTGGCAGCCCTGGTCACGCCGCCCGCCCAGACGCCGTCGGAATTCCTGACCCAGCAGGTCTCGCTGGCCCCCGGCACCCATGTGTCCAAGACCGTGGCCAAGGTGGTCAGCGCCTTCGAGGTGGCCATGATGGACCTGCAGGGCCAGCTCGCCCACGCACCCGTGGTCGATCTGCTGGGCGGCGCGGTGCGCGCGCACGTGCCCTACTCGGCCTACCTGTTCTACAAGCACGCCCATCACATCGACAAGCCTTATGCCCCGGATCCCTGGGGTGAGGCGCTCACGCCCGAGCAGCTGGTCGCGCAGGCCCGGCGCATGATCGGGCAGTACGGCTTCCAGAGCATCAAGCTCAAGGCCGGCGCGCTGCCGCCCGAGCAGGAAGCCGCCGGCATCCTGGCGCTGGCCCAGGCCTTCCCCGGCACGCCGCTGCGCATCGACCCCAACGCCAACTGGAGCGTGGCCACCAGCCTGAAAATTTTGCAGCAGCTGCGTGGCGTGCTCGAATACTACGAAGACCCCGCCCCCGGCCTGGACGGCATGGCCGCCGTGGCGCGCGAGTGCGAGGTGCCCCTGGCCACCAATATGGTCGTGACCGACTTCGCCGAGTTCCGCCGCAATGCGGACATGGGCTGCCCCGTGAAGATCGTGCTGAGCGACCATCACTACTGGGGCGGCCTGCGTGCCACGCAACGGCTCTCCACCCTGTGCCGCACCTTCGGCCTGGGCCTGTCCATGCACAGCAATTCGCACCTCGGCATCAGCCTGGTGGCCATGACCCACCTCTGCGCCAGCGTGCCGCTGCTGACCTATGCCTGCGACACCCACTACCCCTGGCAGGACGAGGAAGTGATCACGGGTGGCCGCCTGCAATTCGAGAACGGCAGCCTGCGCGTGCCCACCGGGCCCGGCCTGGGCGTGACCCTTGACCGCAGCGCCCTGGCCCGCCTGCACGACAACTACCTGCGCTGCGGCATCCGCAACCGCAATGACCTGGCGCAGATGCAGAAATACGACCCGGCTTTCACGGGCATCCAGCCCCGCTATTGACAGAATGACTGCCTCTCCAACCGCCTCCCACATGGCCACCGTCTATGTGTCCAATGCCGACAGCCGCGAGATCAGCGTGCTCGAACTGGACAAACGCGCAGGCACGCTGCGCGCCCTCCAGACCCTGCCCATGGACGGCATGGCCATGCCCCTGGCGCTGAGCCCGGACCGGAAGAAGCTCTACGTGGCCCTGCGCTCCGAGCCCTACACCGTCGCCGCTTTCAACATCGATGTTTCCACGGGCCAGCTGAGCCCGCTGGGCAGCGCGCCCCTGCCCGACAGCATGGCCTGGATCGCCACCGACCGTAGCGGGCGCTGGCTGCTGGCCGCCTCCTACGGCGGTAACCGTGCCAGCGTGTCACCCATAAGCGCCGACGGCCAGCCCGCCGCCGCCGTGCAGATCGTGCCCAATGGCAAGAACGCGCACGCAGCTGTACCGGCCCTGGACAACCGCCATGTCTACATCAGCAGCCTGGGCACCGACCAGGTCTTTCAGTGGCGCTTCGACGCGACCGCCGGCCAGCTCACCCCCAACGATCCGCCGGCCCTGGCCGCACGCCCGGGCAGCGGGCCGCGCCACCTGGTGCTGCACCCGAACGGCCGCCACGCCTATCTGCTCAATGAACTCGACGCCACGGTGGACCTGCTGGACATCGACCAGCAGCAGGGCCAGCTGAGCCTGCACCAGCACTGGCCCACCCTGCCGGCCGGCTTCGACGGAAAACCCTGGGCCGCCGACCTGCACCTGACACCGGACGGCCGTTTCCTCTACACCTGCGAGCGCAACTCCAGCACCCTGGCCATCTGGCGCGTCGACGCGGACAGTGGCATGCTCACGCTGGTAGGCCACCAGGCCACCGAGACCCAGCCGCGCGGTTTCCGGATCGACGCCTCGGGCCTATGGCTCATCGTGGCCGGCCAGCTCTCGCATGCCGTCACGCTGTACCGCATCGATGGCGAGAGCGGCCGCCTGACCCCGACCGACCGGCTTCCTGTCGGCCAGGGCCCCAACTGGATCGAGATCGTCGACCGCCTCTGACATATGAACGCCTTACCCATCATCATCCGCATGCAGGCCACGGACAACGTGGCCATCGTCGCCAACGAGGGCGGCCTGCCGGCCGGCACCGCATTGCCCAGCGAGGGCATCACCCTGCGCGACAAGGTGCCGCAGGCGCACAAGGTCGCGCTGGTCGATATCGCAACTGGCTCGCCGGTGCTGCGCTACGGCGTGCCCATCGGCTACGCCAAGACCACCATCGCCGCCGGCAGCTGGGTGCACGAGCGCCTGCTGGACATGCCCGCGGCGCGTGAGTTGCACGGCCTGCCCATGGCCACCGTCAAGCCGGCCCCGCTGCCGCCGCTGGAGGGCTACACCTTCGAGGGTTACCGCAACGCCGACGGCTCGGTAGGCACGCGCAATCTGCTGGCCATCACCACCACCGTGCAGTGCGTGGCCGGTGTCGTCGAGATCGCGGTCGAACGCATCCGCAAGGAACTGCTGCCGCAATACCCCCATGTGGACGGCGTCGTGGGCCTGGAACACAGCTACGGCTGCGGCGTGGCTATCGACGCACCCGAAGCGCCGATCCCGATCCGCACCCTGCGCAACATCAGCCTCAACCCCAACTTCGGCGGTGAGGTCATGGTGGTGAGCCTGGGCTGCGAGAAGCTGCAGCCCGAGCGCCTGCTGCCTCCAGGCAGCATCCCGATCAGCGGTGACGCCAAGGAAACCGCGCTCGACGTCATCTGCCTGCAGGACAGCGCGCACGTAGGCTTCATGAGCATGATCGATCACGTCGTCGCGCAGGCAGACGTGCACCTGAAGCGCCTGAATGCACGCCGCCGCGAGACCGTGCCCGCCAGCGAGCTGGTGGTCGGCGTGCAGTGCGGCGGCAGCGACGCCTTCAGCGGCGTCACCGCCAACCCGGCCGTGGGTTATATGGCCGACCTGCTGGTGCGCGCCGGCGCCACCATCATGTTCAGCGAAAACACCGAGGTGCGCGACGCCGTGGAGCAGCTCACCAGCCGCGCCGCCACACCCGCGGTGGCCGAGGCCATCGTGCGCGAACTGGGCTGGTACGACCAGTACCTGGAACGCGGCCGCGTGGACCGCGCCGCCAACACCACGCCGGGCTACAAGGCCGGCGGCCTCTCGAACATCGTCGAGAAGGCCATGGGTTCCATCATCAAGAGCGGCACCGCCCCCATCGCCCACGTGCTCTCGCCCGGCAACAAGCTGGCCCGCGAACAACGCGGCCTGGTCTACGCCGCCACGCCTGCGAGCGACTTCATCTGCGGCACACTGCAGCTGGCCGCGGGCATGAACCTGCACGTCTTCACCACCGGCCGCGGCACGCCCTACGGCCTGGCCGAGTGCCCGGTGATCAAGGTAGCCACCCGCACCGAGCTGGCCCGCCGCTGGCACGACCTCATGGACGTGAACGCCGGCCGCGTGGCCGATGGCGAGATCAACATCGAGCAAGCCGGCTGGGAGCTCTTCCAGCTGCTGCTCGATGTGGCCAGCGGCAAGAAAAAGACCTGGGCGGAGCAGTGGAAGCTGCACAACGCGCTGGTGCTGTTCAACCCCGCCCCGGTCACCTGAGAACTCATGAATAAATCTACTGCGCAACCCGATCGCGGCGTTGGGCGGTGCTCGGAATCCTCACGTACAGGAAGTACGTTCCGGTTCCTGCGCTCCGTCCGCCTTGCGCTCGGGCCGCTCGCTAAGATTTCTTCACGAGTTCTGAACAATTACTAACAAGGAGACTCCCATGCTGACCACCTTCCGCAAGACCTGTCTCGGTGCGCTGTTCGCCGCCCTCAGCCTGGGCGCCGCCGCCCAGAGCGGCCCCATCAAGATCGTCGTGCCCTACCCGCCCGGCGGCTCCTCGGACATCATCGCGCGCTCGATCAGCCAGCCCCTGTCGGACCTGCTCAAGCAGACCGTGATCGTGGAAAACCGTGCCGGTGCCAACGGCAACCTCGGTGCCGACCTGGTGGCCAAGTCCAGGGCCGACGGCCTGACCTTGTTGCTCTGCGATACCGGCGCGCTGGCCATCAGCCCCTCGATCTACAAGCTGCCCTTCGACCCGTCCAAGGACCTGCGCGGCGTGACCATGCTGGCCTATTCGCCGCACATGCTGGTGGTCCACCCCTCGGTGCCGGCCAACAACCTGCAGGAACTGGTGGCCCTGTCCAAGAAGACGCAGCTCAACTTCGCCGTCACCGCCATGGGCAGCGCGCCGCACCTCGCGGGCGTGTCCGTGCAGCGCGGCAGCGGCGCCGACTGGGCCTTCATCCCCTACAAGGGTGGCGTGCAGGCCGTGACCGACACCATCGCCGGCCAGACCCAGGTCACCATGAACGGCATGCTGGCCACCCTGCCCCATGTGCAGAGCGGCAAGCTCAAGGTGCTGGGCATCTCCAAGGCCACCCGCATGCCCCTGGTGGCCAACATGCCCACGCTGGCCGAGCAAGGCCTCAAGGGTTTTGAATCGGGCACCTGGCAAGGGGTACTGGTACCGGCCGGCACGCCCAAGGCCGTGGTGGACAAGCTCAACGCGGCCCTGATCCAGGTCATCCGCAGCCCCGAAGTGCGCAGCCGCCTGACCGCCCAGGGCGCCGAGGTGGTGACCATGGCACCTGAAGAGCAGGACAAGTTCTTCAAGCAGGAACGGGCCCGCTGGTCGGCCGTGGTCAACGAGGCCAAGATCAAGCTCGACTGAGATCACCCCCCGCCGACGGCGGCGTGATCAGAGCGCCGCGGGCCGGCTGAAGCCGCCGGTTTCCGGTGCAACCCCGAGGCCGGCATTGAAGATGCGGTAGCACTTGCGGCCGGCCGCCTTGGCCTCGTAGAGCGCCGCATCCGCGGCCTGCAGCAGCGCCTCGCCGGTGTCGCCGTCCTGCGGCCCCATGGCGATGCCGATGCTGCCGCCGGCGGACACCGTCTCATGGCCTATCGTCACCGGCTGCAACAAAGCCTCCAGCACCTTGTCGGCGATCAGGGCGGCCGTCTCCGAGCTGTCGACCTCCTCGGCCAGCACGACAAACTCGTCGCCGCCCAGCCGCGCCACCGTGTCGATGCTGCGGATGGCCCCGGTGATGCGGCGCGCCATCTCACGCAGGAAAAGATCGCCGGCGGCGTGCCCCATCACGTCGTTGATGCGCTTGAAGTTGTCCAGGTCGATGAACATCACCGCCACCGAGGTCTTGCGGCGGATGGCGTTGCGGATCGCATGGTCGAGCCGCTCGTGGAACAGCAGGCGGTTGGGCAGGCCGGTCAGCGCGTCGTGGGTGGCCTTGTCGCGCAGTTCCAGGGTCACGTTCTCGCGGCGGGTGACGTCGTAGATCAGGCCGTACCAGCCGACCACACGCGCGGAGTCGGCCGCCTGGCGGGGCACCAGCGTGACTTCCACCGTGCACCAGACGCCGTCCGGCGCCAGCCTGCGCATGCTGAACTCGACCACGTCCCCCCGCAGCACGGCGGACTGGGAGGTCGTGAAGTCGCGCACCGTGCCCCCGCCCAGCAGTTCCACCATGGGCGTGCCCAGCAGGGCCTGCGCGGGTTTGCCGAAAAACAGGGCCAGGCGCTGGTTGACGAAAACACAGCGGCCCTGCACGTCACATTCGAAGACCAGGCCCGGCAGGTGATCGGCCAGCAGGCGCAGGTCGGTTTCGCGGGCCCGCGCGGCCTGCAGATCCAGCTGGTCCTGCTTGTGCAGCTGTCGCATCCCGGCATAACGCTCGAGAAAGGCCCGCAGCAGGACCAGCGTCATCACCATGCTCACAGCCATGACGAGCAGCAGGGTCACGGCCGAGGACGTTACGGAGCCCGGCCCCGCATGAGCCAGCAGGCCCATGGCCTGCCCCGCGGCCAGCGCCACGACGGCCAGGCAGCTGAACACGAACAGGGTGATGCCATAGCCTGTGCCCAGGGCCCAGGCCGAAAAGACCAGCAGTACCGGATAGGCCATGAGATAGGCCATCGACAGGCCCGGGACCAGGAAGGCGAGCAGGGTGACCCCCAGCCAGCCACCCAGGACCAGCAGGCGCAGGGCCCGCAAGCCACCCCAGACACGTGAGGACCGGCCCACGAGCAACTCCGGGTATTCCTCCGCGGGTGCGCGCCAGGCAGGAAACTCTCCAGGTCGGCCTGTATCCATTGTTCTCCCTTTGCCCTTTACGGGTGCTGCGCCGAATATTAGCGCTCAGCACCCGCACTGTCACCCGGAAGACGCCCTGGAAAGCGCTGCCGTTACAACTTGCCGGCCAGGCCGGGATGGGCCAGGTCTGCGCCGCCGTGAAGGCCGCGCTGGCGGGCTATCAGGTCCCGGGCGGCGAGCCAGGGGCTTGCGGCTCCTCGCGCAAGAGCCGCCAGCCCAGCCACATGCTGACCAGGGCATTGCCGAGCAGGAAGAGCAGCACCAGTCCCAGCCCCAGGGTGTTGAGAGGTTTGCTCTGGACGATCCAGGAGAGCATGGCCGACAGCCCGTTGAGCGCCATGATCATCCAGAACAGCGGGTGGCGCGGCTGAAACAGGCGCGACCACTTCACGGGTCCATGGGTGCTCATGGCCTCAGCTGCCCGCCACCTTCATGCGGTTGACCAGGATGGAGCCCACGGTCTTGGCGCCGTAGTTGTAGGCATCGGCCCCCACGGCCGTGATGCCCATCAGCATGTCCTTCATATTGCCGGCGATGGTGATCTCCTCCACCGGGTAGGCGATGCGGCCCTTCTCCACCCAGAAACCGCTGGCGCCACGCGAGTAGTCACCCGTCACGTAGTTCACGCCCTGGCCCATCAGTTCGGTGACGAACAGGCCGGTGCCCAGCTTCTTCAGCATGGCGTCCAGGTCGTCGCCCGCCTTGGTGAGGCGTGAGCTCAGGATCAGGTTGTGCGAACCGCCGGCATTGCCCGTGGTTTTCATGCCCAGCTTGCGCGCCGAGTAGCTGCTCAGGAAGTAACCCTGCACGCGGCCGGCGTTGATGACCGAGCGCGGCTGGACCCGCACGCCCTCCTCGTCGAAAGGCGAGCTGCCCTTGCCGCGCAGCAGGAAGGGGTCTTCCAGCAGGTCGATGTGGGCCGGCAGCACCTGCTGGCCCAGCGAGTCGAGCAGGAAAGAGCTCTTGCGGTACAGCGCCCCCCCGCTCAGGGCCTGCACCAGCGCGCCCAGCAGGCCGGCGGCCAGCGGTGACTCGAACAGCACGGGCACTTCGCGGGTGCTGATCTTGCGCGCCTTCAGGCGGCTGAGCGCGCGCTCGGCAGCGTAACGGCCGATGGCTTCGGGCAGGGCCAGGTCTTCCGGGTGGCGGTGCGAGCTGTACCAGTAGTCGCGCTGCATGCCGGCGCCCTTGCCGGCAATCGGCGAGACCGAGATGGAATGGCGCGAGCTGGGGTAACCCCCACGGAAACCGCGTGTGTGGGCGCTGAAGAAATGCGACTGCTGGGCCGACACCGCGGCGCCCTCGCTGTTGGTGATGCGCTTGTCGGTGGCAAAGGCCGCGGCCTCGGTGGTGCGCGCCAGTTCGGCGGCCTGGGCGCTGTCGATGCTCCAGGGGTGGAACAGGTCCAGCTCGCGCTGCGTGTCGGCATGCGAGGCGATGTCCTCGGCGTCGGGCAGGCCGGCCACCGGGTCTTCGGCCGTGAAACGCGCGATGTCGTAGGCCGCCTGCACGGTCTGCTCGATGGCGGCGCGCGAGAAATCGGAGGTGCTGGCATTGCCGCGGCGCTGGCCCAGGTAGACCGTGACGCCCAGGGACTTGTCGCGGTTGCGCTCCACGTTCTCCAGCTCGCCCTTGCGCACCGAGACGCTCAGGCCGCAGCCCTCGGAGGCCTCGGCCCCCGCGTCGGTGGCACCGAGCTTTTTGGCGTGCGCCAGCGCGGCGTCCACGAGTTCTTCGAAGTAGGCGCGGCTGTAGCTGAAGCCGCTTTCGGCACGGGGATCGGGTTTGTTCATGGCGCAGCTATGATACTTGGCCGTGCATCGCCCTACGGCGTCACACAGCTTTTCCAGAATACATGTCCCGCAAACCCAAAAAAGGCTACTACGTCAAAGGCCAGTTCGTTGCCGAAGGCAGTGAACTCGACCTGGAGCTCAAGCGTGAGCTCCGGGGCGACACCGACGTCAGCCGCACCGACCTCAAGCGCGAGAGCACCGAGCTGCAGAAACTCGGCGAATCCCTGCTGAACCTGCGCGCCGACCTGCGGGACAAGCTCAACCTGCCGGACAAGTTGATCGAAGCCCTGGCCGAGGCCAAGCGCATCACCAACTTCGAGGGCAAGCGCCGCCAGATGCAGTTCGTCGGCAAGCTCATGCGCCAGCTCGACCCCGCCGTGCTGGACGCCGCGCGCGCCGCCCTGGTCGAGCAGCACATGCCCTCGGCCCGCGAAACCGCCTTGTTGCACACCGCCGAACAGTGGCGCGACCGCCTGATCGCCGACGACGAGGCCGTGGCCGCCTGGATCAGCGACTTTCCGCAGACCGACACCCAGCAGCTGCGCGCCCTGGTGCGCCAGGCCCGCAAGGATGCCGTGCCTGCAGACAAGGCCGCCGTGTCGCAAGGCCTGGCCCCGCGCCAGGGCCGCGCCTACCGCGAGGTCTTCCAGCTGGTGCGTGAACTGCTGGCCTCGGTCGACGCCTCCGACGCAGAGCCCACCCCTGAGGACTCCGATGAGTGACTTCGACCCCATCAAGATCGGCATCGTCTCCATCAGCGACCGCGCCTCGACCGGCGTTTATGAAGACAAGGGCCTGCCTGCCCTGCAGGACTGGCTGACACGCGCCCTCAAGAACCCCATCAGCTTCGAGCCCCGCCTGATCCCCGACGAAACAGACCGCATCAGCGCCACCCTGATCGAACTGGTCAACGCCGGCTGTTCCCTGGTGCTCACCACCGGCGGCACCGGCCCCGCGCTGCGCGACGTCACGCCCGAGGCCACGCTGGCCGTGGCGCACAAGGAGATGCCGGGTTTTGGCGAGCAGATGCGCCAGATCAGCCTGAAGTTCGTGCCCACCGCCATCCTCTCGCGCCAGGTGGCGGTGATCCGGGACAAGAGCCTGATCATCAACCTGCCCGGGCAACCGAAGTCCATCCAGGAAACGCTGGAAGGCCTGAAGGACAGCGATGGCAAATCCATCGTGGCCGGCATCTTTGCCGCCGTGCCCTACTGCGTGGACCTGATCGGCGGGCCCTACATGGAAACGAACGACGAAGTCTGCAAGGCCTTCCGTCCCAAGTCGGCCATCCGCGCCCCGAAGACCGCCTGAGCCCGGCCCGAGCGAGTCCGCCGTGCCCCTGTCGCACATCCTGCTCGCGCTGGCCGTGGTCGCGGTCTGGGGCAGCAACTTCGTCGTCATCAAGTTCGGCCTGACCGAACTGCCGCCGCTGCTGCTGGCGACCCTGCGTTTTGTGCTCAGCGCCCTGCCCTGGCTGCTCTTCATCAAGCGCCCGGCCGTGGCCTGGTGCTACCTGGTGAGCTATGGGGTGTTCATCGGCTTCATGTTCGGCCTGCTCTTCCTGGCCATGCGCAACGATGTGTCGCCGGGCCTGGCTTCGCTGCTGATGCAGTCGCAGGTCTTCATGACCCTGCTGCTGGTGGCCTGGCTGCAGCACGAGCGCATGCCGCGTATGCAGTTCGGCGGCCTGGCCCTGGCCACCCTGGGTTTTGCGCTGATCGCCTGGCAGAGCTTCCACCAGACCCACACCGATGTCACGCCACTGGGCCTGATCCTGGCCTTGGGCGGCGCCCTGTGCTGGGCCTGCGGCAACGTGCTCGCGCGCAGCATCGGCAAGGTGGACATGCTGGGGTTCATGGTCTGGAGCAGCGTCTTTGCCGTACCGCCCCTGCTGGCGCTGAGCCTGTGGTTCGAAGGTCCGGCCGCCATCACCGAGGCGCTGCCGCGCGCCAGCCTGGCGGCCTGGGCGGCCATCGTCTGGCAGGCGGTGGGCAACACCCTGTTCGGCTTCGGCGCCTGGGGCTGGCTGCTGGCGCGCCACCCGGCCGCCACCATCACGCCCATGGCCCTGCTGATCCCCATCTTCGGCATGGGCAGCTCGGCCCTGCTGCTGGGTGAACCCCTGCAGGCCTGGAAGCTGGGCGCCGCGGCGCTGGTGATGGGCGGGCTGGTGGTCAACGTGCTGGGCGCACGCGTGACCGGAAAAACCTGAAGCAGCGGCTTATTTGCCGACGAGCTGGTTGAGCTTGTCTTTTTCGAAGTGCTCGGTACGCGCCGCGTCACCGGGCACGCAGTCGGACGTCTGCTTGCCCGAAGACAGCTTCTCGATGGCCTGCCACAGCAGGGCGATCTGGTGCTCCTGCGAGCCGGCGTTGTCGATCAGGCCCTTCATGGCCTGGCCCAGCGGATCGTCGTCCAGCGTGATGCCGTAGGCCGTGAACTTGTTCTGCGGTGCGGTCACGTCAGCACTCTCGCCAGCCTTGGACGGGATGATGCGCGCCGGGATGCCCACGGCCGTGGCGCCGGCCGGCACCGGCTTGATCACCACCGCGTTGCTGCCGATCTTGGCACCGTCACCCACCTCGAAACCACCCAGCACCTTGGCGCCCGCGCTCACCACCACGTCGCGGCCCAGGGTCGGGTGGCGCTTGGTGCCCTTGTAGAGCGAGGTGCCGCCCAACGTGACACCGTGGTAGATCGTGCAGCCGTCGCCCACCTCGGCGGTCTCGCCGATCACCACGCCCATGCCGTGGTCGATGAACACACGGTGGCCGATCTTCGCGCCCGGGTGGATCTCGATGCCAGTGAACCAGCGAGCGATGTGCGAGATGAAACGCCCCAGCCACTTCAGGCCGTGGGTCCAGCACCAGTGACCCCAGCGGTGCATCACGATGGCATGCAGGCCGGGGTAGCAGGTCAGCACCTCCCAGGCGCTGCGGGCGGCCGGGTCACGGTCGAGGATGCACTGGATGTCGGAGCGGAGGCGGGCAAACATATGGCTAGTCTAGCGCTTGGCCTTGTCGGCCGTCTCCAGCATGGCCTTGGCGACACCTCTGAGGATATGGATTTCCTCCTGCGTCAGGTCGGCGCGGTTGAACAGGCTGTTCAGGCGCGGCATCAGCTTCTTGGGCGCTTCGGGGTCGAGGAAATTCACGGCCACCAGGGCTTCCTCCAGGTGGGCCAACATCCCGGCCACCTGGGGCGCGTCGGCCCGAACGATGGGCGCCGTGGCCTCCTGCACGGGAAAGCCACCCAGGGCCAGCCGCCACTCGTAAGCGATCACCTGCAGGGCCGAGGCCAGGTTGAGCGAGCCGAACTTCGGGTTGGTCGGGATGCTCAGGGCCACATGGCAGCGGTAGACGTCCTCGTTGCGCATGCCGAAGCGCTCGGAACCGAACAGGAAGGCCACGCCCTGCATGCCAGCCTCGGGCGTGGCGGTCTGCGCCAGCTGGGCGAAATGCTCGCGCGGCGCGCGTGTGGGCGGGCCGAAATCGCGCGGGGTCATGGCGGTGGCGCACAGATGGGTCATGCCGTCCAGCGCCTCGTCCAGGGTCTCGACGATGCGGGCGTTCTCCAGCACGTCCAGCGCCCCGCTGGCGCGCTGGATGGTTTCCTCGCGCCGCAGCACATTGGCCCAGCGCGGCGCCACCAGCACCAGTTCGTCGAAACCCATGACCTTGATTGCGCGCGCGGCGGCGCCCACATTGCCGGCGTGGCTGGTCTGGATCAGCACGAAACGGGTACGAAAAGGGGTGGTTTGCATGGAAATGGGGCACTGCGGGTAAAATCGGGCCCTATTGTCGCCGCCCGCATCGCCGGAACGGCTTTCTGCTCTTCCAGCCAGTCGAGGAACGCGCAGCCCGCGGTTCCCCCAACGCCTCACAATTTATGTCGTCCCCCAATCTGCACCCCATGCTCAACGTGGCCATCAAGGCCGCTCGCGCCGCCGGCGCCATCATCAACCGC
>CAUPQO010000064.1:0-15792 GCA_963513295.1 uncultured Hylemonella sp.
GCTACCCTGGCGGCATCACTGCCACCAACTTCCGCGACATGCAAGCCAAGCACCCTGGCCGCGCACTCGAGAAGGCTGTCAAGGGCATGTTGCCCAAGGGCCCACTCGGTTACGCCATGATCAAGAAGCTCAAGGTGTACGGTGGTGCTGAGCACCCGCACACCGCCCAGCAACCGCAAGTGTTGGAACTCTAAGGAGCCTTGAGATGATTGGTGAATGGAACAATGGCACCGGCCGTCGCAAATCCAGCGTCGCCCGCGTGTTTCTGAAAAAAGGCACCGGCAAGATCACGGTCAACGGCAAGGATATCCAAGAATATTTCGGCCGCGAAACCTCGATCATGATTGCCAAGCAGCCGCTCTTGCTGACCAACCACGGCGAGACCTTCGACGTGCAGGTCAATGTGCACGGCGGCGGTGAGTCCGGCCAGGCCGGCGCTACCCGCCACGGCATCACGCGCGCGCTGATCGACTACGACGCTTCCCTGAAGCCCGTGCTGTCGCAAGCAGGTTTCGTGACCCGCGACGCCCGCGAGGTCGAGCGCAAGAAGGTCGGTCTGCACTCTGCACGTCGTCGCAAGCAGTTCAGCAAGCGCTAAGCCTGCCTGTTGCCCGCAAGGGCAACAAACTGTTGCAAAACCGGGGCCGCCAGGATGGAAATTCTGGCGGCCCTTGTCTTTGTGGCTGCTAGACTCATTGGCTTATGCGATTGCGACTGCTTCTCCGCCGCCTGACGGTCAGTGCACCGCGCATGTCCGTGCGCAGTGCTCTTCCCTGGCCCTTTCGCTGGATCGGTGCGGCCGTCGTGCTCGGTTTCTGTGCGGCCCTCGGGCTGTGGGCCTTCGAGTTCGGCAAGGAGATTGCCGGCATCGATGACGGGCGCATCGAGTATCTGGCCCGGCTTGAGCGCGACGTGGCGGATCTGCAGCAGGAGCTGGAGATCATGAAGGAGGAGCGCAACAAGGCGCTGTCCCTGGCCAACACCTCGACCACGCTGATGACCGCAGAAAAGGCGGCCCAGGAGCGGCTCAGCACCCTCAACAAGCAACTGGAAGTCGACAACCAGCGCCTGCGCGATGACCTCGGTTTCTTCGAAAAACTCATTCCCACCGTCGGCACGGAAGCCCTGGCCATCCGTGGCCTGCAAGCCGAGGTGCAGGACGGCCGCCAGGTCAAGTGGCAGGTGCTGGTGATCCAGCCCTTGAAGAATGCCCCGGAGTTCTCGGGCCGGCTGGAGATCAGCTTCACGGGCTTGCAGGCGGGGCGGCCCTGGGTGGCAACCTTGCCCGGCGGGCCGCAAACGATTAAGCTGCGCCAGTATGCACGCGCCGAGGGGGTGTTCGACCTGCCGCCCCAAACCCTGGTCAAGGGGGTCAGTGTCAAGGTCATGGATGGCGCCCTGGTCAAGGCCGTGCAGTCGATCAAGTTGTAGTCAAGTCTGATGGGGAAAACCAGATGTTCAGCAAGAAAAAGCAGCCCGCCATCCGCAGCCTGATTGCCGATGGCAACCATATCGAAGGGCACATTCATTTCACCGATGGACTGCGTGTCGATGGTTCGGTGGTCGGTGATGTACGGTCCAGTGAAGACAAGAACAGCATTCTGGTGATTTCCGAGACTGCCTCGGTCACGGGCGAAGTGCACGCCGACCATGTCATCGTCAACGGCACGGTCAAGGGACCGGTGTATGCCCGCCGTATGCTGGAACTCCAGCCCAAGGCGCGCATCGAGGGCGATGTCTACTACACCTCCCTGGAAATGCACCAGGGCGCCATCATTGCTGGCCTGCTGCGTCCGACGCCGGCCATGATGGAGGAAAAGCCCACACTGAAGCTGGCGGCAAATAACTGAGCCCGGAATTCCCGAGCAAGCTGGTGTAGTATTGATCCAGCCTATTTTTCCCTGGAGTCTTCCATGAGCGCTGTTGCCGAATCCATCCAGACCGAGATGCCCTCCCCCATCCTCTTCACGGACAGTGCGGCGGCCAAGGTGGCCGATCTGATCGCTGAAGAGGGCAATCCCGACCTCAAACTGCGCGTGTTCGTGCAGGGTGGGGGCTGTTCGGGTTTCCAGTACGGCTTCACCTTCGACGAGGTGGCCAACGAGGACGACACCACCATGACCAAGAATGGCGTGTCGCTGCTGATCGACGCCATGAGCTACCAGTACCTGCTGGGTGCCGAGATCGACTACAAGGAAGATCTGCAGGGCGCCCAGTTCGTCATCAAGAACCCCAACGCCAGCACCACCTGCGGCTGCGGTTCCTCCTTCTCCGTTTAAATGCGCTTCCCGGCTCAGGCCGGGTAGATCGCACCCAGCACACGGGCGCCTTGGGCGCCCGTGACGCTTTGCAGGCTGCCGGTTTCCCGGTGCAGCGTCTTGCGCGCCAGCCAGGCAAAGGCGGCGGCTTCCACCTGCAGCGGTGGCAGGCCTTCTGCTTCCGAACTCACCACGCTCAGTTGGGGCAAGAGTGCCTGCAGCCTGCGCATCAGCTGCAGGTTCAGCGCACCCCCGCCACAGACGATCAGGCGTGAGCTGCCCGCACCATGGCGTTGCAGTTCGGTGGCGCAACTGAGCGCGGTCAGTTCGACCAGGGTCGCTTGGACGTCCGCTGCCGCCAGTTCGCCGAAGCCGGCCATGCGATCGGCCAGCCATCCAGGATTGAACAGGTCGCGCCCGGTGCTTTTGGGCGGCGGCAGGCTGAAAAATGGCTCCTGCAGCAGGCGTTCGAGCAAGGCGGCCTGGACCTGGCCGCTGGCCGACCAGCGCCCCTGGTCGTCGTAGGGCTGACCCGTGTGGCGCCGGCACCAGGCATCCAGCAGGGCATTGCCGGGGCCGCAATCGAAGCCCAGGACACGATCATCCTGCAATACCGATAGATTGGAGATGCCCCCGATATTGAGCACGCTGACGGTCTGTCCGCGGCGGCCGAACAGGGCCTGGTGAAACGCTGGCACCAGCGGGGCTCCCTGGCCGCCGGCGGCCAGGTCGCGGCTGCGGAAATCGGCCACGACCGTGATGCCGCTCAATTCCGCCAGCAGGGCCGGGTTGTTGAGCTGCAGGGTGTAGCCGGTGCCGTCGAAGGCGCCAGGGCGATGCCGCACGGTCTGGCCATGGGCGCCGATGGCCATGACGGCGCTCGCCGGCAGGCCGGCGCTGCGCAGCAGTTCATCCACGACCTGGGCGTAGAGACGGCTCAGCGCATTGGCGGCCAGGGCTGCGCGGTGCAGTTCGTTGTCACCCGGGCTGTTCAGGGCCAGCAGTTCGGCCGCCAGTTCGGCTGGGAAGGGGCGATAGGCGTGCTGCAGGACGCGGGTGTGGGCGGCATCGCACAGGGCCAGCACACCGTCCACGCCGTCCAGCGAGGTGCCGGACATGAGGCCGATGTAGCGCTCGGACATGCCGGGTTCAGCGCATCGCCAGCCATTGCGCGGCCGCCAGCTGCTGGCGTGCCACGGTAGCCAGGCGGTCGAAAGCCGGGCGGGCGGCGGGCGAGACGGGAATGGACTCGCTGTTGCGGGCAATGGCCAGCGGGTTCTGGTGCCGGCCGTTGATGCGGAATTCGTAATGCAGGTGCGGGCCGGTGGCCCAGCCGGTGGCGCCGACCGAGCCGATATGCTGGCCCTGCTCGACACGCTGGCCGCGGCGCACGGCGATGCGGCTCAGGTGGGCATACACCGTGACGTGGTTGTTGCGGTGGCGGATGAAGACCACATTGCCGAAGCCGCCCTGCGCCCCGGCGGTCTCGACCACACCGTCGCCGACGCTGCGCACCGGGGTGCCGGTGGGCGCGGCATAGTCCACGCCCAGGTGGGCTGCCCACTTCTTGAGGATGGGGTGGAAGCGCATCCTGAAGCCGCTGGTCACACGCGAGAAAGCCAGCGGCGAAGCAAGGTAGGCGCGCTTGAGGCTTTTGCCTTCGAGCGTGTAATAGCCGCTGCGGCCCTGGGTCCGCGTGGGGCGGCCTTGTTCGACAGGCAGGGGATGGGTGGCGGTGGGCTCCTGGAACCACACGGCCTGATAGGTTTTGCCGCCGTTGACAAACTCGGCGCTCAGGACACGTCCGGCACGCAGCGGCTCGCCGTCGCCTTCCAGCACTTCGTAGACGACCGAATAGCGGTCGCCCTTGCGCAGTTCGCGATGGAAGTCGATGTCGCCGGAGAAGATCTCGGCGATCTGGATGGCCACCGCGTCCGGGATGTTGGCTTCGTCGGCCGAGGCGAACAGCGAGCTGTCGATGGTGGCGCCGGCGATGCGGATGGAGGCCGTGAGCTGTGCCGTCTCCAGCCGGGACTGGAAGCCGGTGCCGGATTTCTCGATCACCAGGCGCTTGAAGCTGCCGTCGTCGTCCGGGCTCC
Source organism: uncultured Hylemonella sp. (assembly GCA_963513295.1). Lineage (GTDB taxonomy): Bacteria > Pseudomonadota > Gammaproteobacteria > Burkholderiales > Burkholderiaceae_C > Hylemonella. Next base: position 4,358 of record CAUPQO010000064.1, read on the forward strand.
AGCGCGCCACCAGCTTGAGCAGGGTGTTGCGCTCGCTGGCCTCGGCGCTCAGGTGGCGGCCGGTGCGACCGAGCAGGTGGCGGTGGGTCAGGGTGTCCCGGCGCATGAAGTCGGCCGCCTGCGCATCGTCCATGCCCAGCCGGCGCAGCAGTGCGTCGGGGGTGTCATTGGCGCGCGAGAGATCGGTGCGGTAGAGGCGGTAGCTGTGGGATTCCAGCGCTGCGGTCTGCTCCGGCACGGGCAGGGGTGTGACGGTTTCGCTGACCTCGCGCACCGGCAGTTGCGCCACATCGGGCGCCAGCGTGACCACCGCCGCGGCCAGCGCGTAGGCGCCGCCGCCGAGCAGGACCAGGGAGAGCAGCGTGGTCTTGAACGCGCGCGGGTGCTGGCTGGCGGCCCGGGACAGGGCAGCCGCAACAGCGGACAGGGCGGGTGGCAGGGTGTATTTCAAGGATGCGGGCCCAGGGTTCGCAAGCCGGTCAGGCCGGCCGACGGGTGCCACTTAAAATCATGGCCTCAAGGGTATTCCAAGTATATCGGCCCATGTCCGGGCTCATTCGAAAAATCTTTATGAATCAAGCGTCTGTGTCGACTTTTCCCCTCACCGACCGGGTGCGCGAGGCGCTGGCCGTGACCCGACGCGGCTGCGAGGAGCTGATCCCCGAGGCCGACTGGGTGCAGAAGCTGGCACGCTCCGAGGCCACGGGCACCCCGCTGCGCATCAAGCTGGGGCTGGATCCGACCGCGCCCGACATCCACATCGGCCACACCGTGGTGCTCAACAAGATGCGCCAGTTGCAGGATCTGGGGCACCAGGTGATCTTCCTGATCGGTGACTTCACCAGCCTGATTGGCGACCCTTCCGGGCGCAACAGCACCCGCCCGCCGCTCACGCCCGAGCAGATCAAGGCCAATGCCGAGACCTACTACAAGCAGGCCAGCCTGGTGCTGGACCCGGCAAAGACCGAGATCCGCTACAACAGCGAATGGTGCCTGCCCCTGGGCTCCATGGGCATGATCCAGCTGGCGGCCAAGTACACCGTGGCGCGCATGATGGAGCGCAACGATTTCCACGACCGTTTCAAGGCCGGCAACCCGATCTCGGTGCACGAGTTCCTCTACCCGCTGATGCAGGGTTACGACTCGGTGGCACTCAAGAGCGACCTGGAACTCGGTGGCACCGACCAGAAGTTCAACCTGCTGATGGGCCGGCACCTGCAGGCCGAGTACGGGCAGGAGCCGCAGTGCATCCTGACCATGCCCCTGCTCGAGGGCCTGGACGGCGTGGACAAGATGTCCAAGTCCAAGAACAACTACATCGGCATCGCCGAGGACGCCAACACCATGTTTGCCAAGGTGCTGTCCATCAGCGACGAGCTGATGTGGCGCTGGTACACCTTGCTGAGCTTCCGCTCCATGGCAGAGATCGAGCAGTTGAAGCAGGCCGTGGTGCAGGGCCGCAACCCGAAGGATGCCAAGGTGATGCTGGCCAAGGAGATCACGGCGCGCTTTCATTCGGCCGCCGCCGCCGATGCGGCCGAGCAGGATTTCATCAAGCGCAGCCAGGGCGGCATCCCCGACGGGATCGAGGAGCAGACCGTGCAGCTGGACGGGGGCGCCATCGGCATTGCCGCATTGCTCAAGCAGACCGGCCTGGCGGCGTCCAGCGGCGAAGGCAACCGCCTGATCGACGGCGGCGGTGTGCGCGTGGATTCGGCTGTCGTCAGCGACAAGGGGCTCAAGCTCGGTGCCGGCACCTATGTGTTGCAGGTGGGCAAGCGCAAGTTCAAGAAAGTCACGCTGCTGTGATCCGGAGTCTGGTTTGCTGGCTTGCTGCAATGCAGCGGGTCCCTAGTGGAAACACGGGGCTGGGTATGCTGAATGTAGTGAAATAATCCGCAGATTAAATAAAGCAAGGTTGGGCGGCATGGAAGCGCAAGCTGTATACCGGAAATCCGACAAGGGGGCAGAAGCCATCGCCACCCGCGGCCATGGCGTGGGCGGCAAGCTGCGCATGCTGCTGATCCTGGTTGATGGCAAGAAGAGCGCTGAAGAACTGGTTCGTCTGGCCGCAGGCATGGGCGAGTCGGCCCAGTTGCTGCAAGCGCTGGAAGCCCAGGGCCTCATCGAAGTGGTAACCGCAGGGGCGGGAGCCGCGGCGGCGCCGGCCCCGTCCATGCAGGCGCAGGCAGGGGGCGATCTGGGCAAGCTCAAGTCCCTGGCAACCCGCCTGCTGATCGAACAGCTGGGCCCCCTGGCCGATGAGCTGGCCATGAGGCTGGAAGCAAGCAAGGACCTGCCCCAGTTCGTCGAAGCCGTGAAGCGCGCCTATACCGTCGTGCGCGACGTCAAGGGCCAGGCAGCTGCCGATCGCTTTGGCGCGGAGATCGAAGCCCAGATGCCCTCGGCCTGAGCCTAGGCGCCCAGCCAGGTGCCGACCCGCTCCTTGGCCTGTACCGACAGGCGCCAGGTGCTGACATGGCGTGGCAGGTTCAGGGTCAAGCCCAGCAGGCGTTTGTCACGCGCCACCAGGGCCTGGACCCGGGCATGTCCGCCGGCATACAGTAGCAGGTCGTCCAGCTTGTTCAGCCGCCAGCTGCTGCGTGACTTGCCGCTGCCGACTTCCAGGCCCAGCCATTCGTCACCGGCCGCAAAACCCGCCTGTTCGGCGGCCCCACCACGCAGCACGGTCTTGATCTGGACCGCCCCCCCCGACTCGCTGACACGCAAGCCCAGGCGTTGCGCCAGCTGGGCCGGCTCTTCGTGGACGGCCACGCCATGCTGCTCCAGAAGCTCACGCAGCGGCAATTCGGCCGTGCCGTGCACCCACTGTTTGAACTCGCGCGACCAGGCGCGCCCGCTCAGTTCCTGCAGCACGGCCAGCAGATCGCTCTCGGCCATGGGGCCGGCCTTGCAGCGCTGCCACAGCGCGCGCATCACGTCGTCCAGGGAGCATGGTCCCCCGGTGCGCAGCGTGAGGTCCAGGCACAGGGCCACCAGCGCGCCCTTGCCGTAGTAGCTCACCGTGGCGTTGGGGGTGTTTTCGTCGACGCGGTAGTACTTGACCCAGGCATCGAAGCTGGCCTGCGCCACCGACTGGACCAGTCGCCCCGGCGTCTGCTGCAGCTGGTTGACGCTCTTGTTGAGCAGGCGCAGGTAGCCCGCATCGTCGAGCAGGCCGGCGCGGCGCAGCAGCAGGTCGTCGTAGTAGCTGGTGAAACCTTCGAAGAACCAGAGCAGCTCGGTGTAGTTCTCTTGAGAATAGTCGTAGCGGGCGAACTCGGCCGGACGCAGGCGCTTGACGTTCCAGCTGTGGAAATACTCGTGGCTGATCAGGCCCAGCAGCGTGGTGTAACCCTCGCCCGGCTTGCCGTCGGTGCGCGGCAGGTCGCGGCGTGCGCAGATCAGCGCGGTGGAGTTGCGATGCTCCAGGCCGCCGTAGCCGTCGTCCGTGGCATTGAGCATGAAGAGGTAACTGGCAAAGGGCGGCTTGCCGCTGCGACCCGTGGCCTGGCCGCCGGCGTGCCAGAAGCGGATGGCGGTGTCGCAGATGCGCTGGGCATCGGCCAGCAGGCGCGTGCCGTCGAAGCTGGGCGGGGCCCCGGCCACGACGAAACGATGGCTCACGCCGCCGGCCTTGAAGTCACCGCTCCAGAAAGCGCCGAGTTCGAAGGGGCAGTCGACCAGTTCGTCGTAATTGGCGGCACGGTAGAGGCCAAAGCCGCGCTTGTCGGTCTTGACGGCCGGCAGACCGGTCGCAACCGACCAGCCGGCGGGTGCAGCGCCCGCCAGCAGGGTGAGCCCGTGGGGCGCGTCCTCCTGGCCTGTGACGCGCAGGCACAGGCTGGTTCCGTTGAAAAAACCGCGCGTGGCGTCGAGCCAGGCCGTGCGCACGGAGTTGTCCAGGGCATAGACCTCGTAGCTTAGTTCCAATGGCTGCTGCGGGTCGCAGTCGATCTGCCAGCTGCATTTGTCGAGTTGGACCGAGGCCAGGGCGCGCCGGCCTTGCCGTGCTTTCAGTTGCTGCAGGTTCTTGGCAAATTCGCGCACCAGGTAGCTGCCCGGTATCCAGGCCGGCAGGGCCACGCGCTGGCTGGCCTGCGGCTGTGTAATGGTCAGGGTGATGCGGTACAGATGGGCGTGCAGGTCGGCCGCCTGGACCTGGTAATGCACGGGGGCAGGAGCGCTGCGGCCGGAGGTGCGGGGCATGGGGGCTGTCTGTGGGATGGGGTCAGCGGGTGGCGCTGGTGAGCTGTTTCTCGATCTGCTGGGTGCTCAGGGCACCCGGCACGCGCGAGCCGTCGGCGAAGATCAGCGTGGGCGTGCCGGTGATCTTGTGCTTGCGCCCCAGCGTGAGGTTGCGGGTGAGGGCCGTGGTGTCGCAACTGGCCACAGCGGGGATCTGGTCGTTGAACATCCAGTCCTGCCAGATCTTGTTCTTGTCCTTGGCGCACCAGATGTTCTTGGATTTCTCGGCCGAATCCGGGCTCAGGATGGGGTAGAGGAAGGTATGGACCGTGACGTTGTCGATCTTGGCCAGGTCGCGCTCGAAACGCTTGCAGTAGCCGCAGTTGGGGTCGGCGAACACGGCCACCTTGCGTTTGCCGTTGCCGCGCACCACGGTGAAGGCGTCCTTCAGGGGCAGGTCCTTGAACTCGATGGCGGTCAGCTGCTCGACACGTTCCTCGGTCAGGTTGCGGCGCTGGCGCACGTCGATGAGGCTGCCCTGGATCAGGTAATTGCCTTCGGCATCGGTGTAGTAGATGTCGTTCTCGTTGACGCGGATCTCGTAGATGCCGGGCAGCGGCGTCTTGCTGACCTCGTCGATCTTGGGCAGCTGCGGCAGGCGTTCGCCCAGGTTCTTGCGGATCGTGGCTTCCTGGGCGTGGACGCCGAGGGTCAGCAGGGCCAGCAGGCCCGCCAGCAGGTGTTTGGACAGATTCATCATCACATCGACTTTCAAAAATTCATGGCGCGGCGCGCCAGCCAGTTCTTCAGCAGCCCGCTGCGCTCCACGCCTTGCAGGCCCCAGTTGCGCAGCGCGCTCCAGGCTTCGCCTTCGCGCGCAAACAGCAGTTGCAAGCCGTCCATGCCGGCATCCAGGGCCAGCATGCCGGCCTTGCGGGCGCGCTCGTAACGACGCAGCAGCTTGGCGTCATCCACGCCGCGCCAGTATTCGCGCCCGTGCAGCACGCGCGTGAGTTCCGCCACATCGGCCAGGCCCAGGTTGAGTCCCTGGCCGGCCAGCGGGTGCACGTTGTGCGCCGCATCGCCGGCCAGCACCCAAGCGCCACCGTCCGTGCGGCCCGTCCACTGGCGCGCCTGCGCTTTCTGCAGCGGCCAGGTTCGGCGTTCGCTGATCAGCGTGAGCGCTCCCAGTGTGTGGGCACTTGCCTTTTCCAGTTCGCGGCAGAATGCGGCCGGCTCCAGTTGCTGCAGACGCCATGCCTGCTCAGGAGAGACAGACCAGACGATGGCCACGGAGTTCCCCTGGGCGCCGCCCAGAGGCAAAAAAGCCAGGATCTCACCCTGCGCAAACCACTGGCGGGCGACCTGGCCATGGGCTTGCTCGCACTGGATGCGGGTGGCCAGGGCGTGCTGGGGGTAGGGGGTGACCTCGAAGTCGACGCCGAATTCGGCCCGCGTGCTGCTGGCCCGGCCTTCGCAGACCACGGTCAGCCGGGCTGGTGCCGGGGCGTCCAGCACCTCGATCTGGGGCTGGTAGCGCACGGCATCGGCCAGCTGGCTTTCCAGCACCGGCACGTCGACGATCCAGCTCAGGGCCGGGCTGCCGAGTTCACCGGCATCGAAATGGAGTTCGCTGCCGCGGTCGCCCCAGACCTGCATGTGCTGGACCGGTGTGGCCGCGGCCTCGTCCGTCGGCCAGCAACGCACGCTTTCCAGCAGTTCGCGCGAGGCCCGGTTCAGGGCGTAGGCGCGCACGTCGGCGGCCGGCGGAGCGCCCGCGGGCAGGGGCTGTTCCACCAGGCCGACACGCAGGCGTTCGCGCGCCAGCAGCAGGGCCAGGGTGCGGCCGACGATACCGCTGCCGCGTATGCAGATGTCCAGGGCTTGGGGCATGGGGGGATTGTAGAAGGCAGGGCAGAATTGACCTTGTTCCCAGTCAACCGAGGAAATCGATCCGTGAGTGCCCTCCCGACCCCACCTGCCGACGTGCAGGCCCGCATCGCCCGTCTTTTTGTCTACCCCGTCAAGTCCTGCGCGGGCGTCGAGCTGTCCGAGGCCCTGCTGACCGAGACCGGACTGGACCTGGACCGCGCCTGGATGGTGGTGGACAGCGAGGGCGAGTTCCTGAGCCAGCGCGAGGAGCCGCGTCTGGCACTAATCCAGCCGGCCTTCAAGCGTGGCGGCACCGAGTTGCAGCTGCGCGCCCCCGGCATGCTGGCCTTGCACCTGCGGGTGGACGCCGTCGAGGCGCCGACCCGTGTGCGCGTCTGGAACGACGAGGTCCCCGCCTACGACATGGGCGACATCGCGGCCCAGTGGTTCACCGATTTCCTGGCGCTCAACGAGCAGGGCCTGCCGCGCGCCGATGCGCCCAAGTACCGGCTGGTGCGTTTCGATCCCGAGCATCGTCGCCTGTCCGACCGGAAATGGACAGGTGATGCCGAGGCGCTCAACCAGTTCAGCGACGGCTACCCGGTGCTGGTGCTGGGCCAGGCCGCCCTGGACGGTCTGAACACCCGTTTACAGGCACAGGGCCACGCGCCCGTGGACATCCGGCGCTTCCGGCCCAACATCGTGCTCGAGGGTCTGGAGGCCCACGACGAAGACCGCGTGGGTCCGCTGCAGATCGCCACGGCCGAAGGGGAGGCTGTGCTGACGCCGGTCAAACCCTGCCCGCGCTGCCCCATTCCCAACATCAACCCCGACACGGCCCAGAGCAGTCCCGAGGTGAACGACACCCTGCAGACCTACCGCCAGGATGCGCGCGTCAAAGGCGCCCTGACCTTCGGCATGAACAGCATCGTCACGGCGGGTGTGGATCACGTGCTGCGCGTCGGGCAGCCGGTCAGCGCCGGCTACCGCTTCGACTGAAGCGGCGCGTCCGGCGCAGGCCGGCGCCGCCTGAGGGCTTCGGACAGGTGCTCGTGGAACATGGCTGCCGCCGGCCGCAGGGTGGCGCCCTGGCGCGTGAGCAGACCCAGGCTGCGTGAGATGGTCGGGTTCTTCAGTGGCAGCCCGACCACGGCGCTGTGCTTGGCGGGCAAGGCCATGCGGGGCACGGCAGCCAGTCCCAGGCCGGCCTCCACCATGCCCAGCAGCGTGCCGATGTGGCTGACCTCGAAGGCGAAATCGGGCTGGATGCCGGCCTTGGTGAGAACGTCGTCCAGCAGCTGCCGGTTCCCGCTGCTGCGGGCCACCGAGATCAGCCGTTCGCTGGCGATGGTCGACCAACTGACGGACTTGCGTGCGGTCAAAGGGTGGTCGCGCCGCATGGCGATGACAAAGGGGTCGTCGTGGATGTCTTCGAACTTGATTTCAGGCATCAAGGAGCTCATGAAACCAATGCCGAAGTCGGATTCGCCGGACAGCACTCTCTGCAGCGTCTGGTTCATGGACTCGTCGATGACCCGGATACGGATGGCCGGGTATTGGCGTGAAAAGCTGCTGATGACCTGGGGCAGGAAGTACAGCGCGGCCGAGGGCACGCAGGCCACGGTGACGCGTCCGCTGCGGGTGGCAGCGATGTCGGCAATGCCCAGCATCGCCGCTTCCAGATCATCGACGGCGGACCGGGCGCGCTCCAGGAAGATGCGCCCCAGGCTGGTGAGCTCGACCTCGCGGGTCGTGCGGTTGAACAGCCTCGTGCCCAGGATGGATTCCAGCTTCTCGATGCGCCGGCTCAGGGCCGGCGGTGACAGGTGGATGTGTTCGGCCGCCGCCCTGAAACTGCCGCGTTCGGCCACGGCGATGAAGGCCTGCAGCTGATGCAAATCGAAATTGATGTGTTGCATGCATCAATCATATTAAAAGTTGCACTTCAACAAAACCGGGATTTCTTGCACCATGCGTGGCATCGATCACCCGATCCATCCATGGAGTGCGCCGCATGCCGAACCGAAAGATCCCTTGTGTCCTGATGCGCGCAGGCACCTCCCGGGGACCGTTTTTCCTGCGGGAGTGGCTGCCGCTGGACGAGCAGGAGCGTGACCAGGCCCTGATCGGCGCCATCGGCGCGTCCGATCCCCTGCAGCTCGACGGCCTGGGGGGCAACAGCACACTCAACAGCAAGGTGGCCATCGTGTCGCGTTCGACGCGGCCCGGTTGCGATCTGGACTACCTGTTTGCCCAGGTCGGGGTCGGCCACCAGTCGGTGGACACCCGGCCCAATTGCGGCAACATGCTCGCCGGCGTGGCGCCCTTCGCCATCGAGCAGGGCCTGGTGCCGGCCCAGGAGGGCAGCACCACGGTGCGCATCCACAACGTCAACACGGGCGCGACCATCGAGTCGACCGTGTGCACACCGGGCCGTCAGGTCACCTACGAAGGTGAGACCAGGATCGACGGCGTGGCGGGAACGGCCGCGCCCATCCTGCTGAATTTCCTGGACGCCTGGGGTGCCGTCACGGGCCAGGTGTTTCCCACGGGCCGGCGCATCGACGTGGTGGACGGGCTGGAGGTGACCTGCATCGATGCGGCCATGCCGCTGATGATCCTGCGGGCGAGTGACCTGGGGGTGGGCGGCCGGGAGCGTCCGGCGGAGCTGGACGCCAACACCGCCCTGCTCGAACGCATCGAGAAGCTGCGCATCCTGATGGGCGCGCGCATGGGCTTGGGCGATGTCACCCACAGCGTGATTCCCAAGCCCGTGCTGGTGAGCCCGGGGGACCATCCGGACAGCATCGTGTCGCGTTATTTCACGCCCCACAAGTGCCATGCCTCGCATGCGGTGACCGGGGCCATCGGTGTCAGCACGGCCTTTGCGTTGCCGGGCACGGTGGCCAGCGGCGTGGCCCGCGCGCCCGGTCGGCACCGGCTGTCGGTCGTGCATCCGCAGGGGCAGATCGACGTGGAGGCCGAGGTGGCGACCCAGGGCGAGGAGATTGCGGTCGTCCGGGCGGCCTTGGTGCGGACGGCCCGCAAGATCATGCAGGGCGAGTTGCACCTGCCGGACTATGTCTTCCCGGCCAGGACGGCGCAGGAGGTGGACACGGAGCGATCTGCCGAGCACTTTCCCCAGGAGGAGGTGAGGATCATCGTGCCGACCAGTGCCGGGGGCGGCAACGACACGATGGCGCGCATCCTGACCCGGAAACTCGGGCCTGGCCTGGGGCACGTGGTCAGCGTGGAGAACCGCACGGGCGCCAACGGCAGTGTGGCCGCCGAGTACGTGGCAGCTTCGCGGCCCGACGGGCACACGCTGATGTTCGGCTACATCGCGACCCACGGCATCAACCCGGTGCTGCAAACGCTGCGGTATGACCCGATCCGGGACTTTGCGCCGGTGGGCCTGGTCGGGTATTCGCCGACGGTGCTGGTGGTCAACACGGAATTACCGGTCCGGGATGTGTTGTCCTTTATCCGCCTGCTGCAAACCTCCCCGGCGGGGCGCCTGCACTATGCCGCGGCGGGCGAGGGGACCATCCCGCACCTGGCCGCCGAGATGTTCCTGCGCACCCTGGGTGTGCAGGGACAGCAGGGCTTCCAGCATGCGGGCGCCGCGCCAGCCATCAGCGCCACGGTGCGCGGCCAGTCGCACTGGATGTTCCCCAGCCTGTTCAGTGCCTTGCCCTATCTGAAAAGCGGCAAGCTCAGGCCGCTGGCCGTCGCCAGCGCTACGCGCCTGAGCGCCTGGCCCGGGGTGCCCACCCTCGCGGAAGCGGGTATCCCGGATCTGGACCTGACGCAGTGGTATGCGCTGTTTGCACCCGCCGGCACGCCCGAGCCCATCGTTCGCAAGCTCAACCAGGTGCTTAACCAGGTGCTGGAAGACCCGGAGGTGCGCGCACGCATGGAGCAGGACGGCGCCCAGGTCCAGACCAGTACGCCGGAACAGCTGTTGCGGCATGTCAGGACCGAGCTGGACCGCTGGCAGGGGCTGGTCCGGACCACGGGCCTGTTGCAGGCGCAGGCTTTGGCGCTGGCCCAGGAGCTGTGAGGCGGCGTCCGTGAGCGCGGAGCAGGCAAAAAGCCGGGATTCTGCGGTCGGTACAATTGGCACCAGTTTCCCCCGGGCAAAACGAGGACAGAGCGTTGCGGGATTTGGGCCCTGGCGCCCCGGTTTCCTGAACTGTCCGGCCGGTGCCGCTCGTCCGGCATATCCACCACACCCACATGGGGCTCGCTGGTGCGCAGGGGGTTGATTTCAAAGGAAACCCATGTCTCTCAAGTGCGGCATCGTCGGCCTGCCCAACGTCGGCAAATCCACTCTCTTCAACGCCCTGACCAAGGCGGGCATCGCGGCGGAGAACTACCCCTTCTGCACCATCGAACCCAATGTGGGTGTGGTGGAGGTGCCGGACCCGCGCCTGCAGCAGCTGGCCGAGATCGTCAAACCCGAGCGGGTGGTGCCGGCCATCGTCGAGTTCGTCGACATCGCCGGCCTGGTGGCCGGTGCCAGCACGGGCGAAGGCCTGGGCAACAAGTTCCTGGCCCACATCCGCGAGACCGACGCCATCGTCAACGTGGTGCGCTGTTTTGCCGACGACAACGTGATCCACGTATCGGGCAAGGTGGACCCGATCTCCGACATCGAGGTGATCCAGACCGAACTCTGCCTGGCCGACCTGGGCGCGGTCGAGAAGGCCCTGCACCGCGTGACCAAGACGGCGCGCTCGGGCGACAAGGAGTCGATCAAGCTGGTGGCCATCCTGGAGAAGTGCCAGGCTGCGCTCAACGAAGGCAAGCCGGTGCGCACCATCGCGTTCAGCAAGGAAGAGCAGCCCCTGCTCAAGCAGTTCTTCTTCATCACGGCCAAGCCCGCCATGTTCGTGGGCAACGTCAGCGAGGACGGCTTCGAGAACAACCCCTACCTGGACCGCCTGAAGGAATACGCCGCGACGCAGAACGCACCGGTGGTGGCGATCTGCGCCAAGATGGAAGCCGAGATGGCCGAGATGAGCGACGAGGACCGCCAGATGTTCCTGGAGGAACTGGGGCAGAGCGAGCCCGGCCTGAACCGCCTGATCCGCGCAGCCTACAAGCTGCTGGGCCTGCAGACCTACTTCACGGCCGGCGTCAAGGAAGTGCGCGCCTGGACCATCCATGTGGGCGACACCGGGCCGCAGGCCGCCGGTGTGATCCACACCGATTTCGAGAAGGGCTACATCCGTGCCCAGACCATCGCCTTCGAGGACTTTATCGCCTGCAAGGGCGAGCAGGGCGCCAAGGATGCCGGCAAGATGCGCGCCGAGGGCAAGGAGTACGTCGTCAAGGACGGCGACGTGATGAACTTCCTGTTCAGCGCTTGA
>CAUPQO010000065.1:0-15526 GCA_963513295.1 uncultured Hylemonella sp.
CATGGCCAGCGAGCCCGGCACATCCGAGGGGATCACCTCGCCAGCCACCTGGGTGGTCAGCGCGGCGGCCTCGCGGATCATGCCGGCGGCCAGGAAGACGTTGAAGCCGGCCCAGCTGGCAGCCGCGCCGGTCTCGGCCGCCACGGCCTCGATGAACTGCGGCGTCTTGGCCTCCAGCGCGTCGGCCGCCTTCAGCAGCAGCATGCGGCGGTCGGTGGGGCCAGTCTGGCTCCAGGTCTTGAAAGCTTCGGCGGCGGCCTCGACGGCCATCACGGCATCGGCCGGGGACGCCGCGGGGGCACGCGAAGCCACGCTGCCATCGAGCGGGTTGCGGCGCTCGAAGGTGGCGCCGCGCTCGGCCGTGACTTTCAGGCCGTTGATGAGCATGGACATGTCGGACATGGTGTTCTCCTTGAGGAAATCGGTTCGTTAAACGGTGGTGATGGTCTTGCGGCGACGCGACACGGCATCGGCCGCACTGGTCTGGTCGGCGGCGTCGGCACCCAGATAGGCTTCGCGCACGACGTTGGAACGCTCGAGCAGGCGCGCCGGGCCGCTGGCCACCAGCGTGCCGCGCTCCAGCACGTAGCCGCGATCGGCCACGGCCAGCGCCTTCTTGACGTTCTGCTCCACCATCAGCACGGTGGTGCCACCGTCGGCGATACGCCGCGCGATGGCCAGCAGTTCATCCACCATGCGCGGCGCCAGGCCCAGCGAGGGTTCGTCCAGCATCAGCAGGCGCGGGGCGCTCATCATGGCGCGCGCCACCGCCACCATCTGCTGCTCGCCGCCGCTCATGGTGCCGGCCAGCTGGTGGATGCGTTCGCGCAGCTTGGGGAAGTCGTTCAGAACCTGCTCCATGCGGCGCGCACGTTCGGCCTTCGGGCACAGCCAGCCGCCGAGCTCCAGGTTTTCCAGCACGCTCATCTGGGGAAAGAGCTGGCGGCCTTCGGCCACCAGGGTCACGCCGCTCTTGACGATCTCGTGCGTTTTCTCCGCCAGGTCATCGCCGTCGAGCAGCACCATGCCGCTGCGCGGGATCAGGCCCATCAAGGCTTTCAGCAGCGTGGTCTTGCCAGCGCCGTTGGGGCCGAGGATAACGGTCAGGCCGGGCTTCACTTCAAAGCGCAGGTCGCGCAGCACGAGGAAGGCACCGTAACCGGCACTCAGGCCGCGCACCTGCAGGTGCGCATGCCGGGCGTCGCCCAGCACGAAGGGGGTTGGGCGGTACCACATCATGCGGCCACCTCCTCGTCTTCCGTCGATGGTTCGGCCATCTCGTCGCCCAGATAGGCTTCGATCACCTCGGGGTTGCGCACCACGTTGCGCGGCGTGTCGTCGGCAATCTTGCGACCCTGGTGCAGGACGATGACACGCTCCACATGGCGCAGCAAAGTGGTGACGGCGTGCTCGATCCAGATCACGGTCAGGTCCAGCTCGTCGCGCAGACGGCGGATCAGGCGGGCCATCTCCTCGATCTCGGCCTCGGTCAGGCCGGCGGCCACCTCATCGAGCAGCAGGAGCTTGGGCCGCGTGGCCAGCGCCATGCCGATCTCCAGCAGGCGCTGTTGCGAAGGGGTGATGGCCGCGGCCGGCAGTTCGGCCTGCTGGGCCAGGCCGATCAGCTGCAGGATGCTCGTGGCGTCGCGCAGGGCCCAGGGCACGCCCACCTCGTCGCCCCAGAAGACGTACTTGCGGCGGCGCTTGCCGGCGAACTTGAGGCCGAACTCGATATTGGCGATCACCGGCATGTCGGGAAAGACCCGCGGGGTCTGGAAGGTGCGCGCCACACCGTTGGCGGCAAAACGATGCGGCCCGCGGCCGGTCAGATGGCGCCCGTTGCAGACGAGGCGGCCCGAGGTCGGGACCAGCACACCCGAGATGGCGTTGAAGAAGGTGGTCTTGCCGGCACCGTTGGGGCCGATGATGCCCACCAGTTCGCCAGGTGCAAAGTTGGCGCTGACGGCGTCCACGGCCACCAGGCCGCCAAAGCGCACGGTCACGTTGTGCGCCTCCAGCAGAGGCGTCATGTGCTCAGACAAAGTGGCTCTCCTTCTCGCGGCGCTTGAGGCGCTGCTTCTCACGTTCCTTCTCACCCGACAGTTCGCGCTTCAGGTCCTTGGCCCAGTCGCGGCTGTCGGTCCACCAGCCCTTGAAGGTGGCCCAGCGCAGCGAGGCCAGGCCACCCGGGAGGTAAAGCACGCACAGGATGAGCAGCAGGCCCAGCGACATCAGATAGATCTGCGGGAACTGCAGGCGCAGCGACTCGGCCAGCACGCTGAAGATGATGGCGGCGATCAGCGGGCCCCACAGCGTGAGCACACCACCGATCAGGGTGATCAGCACGGTCTGGAAACCGATGAAGGGATTGAAGACCGTGTGCGGGTCGATGTAGGTCCAGCGCACCGCCATGGCCGCCCCCACGGCGCCGGCAAAGGCAGCCGTGATGGCAAAACCGGCGATCTTGACCACACGCGTGTTGACCCCCAGGGTCTGGGCGCGCTGCTCGTCGGCACCGATGCCCATCAAGGCCAGGCCGAAACGCGTGCGCCGCACGACGATGGACACGGCCACCGAGAGCAGGGCCAGGGCCAGCATGGTCAGGTAGATGGTGTCGCGCTCGGGCACCACGGTCAGCACCCGGCCCACGGTGCCGGTGACCGATTTCTCGAAGTAGGTCACGGCATGCAGGATGAGCTCGGTCATGCCGAAGGTCAGCACGGCGAAGTAGGTTCCGCGCAGATGCAGCACGGCCGCGCCCATGACGATGGCCACGACAACGGCAATGCCCGCGCCAATGGCGATGGTCTCGACCCAGCTGAATTGCCCCAGCAGGATGGCCGTGCTGTAGGCGCCGATGCCGAAGAAGGCCGAGGTGGCCAGGGACAGGTAACGCGTGCTGCCACAGAACAGGCCCCAGCTCGAAGACAGGGCCACGTACATCAGGCAGGTCAGCGCCATGGAGACGACGAACTCGCTGGCGTAGGACGGCAGGGCCAGGGCCCAGCCGGCAAAAGCCAGCAGCACCAGCAGGTCTCGGATGAGAAATTGACGGGAGTTCATGCCTTGCGTCCTTTACGGGCAAACAGACCTTCGGGACGCAAGAGCAACACGGCGATGAACACCGCGTAGGACAGCAGGGCCTTGAGCGAGGGGTTGGTGAAGTGCATGCCCAGGGCCTCGATCACGCCCAGGAAGAGGCCGCCGAGCAGCGCACCGCTCATGCTGCCGAAGCCGCCCAGGGTGATGACGATCAGCGCCGTCACGGTGTAGGGCTGGCCCATGTAGGGCGTGATGGTGTAGGCCATGGACAGGAGCGCGCCGGCAATGCCCGAGAGGCCCAGGCCGATGCCGAACATCAGCGGGTGCAGGCGCTTGGTGTCGATGCCCATGAGCTGCGCGCCGATGGGCGACTGCATCAGGGCGCGCACGCCCTTGCCCAGCAGGGTCATGCGCAAGAGCACGATGAGCGCGCCCGAGAACAGCAGGGCCAGGAAAAAGACCAGCAGCTTGTTGGCCGCGAACTGCACCTCGCCGAACTTCACGGGTTCGGTCAGGTAGTCGTAACCGCGCAGGTCACCGCCCCAGAGCCAGGACACGAAGTTCTGCACCAGGAACATGAGACCGAAGGCGACCATGAGGCCGCGCGCTTCGAAGACGTCGAGGTTGGGCGAGGTGGCGGTCAGGCGGCGGAAGCACAGGAAGTGCAGCAAGACGCCCAGCACCATCAGCACGACAAAGGACACCGGCACCATGAGCAGCGGCGAAAAACCAAACTGGGTCTGGACCAGCCAGGTCAAGTAGGCGCCCACCATGAGGAACTCGCCGTGGGCGATGTTGAGGATGCGCATCAGGCCGTACTGGAGGTTCAACCCCAGGGCGACCAGCGCATAGATGCCGCCGGTGATCAGACCGGAGGCAATCAGTTCTAGCCAGGCAGTGAATGACATATTGAGAAGGTTCCGCCCACCCCTGCCTGAGCAGAAGCGGGCGGAAAAAGGGAACAAGGACGGGTCAGAGACCCGTCACGGGAAAGAAATCACCACGCCGGTTTCGGGGCCAGCTTGGCGGTGGCGACCTTGGCCGGCCATACCACCTCGAACTCGCCCTTCTGCCACTGGCCCACGGTGCCCGGTGTGCCCACGTTCTCGCTGCCGACAAACTTGATGTCGCCCAGGATGGTCTTGTGGGTGGTGTTGGCCACGTAGTCGCGGATGGCCTTGCGGTCCAGGCCGTGCGCCTTGACGGCGTTGGTCAGGATCTCCAGGCCGGCCCAGGTGGCGCCGCTGGCCCAGCGATCGGGTTCCTTACCGCCGAACTTCTTGGTGTGCGCGTCGAAGTAGGCCTTGGCGCCGGGGCTGGTCTTGCCATTCCACGAGCCCATGCCCAGCACGCCTTCGGCGCCGGCCGGCGTCATGACGTTGCGATAGAGCTGGAAGGCGGTGCCCACCGAAGCGTAGAAGTACTTCGGATTGAAACCGATCTCCTTGGCCTGCTTGCTGGCCAGGATGGTGTCCGGCGGGTAGGTGAAGCCGACGAAGGCGTCGGGGTTCTTGTCCTTCATGGAGCGCAGCACGGGCGACAGGTCCTTGACGCCGCCCGGGTAGCTCTTGTCTTCCACCATGCTGATGCCGGTGCCCTGCAGCGCCACCTTCAGTGCGGCGTAGTTCTCCAGGCCGAAGAGGTCGTCCACGTAGATGACGGCGATGGTCTTGACGCCGTTGGCCTTGAGCATGTCGACCAGGGCCTCGCACATGGGCTTGGGCTGCTGCAGCAGGAGGAAGAAGTAGGGCAGCTTCATCTCGATCAGGCGCTTGGACAGGGCCGTGGGCGCCAGGAAGGGATAACCGAAGCGGTGGGCCAGCGGGGCCACCGCGAAGTTGGCGTTGGAGCCCCAGGGCGGCAGCACCAGATCGACCTTGTCGGAGCCCATGAGCTTCTCGTAGGAGCGCACGCAGGTCTCGATGTCGCTGCGGTCGTCGGAACTGATCAGTTCGATCGGGCGCTTCTCGCCCGTGACGTCCAGGCCGCCGGCGGCGTTCTGCTGCTCGGCCCACAGCAGGTAGTTGGGCTCCTGGCTGACCTGGGCACCGCCGGTCCACGGGCCGGTACGGGCCATGGCATAACCCACGCGCACCGGCGCGGCAGCAAACAGGTGCGGGGCAAAGGTGGCAGCGCCGACGGCGGCAGCCGTGCCTTTGAGCAGGGTACGTTTTGTCTGTTGAACCATTGTTGTCTCCAGTGGATAGTCTTTGGGGATCGCACAGCAATCGTAGGAAGCCTGGCGGCTTGAGGCTTTGCTGAACGTGCACAAAGTAGTTGACGGTTCATGCAAGAGCATTAGGGTTAACCCGAGTCCGCGGGTTTGTCCCTGCGTGCGGATGCCAGATAATTCAGCAGCATGTCCACCCAGCCCTTCCACCGGAATCCTGCATGAGCGCCGCCACCGCCGTCAGCACGGACGACTACGCACCGGCCGACCGCGCACCGGTCTGGCGCGAGTGGGTGTGGAAGCATTTCGGCGGCCTGGAGTCCGATCTCTACGGCGATACCCACTTCGACGGCCACATGGCCTCGGCCCGCGCCGGCGACCTGATCCTCACGAAACTCGAAGCCAACCGCCACCGCGTGGTGCGCACGCAGGACATGGTGCGCGCCAGCGACGAGGGTTACCTCAAGATCGTGGCCCCGATGAAGGGCTCGGCCGGTGTCGAGCAGATGGGCCGCCAGGCCTGGGTCACCCCAGGCGCCTGGACCATCTACGACACCACCGGCAGCTACTCGGTGGCCAACCCCGAGCGGGTCGAGCACCTGATCGTCATGGTCCCGAAGGCCCAGATGGTGGAGCGCGGCCTGCGCCTGGAGACCCTGATGGCGCGCCCGGTGGGCGGCGCCAGCGGCATCGCGCGCGTGGCACTCTCGACCATGCGCAGCACCTTCCAGGAACTGCCGCACATGAGCGCCGACGCCGCCCGCGGTGCAGGCGAGTTGATCGCCCAGCTGGTGCGCCTGTCCCTGATCGAACTCTCGGGCCAGGAAACCCAGCTGACCCAGCGCGAAGCGCTGAAGGACCGCATCCGCGGCTACGTGGCCCTGCACCTGCGTGACCCCGAGCTCAACGTCGACCAGATCGCCGTGGCCCTGAACTGCAGCAAGCGCCATCTCTACAATGCCTTCAGCGAAGAAGAGCAGACCCTGGCCAGCTATATCCAGACCCTGCGCCTGGAGGCCTGCATCCGCGAACTGCAGCACCCCATGGCGTTATCGCGCCCGATCACCGACATCGCCCTGTCCTGGGGCTTCAACAGCCCCTCGCACTTCAGCCGCGTGTTCCGCGAGCACACGGGGCTGAGCCCCAGCGAGTTCCGCGCCGCGTCGCCCACGTGACCCCACAACGTTGATCGTTGCGCCAGCATGGTGGACCGTGCGAAACCATCAGCACACGTATCTGGAACAGGAGCCGTCATGCACATCCCCTCCCTGAAAGAAGTCGTCAGCGCCGAGGAATGGGCGCTGCGCTGTGACCTCGCCGCCGCCTACCGACTGGTGGCGGCCTATGGCTGGAGCGACCTGGTGTTCACCCACATCAGCGCGCGTTTACCCGGCCCCGAGCACCACTTCCTGATCAATCCCTACGGCCTGATGTTCGACGAGATCACGGCCTCCAGCCTGGTGCGCGTCGACCAGGACTGCAACAAGCTCAGCAATTCGCCCTTCCCCGTCAACCCGGCCGGTTTCGTGATCCACAGCGCCATCCACGCCGTGCGGGAAGACGCCGGCTGCGTGCTGCACACGCACTCGCGCGCCGGCGTGGCGGTCAGCGCGCAGAAGTGCGGCGTGCTGCCGATCAGCCAGCAGTCCACCTTCGTGCTGGGGTCGCTGGCTTATCACGCGTACGAGGGCGTGGCCCTGCGCGATGAAGAGAAGCCGCGCCTGCAGGCGGATCTGGGCACGGCCAACTACCTGATGCTGCGCAACCACGGCCTGCTGACCGTGGGCAGGACCATCGCCGAGGCCTTCCTCAACATGTACATCTTCGAGGCCACCTGCCGCATCCAGCTCGACGCGCAGGCCGGCGGCGAACTGGTGCACGTGAATCCGAAGATCCTCGAAGGCATGGCGGGCGTGATGAAAACCGCCACCGCCGGCCAGGGCGCCAACCTGGCCTGGCCCGCGCTGCTGCGCAAGGCCGAGCGCCTGGACCCCGGCTACAAGACCTGAACGCTCCCGCTATTTGCTGAACAGCTCGCCCAGCTTGCCGCCCATGGACGCGCCAGCGCCCGTGCCCACACCGGGCATGAGCACGGTCCCCAGGGCGGCGCCGATCTTGGCCCCGACCGTCAAGGACACCTCGGGCTCCTCCACCGTGCCGCCCACCTGCAGCGGCATGCCCACCGCCCCCCCCAGATCCACGTTCACGCGGCCCTTGAGTTGCTGCGAGGTCGACACGCTGACCTGGCCGGTGGCGCTGAGCGCACCCGAGCTGGCCGCCAGGTTCTGCAGTTCGATGGCCTTGCCGCGTGTGCTGACCTGACCGGACAGTGTGTCCAGCGGGGTCGTGCCGCCACGGCTCACGCCCACGGTCTGCACCGCCTTGACCAGGTCGATGCCCTTGAGCATGCCGCCGCGCACGGTGAATTTCGATTGCGTCTGCAAAAGATCGAGCAGCGCCGAGGGCTGGCGGGCCCGCGCGTTGAGCGTGGTGCTGGCTTCCAGCCGACCACTCAGGGGCTGGCGGGCGCGCACAGCCTCGGTCGGCTCGGGCGCGGTGAGCTGCGACAATTCGACCTCGCGCGTCTCCAACTGCCCCTTGAGCAGGAACTCGGCACCTGCCTCGGCCGGGGGCTGCACCTCCAGCCGTCCCTGCACCGTGCCGCCGGCCACGAGAAGCATCAGCTCCCAGGCCAGCGTATCGCGGCGGCGCAGGTCCAAGCGCGTGCCCTGCAGACGCCCGCGCAGGACTTCCAGTTCGAGACGCTCGGGCAGGGCGTCACTGTCAAGCCGGGCCTCGGCCTGGATCACGATGGCCTTGCCCCGGGCATCGACCCAGCTGAGTTCCTCGAGCACGGTGCGCCGCGGCAGCAGCTGCAGCGAGGCGTCGCTTGGCGCCGACTGGTCGCGCTGGCGTATCTTCTGCAAGGAGGCCAGCAGGGCGTCGATGCCCTGCTGCGGCAGCACGGCGCGCCGCACCACCAGGGTGGAAATCGCGACGCGGCCGATCAGCAGTTGCAACCAGGCCGGCCGCACTTCGATACGCTCCACCTTCAGCGGCTGGCGCGTGCGCAAGGCCACACCGTCGAGTGCGACACCGGGCAAGGGCCACAGGGTGAGCCCAACCCGTTGGAGCTTGAGCGGCACGCCCAGCACCGTCGCCGCCTCCACCTCGACACGCTGGCGGAATTCGTCGGTGGACAGCCAGCGATGCAGCGCCAGCAAGGCAGCGGCCAGCACCAGCAGCGCTACGGCCAGCGCCCCCAGCAGGACCTTGCGCCCTCGCCGCATAACGGCCTCAGCCCTTGGCGGGCGCTTTCTTCAGCTGCTCGATGCGCTTGGCTTCCTCGGCGCGGATGAGGTCGAGCATGCGGGCATCCGGGTCCTTCCAATTGCCGCCCGACTGGCGCGCCATCCAGGCCACCGCGCGCGCAAACTCCTCCAGACTCAGGTCGTTGCGGCCACCCTTGGCCGGCATGGCGCGCACGCCCACCCAGCCGTGCGCGGTCGGCACGTGCTGGCCTTCAGCGATCAGCTTGCCCCAGGCCTTCTTGTCGCCCACACGCGGAGCATTGGCCACCCCCGTTCCGTGGCATGCGATACAGGTCTCACGGTAGACCTGCTCGCCGCTCTTGAGCGCAGGCACGGTCTGCGCCTGAACCGCCCAGGGAAGGGCCAGGGCAGCGCACCGGATGACAAATCGTGAAGACGTTTTCATGCAGGATTCCTCAGGCAAAGTTGTGACATGACAAAAGCGCAGGCGCGCCGCCCGCGGAGCGTGGACTTCCTTGTGGCGGAAAAGTTGCAGAAAATACCCGGCCCCTCAGGGTTATACGGCATGGGCCGGCCTGGTAGCCGTCTGCGCGCGCACCCGGGCAGGGCCGCTGGGCCCGCCTTCAGCCCGCGCCCACCCCGATGGGTGCCGGCGCGCGCATCACGATGCGCGTGAACAGGCGGTCGTAGACCGGGTCCCGCGGGTACTTGCCGGTCAGCGGGTCGCAGTTGGTGGCAAAGGCCTCGTCCAGGGTCAGCCAGTCCTGCGCGCTCAGCACCTTCTCGGCCTCGGGCAGGATGACGGTCTCCTCCAGCTTCATGTGCTCCAGGTAGAAATCCAGGTAGCGCTTGACGGCCTGCTCGAAGGCATCGCGGCGTGAATCTCCCAGCAGCTCCCAGGCCAGCAGCAGGTGCTGCAGCTCCCGCACGGCGGCCTCGCCACGATCATGGTCGCGGTCCAGCTTGTCCAGCGTCTCCTTCAGATGTGGTGCGCGGGCACGCACCGGCGGAAACAGCAACTCGGTTTCCTTGGTGTGGTGCAGGCGCTCGGGAAATTCGTCGATGTAGAACAGCATGGCACGCAGCACGTCGAAGAACTGCTCCGGGCCGTCGCCCGGACCCCGCTGCACCATCATGCGCAGGGATTGCAGCATGGCCGACAAGGCGGCATGCTCGTCGTGAATGATGCGTAGGCTGGCGTGGGCCATGATGAACCTCCTGGGATCGGATCAGTAACGGTTCCCAGCTTGGCATGGCTGCTTCCATGCTGGCTTGACGCTCGTCAAGCTTTGCGCAGTCAGCGCAGCAGGCGCTGGCCCTGCCCCCCGGTTTCCAGGCGGAACTGGCGCACGATGCCAGCCAGGCGCTCGGCCTGTTCACGCATGGACTGGGCTGCCGCGGCCGACTCCTCCACCAGCGCCGCATTCTGCTGGGTCATGCGGTCGATCTCCTGCACCGCCTGGTTGACATCGTTGATGCCGCTGGACTGGCTGCCGGCCGCCACCGTGATCTCGCCGATGATGTCGCGCACGCGCTGCACGCCGCTGACGATCTCCTGCATCACGGTGCCGGCCTCCTCGACCTGGCGCACGCCGCCGTCCACGGCTGTCACGCTGGCCCCGATCAGCGCCTTGATTTCCTTGGCGGCCTCGGCGCTGCGGCCCGCAAGCGATCGCACCTCGCTGGCCACCACGGCGAAGCCGCGGCCCTGCTCGCCGGCTCGCGCCGCCTCTACAGCCGCGTTCAGCGCCAGGATGTTGGTCTGGAAGGCGATACCATCGATCACGCCGATGATGTCGTTGATCTTGCGGCTGGACTGCGAAATGCTGTGCATGCTCTGCACCGCCTGCGTCACCACCGAACCGCCGCGCTGCGCGGCCTGGGAAGCCGTGGCCACCAGCTGGTTGGCCGTCTGTGCCGAACTGGCGGTCTGCTGGACGTTGCCGCTGAGCGCGCCGATGGAGCTCACGGTGTGCTGCACATTGCCGGCGGTCTGCTCGGTGCGGTTGGACAGGTCCTGGTTGCCGGTGGCGATCTCGCTGCTGGCGGTGGAGATGCTCTCGCCGGCCTCGCGCAGCTGCGCCACCATGCCCGACAGATCGCCGCGCATCTGTTCCAGCGCGCGCTGCAGATCGGCCGCCTCGTCGCGGCCCTCGACCACCATGCGTTGCGAAAGGTCACCGCTGGCGATGGCCTGCGCCAACTGGCGCGCCTGCTCCACCGGGCGGCAGATGGCCTGCATATTGAGCAGGGTCAGGGGCACCACGATGACCAGGCCCAGCACGACCAGGGCGGCAAAGATGAACAGCGTCTGCTGGAGCACGGCATTGCGCCCGGCGTTGGAAGTCTGCGCCTCGGCACGCACGGCCTGGTCGATCTGCGTGAGCAGTTTGTCGGCTTCCTCGAACTCCGCCACGGAACGCGCACTCATGCGGAAGGCGACCGTGGCCGTCTCGTAGGCGCTGCTCTCGAGCTGCCCCGCGGTGCCACTGAAAAAGGTCCGGTAATTCTTGAGAAAAACGAGGGCCTTCTGCAGTTCAGCGCGTCGTGCCTCGGACAGGCTGCTCTCCAGACCGACGGCCGTCTGCTCGATCTGCTGCATCTCGGTTTCCCAGCGGGTACGGAGCTGGCGGATCAGTTCCGGCTTCTCATACTGGATGATCATGTCCTTCTCATGGCGGCGCACCTGCGACATGTCCAGCCGCAGGCGGGCCACGCGGTCCACCACGGCCATGGACTCGTCGATCACCTCGCCGCTGAGCTGGTGGATACGGAACATGCCGTGCATGCCGGCGCCGCCCACCAGGGCCAGCAGGACCAGGACCACGCCGATCGCACCGAGCATGCGGAAACGGATCGTGAACCGGCGCATGAGTACATAAACTGCGTTCATCATGAACTCCCCTTGACTATTTATAGGTCACGGCATTCTAGGCCTCGGGTTTTCCATGACTCGGCGGTAATACCACGTACAAAGCGGGCAATTCCGCGCCTCGATACCCCCAGGGGCCCTAAGGGCGCCAGCGGCGCAGGAGCAGGGCATTGCTCATCACACTGACCGAGCTCATGGCCATGGCCGCACCGGCGATCACCGGATTCAGGAAGCCCAGCGCCGCCAGCGGGATGCCGGCCACGTTGTAGATGAAGGCCCAGAACAGGTTCTGCCGGATCTTCGCCACCGTGCGGTCCGAGACCTCGAAGGCGGCCGCCACCAGCTGCGGGTCACCGCGCATCAGGGTGATGCCGGCTGCGTGCATGGCCACATCGGTGCCGTTGCCCATGGCCAGGCCGACGTCGGCCGCCGCCAGCGCCGGCGCGTCGTTGACGCCGTCACCCACCATGGCCACGGTATGTCCGCCTTCCTTGAGCCGGGTCACCATCGCTGCCTTGTCACCGGGCAGCACCTCGGCCAGCACCTCACCCTCTTCGGGCCGCAGGCCCAGGCGGCGCGCCATGGCCTCGGCCGCGCCGCGGTTGTCACCCGAGATCATCACGGTACGGATGCCGCGCGCACGCAGCGCAGCCAAGGCCTCTTTCGCGCCGGGCTTGGGCTCGTCGCCGAAAGCCAGCAGGGCGCGCAGGGTCAGGCCCTGGGTGGTGCGCTCGACCATGGCCGACACGGTGGCGCCCTGTGCCTGCAAGGCGGCCGCGCGCGCGGCCAGCGGACCCAGCGGCACGTGCAGCTCGTCCATCCAACGCAGGCTGCCGATCAGGTAGCTGGTCACACCGACCTCGCCCTCACTGCCGCGGCCGGGCACGGCGCGCACGTTGTCGGGCGCCTCGACGGCCAGGCCACGCACCTGCGCCGCCTGCACCACGGCACGCGCCAGCGGGTGCTCGCGGCCGCTGTGCAGGCTGGCGGCGGCGGCCAGCAGGGCCGGCTCGTCGCCGCCCGGTGCCAGCTCGAAGGCCGTCAGGCGCGGCTGGCCCACGGTCAGCGTGCCGGTCTTGTCGAAGGCTACCGTGTCCACCTTGTGCGCCAGTTCCAGCGCCTGCGCGTCCTTGATCAGGATGCCGTGTTTCGCCGCCACCCCGGTCCCCGCCATGATGGCTGCCGGCGTGGCCAGGCCCAGGGCGCAGGGACAGGCAATCACCAGCACCGCCACCGCATGGATGATGGCCGACTCGGCCGAGACCCCCCACCACAACCAGCCCAGCAGCGTGAGCAGCGCCAGCACCAGCACCACCGGCACGAACACCGCCGAGACCTGGTCGACCAGGCGCTGGATCGGCGCCTTGGCCGCCTGCGCGTCCTCCACCAGACGGATGATGTGGGCCAGCACCGTCTCGCTGCCCACGGCACCGACCTGCATCAGCACCCGGCCTTCGCCGTTGATGGAGCCACCGGTCAGCTTGGCGCCGGCATCCTTGGCCACCGGCAGCGGTTCGCCGGTGAGCATGGATTCATCGACCTGGGTGTGGCCCTCGAGCAGGGTGCCGTCCACCGGAAAACGCTCACCCGGGCGCACCACGATGCGGTCCCCCACCAGCACCTCGGCCACCGGTACGTCGACCTCACCGTCCAACCCGATCAGGTGCGCCACCTCGGGCCGCAAGGCGTGCAGCGCGCGGATCGCCGAGGTGGTCTGGCGTTTGGCGCGCGCCTCCAGCCACTTGCCCAGCAGCACCAGCGTCACCACCACGGCCGAGCCCTCGAAATACAGGTGCACCATGGCGTCCGGCTCGGCCGTCAGCCACAACCAGACCGACAGGGCCCAGCCCGCCGTGGTGCCGATGGCCACCAGCAGGTCCATATTGCCGGTCAGGGCCTTGAGCGCGTGCCAGCCCGCCTTGTAGAAACGGGCTCCGAGGATGAACTTCACCGGCGTGGCCAGCAGGAACTGCAGCAAGGCCGGCAGCATCCAGTGTTGCCCGAGCAGGTCGCCCACCATGGGCAGCGCCAGCGGCGCCGACAGCAGCAGGCCGATGGCCACCGGGGCAAAACCGGCCCAGGGCGAGGCCTCGTCCTGCTGCTCCAGCGCATCGGCCGCACGCGGCTCGTAACCGGCGTCGCGCACGGCCCGGCGCAGGCGCGCTTCCATCTGCTCCGAAGGCTCGAAGCTCACGCGCGCCGACTCGGTCGCCAGATTGACGGCGGCTTGCGTCACCCCCGGCACCTTGCTCAGGGCTTTTTCGACACGCGACACGCAGGAAGCGCAGGTCATGCCGCCGATGCCGAGGTCCAGCGTGGTGGGGGAAGGGGGGGTCGTGGCTGTGTTCATGCGGGGAATTCTGAACCTTGCCATGATGGCAGGGTCAAATCCTGTTCCAGATCAACCTTGCTGCAGTCAAGGTTGTTCTGCCTGGCCTTGACCTTACCATCATGGCAAGGTTCAGGATATGCTCTCCCGAACTGAAAGGAACGACACCATGAACCAGAACTTCACCGTCAGCGGCATGACCTGCGGCCATTGTGAGAAAGCCGTGACGCGCGCCATCAAGCAGGTGGACCCGCAAGCCGAGGTCAGGATCGACCGCAGCAAGAACCTGGTGGAAGTGCAGTCGCAGCAGGCACGCGAGGCCCTGGCGAAGGCCATCACCGAAGAAGGTTACGCCGTTGCCGCCTGAAGCCATGCCGCAGTTCGGCTGGCCCGTCAACATCGGCCGCGCGGCCGACTTGTCCGGCATCTCGGCCAAGATGGTGCGGCACTACGAGTCGCTCGGCCTGCTGTCCCACGTAGCGCGCACCGACAGCGGCTACCGCCAGTACAGCGAGGCCGACGTGCACACCCTGCGCTTCATCAAACGCTCGCGCGACCTGGGCTTTTCCATGGCCGAGATCGCCGAACTGGTGACGCTATGGCAGAACCGTCGGCGCACCAGCGCCAGCGTCAAGCGCATCGCCCAGAAACACGTGGACGAACTGGCCGCGCGCATCGAAGCCATGCAGGCCATGCAACGCACCCTGGGCCAGCTGCTGCACCACTGCCATGGTGATGACCGGCCCGACTGCCCCATCCTCGACGACCTGGCCAGCCGGGCGGGTTGACGCCTCCCGGGTCCCGCTCAATAATGAACTGAACCGCAACCCTCACAGGAGAACACCATGAAGACCAATATCGGCGGCATTGAACGCATCATCCGCATCGTTGCAGGCCTGGTCCTGGTTGTACTTGCGGCCACCGGCACCGTGGGCTGGTGGGGCTGGCTGGGCGCCATCCCGATGGCCACCGGCCTGATGGGCTGGTGCCCGCCCTACGCCATGCTCGGCATCAGCACCTGCCGCATGAAGGACAGCAGCCAGACCTGAACCCCGCAGCCCATGCCGACGGTGCCTCCATGAGCCCCGGTTCCGGCCTGGGCTCATGCGCTTGAAGTCCGACCTCCGACAGCAACTCCTGGGCTGCCTTGAAGAAGGCAGCACCGGTATCGGCCTGTTCGATGCCGATGATCGCCTGCGGTACGCCAACCGCTATTTCCGCCTGGCCTATGCGCTGGGCGAAAACAACGCCCCCAGTTGGGAAGAGATGATGCGACGCTGCCACCGGGAGCGCGTGGGCCTGCTGATCGAATCCGGGGACATCGAAGCCTGGCTGGCCCGGGTAAGCCAGAAGCGGCGGCAGGTTGCTGTGCGCAGCTTCGAATCCGACCTGGTCGACGGGCGCTGGATGCGTGTGACCGAGACCCTGCATGCCGACGGCTGGCTGCTGGCCATGACCACCGACGTGACGGCGCTCAAGGTCAACGAGTCCACCCTGCGGGAGGCGCACGACCAGGCCGTGCGCCTGTCCATCACCGACCCCCTGACGGGGCTGCACAATCGCCGCCACGTCTTCGAGCAGCTGGAGGCGCTTTTCCTCAGCGCACGCCAGCTGCGCTATCCCTTGAGCCTGGTCGTGATCGACCTGGACCTGTTCAAGCAGATCAACGACACGCACGGCCATGGCACGGGTGACCAGGTGCTGGTGCACTTCGCCCGCCATCTGGAACAGGCCTTGCGCCCACATGACCTGGTGGGTCGCATCGGCGGCGAGGAGTTCCTGCTGGCGCTGCCCAACACCGAACCGGAGGGCGCGCGGCAGGTACTCCACCGCCTGCGTGC
>CAUPQO010000066.1:0-15514 GCA_963513295.1 uncultured Hylemonella sp.
CGCGGCGCCATCATCCGCCGCCTGTCGGCCGTGGAGACCCTGGGCTCCACCACCGTGATCTGCAGCGACAAGACCGGCACGCTCACGCGCAACGAGATGACGGCCGTGGCGCTATGGCTGCCCGGGGACCGGCGCATCGCGGTGGACGGCATCGGCTACACACCGGCCGGCACGCTGCAGGAGGATGGCCGCGCCGTCGACGCGGATGAACCCGCCGTGCGTGACCTGCTGCACGCCGGCGTGCTGTGCAACGACGCCGGCCTCGTGCCGCCCGAGGGCGAGCGCGGCGCCTGGAGCGTGCTGGGCGACCCGACCGAAGGCGCGCTGCTGGTGCTGGCGCGCAAGGGCGGCCTGGACCTGGCCGCGCTGCGCCGCGCCGCCCCGCGCGAGGCCGAACTGCCCTTCGACTCCGACACCAAGCTCATGGCCACGCGTCACCGTTTTGCCGCTGCACCGCACCGCGTGCTCATCAAGGGCGCACCCGAAGCCGTGCTGCATCTCCTGCCGCCCGCCGAAGCGGCCCTGGCCCACGCGACCCGTGCCGCCGCCGAGGCCATGGCCACCCAGGCCCTGCGCGTACTGGCCTTCGCCGTGGTGGACGACGACGTGCTCGACCCGATCGATGGCTTCGAGGCCCTGCATGGGCGCGCACGCCTGCTGGGCCTGGTGGGCCAGATCGACCCGCCGCGCGAGGAGGTGAAGGTGGCCGTGGCCAAGTGCCGTGCCGCCGGCATCCGCACCCTCATGGTCACCGGCGACCACAAGCTCACGGGCCTGGCCATCGCGCGCGAACTCGGCATCGCGCAGGGCGAGGACCGCGCCGTGGACGGCCCCGAACTCGAACGCATGGGCGAAGCCGAACTGCGCGAGGAACTGCCGGGCATTGCCGTCTTCGCACGTGTGCAGCCGGCGCAGAAGCTGCGCATCGTGGAGGCGCTGCAGGCCCAGGGCCACACGGTGGCCATGACGGGCGACGGCGTGAACGACGCCCCCGCGCTGGCGCGTGCCGACGTGGGCGTGGCCATGGGCATCACGGGCACCGAGGTGGCCAAGAGCGCGTCCAAGATCGTCATCACCGACGACAACTTCGCCACTATCGTGGACGCCGTGGAGCAGGGCCGCGTGGTCTACGGCAACCTCAAGAAGGTCATCCTGTATCTGTTTGCCACCTCCATGGCCGAGGTCGTCGTGCTGCTGCTGGCCCTGCTGTCGGGCCTGCCGCTGCCGCTGGCCGCGGTGCAGATCCTGTGGATCAACATCGTCACTGAGGGAACCGTCACCGTGAACCTGGTGATGGACCCGCCCGACGGCCACGAGATGCGCCGCCGCCCGGTGCCGCGCGACGACCGGCTGCTCGGCCGCACGCTGCTGTTGCGCGTTGCGCTGATGACACCCATGATCGCCGCCGTCACCTTCGGCTGGTTCGCCTGGCGCCTTCACCAGGGCGTGGCCCTGCCCGTGGTCGGCACCGAGACCTTCACCCTGCTGGCCATGTGTCAGTGGTTCAACGTGCTCAACTGCCAGTCGGCCACCGCCAGCGCCCTGGGCCCGCGCCTGCTGCGCAACCCGTGGCTGGCCGGGGGCCTGACGCTGTCCGTGCTGCTGCAGGCCGCGGTGATCTACGTCCCGCCCTTGAACACCCTGTTCCACACGGTGCCGCTGCCGCCGCAGAACCTGCTGCCGCTGGTGGTGCTGGCCAGCGGGGTGCTGTGGGCCGAGGAGCTGCGCAAGCTGCTCGTGCGTGCCCGGCTACGCGCGCGCCGGCGCGCATGAGACACCGGTGCCGGCCCGGGACTCAGATGCTCTTGCGCAGGCAGACCAGCACCGGCAGGCCCAGGGCGAACCCGGCCAGCACGTCCAGCGCGCCGTCGCCCAGCAGGCCGGCCACCAGGCCCAGCACGGTGAGGGCGGCCAGCAGCAGGGGAATGCGCAAGACCGATGGGCCGGGTCTGGCCACCGTCGACGGGGCCGCCGAATGTTCTTCGTGGCTCATGTTCCGCTCACCTGTCCTGTGGCCACACCTCGGGCAGCGGCCTGGCTGGCGGGCTCGCTGCTGCGCCCGGGTTTGCGCAGCCAGAGGTAGAGCCCGCTACCGAGCACGACGATGGTGATCAGGTCCAGCAGCGCCCACAGCACCTTCATCGGCATGCCGCCATAGTCCCCGAAGTGCAGGGGCTGCGACAGGTACAGGGCCTGGAGATACCAGGGCGGTGTCACCGTGCCCGCACTCTCGCCGCTGACGACGTCGACGAGCACGGGCTGGAAGAGCTTGGCCGTCAGCGGCGTGTTGCCGCGCATGTAGATGGCGTAGTGCTGCGGCGTGCCGGCCAGCACGCCGGGGAAGGCGATGAAACGCACCGTCATGCCCGGCTCCTGCGCCTCGGCCAGGCGCACGGCGGCGTCGAGCGAGGCGAAGCTGTTTTGCGCGGGCGGCTGGCCCTGGCTCTTGCTGCCGAGCCAGGGGCCGAGATGGTGCTCGCGCCAGTAATGGATGGCGGGTTCGGACAGCGTGTTCACCACACCCGTCAGGCCCACCACCAGCGCCCAGGCCAGGGTCGTGATGCCGAGCAGGTTGTGCAGGTCCAGCCAGCGCACGCGGCGCGACTTGTCCTTGCGCACCTCCCCATAGCTCAGCTTCTGCATGAAGGGGGCGTAGAGCACGACGCCCGAGACGATGGCGAGCACCAGCAGCAACCCCATGGCCCCGAGGAAGAGCATGCCCGGCAGTCCCATGAAGAGGTCGATGTGCAGGCGCGTCATCCAGTACATGAACCCCTCGTTGAAGTTCGGGGTCTTCAGCAGTTCGCCCGTCCTGGCGTCGACGATGGCGACGTCGAAGGTCTCCGTCTCCTCCAGCCGGCTGGCCAGCGACACGTACCAGAAGCTGTTGTCGTCCTCTTCCTGGCTCATGTACATCAGGTACTTGCCGGGAAACAGCTGCCGGGCCTGCTCGGCTACGCGGTCCAGGTTGTGGCGCGGCGTGTCGGCCGGCATCTCGGCCGTCGTCACCTCAGTGCCCGTCAGGTGCCCGATCTCATGGTGGAAGATCAGCGGCAGGCCGGTCAGGCACAGCAGCAGCATGAACACCGTGCAGACCAGGCTGCTCCATTTGTGGATCCAGGACCAGGTGCGGATGGTGTGTGTCTTCATGATGTGGTTCTCCCTGGGAGCTGGACACGCCGCGCGGCGGCGTGTCCAGGGTCGGCATTAGAAGTGCACCGTCGCGCTGGCGTGGAGGCTGCGCGGATCGCCGGCCTTGATGTAGTCGGCGTACTGGTACATCCAGTACTGCTTGTCGGTCAGGTTGTTCACGCTGGCACGGAAGGTCGTGGCATGGCCCTGAACCTTGGTGTCATAGGTGCCGCCCAGGTTGAACAGGGTGTAGCTGTCCACCGCGAGGTTGTTGGCGGCGCGCAGCGCGGTCTCGCCGGTGTGCTTGGCGCCCAGGCGCACCTGCAGGCCCTGCACGGTGGGCACGCGGTAGGCCAGCTGGGCGGTCGCCACCAGCTTGGGAGCGCCGGCCACCTCGTTGCCGTTGTAGCTGCTGCCCTTGACGTATTCGGTGTCCAGCAGCATCAGGTTGCCGCCCACGCTCCACTGCCGGCTCAGGCGCCCGGTGGCCCCCAGCTCCAGGCCCTGGAAGAGGGTCTTGCCGTCCTGCACATAGACGTTCGAGGCGCTCGCATACTCGGACCCTTTCTCGACACGGAACAAGGCGGCGGTGCCCGACCAGGCGGCGCCGTCGGTCTTGAGGCCTAGCTCCCACTGCTTGCTCACCACCGGGTCGAGGACTTCGGCGGCATTGGCATAGGTGGAACCCACCACCGTGCCCTGCTGCAGCGACTCCACGTAACTGGCGTAGGCCATGGTCTGCGCCGACAGCTTGTTCATCACGGCCAGCGTGGGCGTGACCACACCGCTCTTCTCGTAGGTGGAGGTGACTGCGCCGGAGGCGTTCAGGCTCTTCTGTTCGTAGTCGTTCCAGCGCAGCCCGGCCAGCAGCGACCAGCGCGCGTCGAGCTCGATGCGGTCGCTGACAAAGGCCGTCAGCTGAGTGGCCTCGGACGAGCGGTAGGGCACCAGGCTGTCGAAGGAGCCGACGCTGTAGTAGGCCACGGTGTTCTGGGTGTACAGGTTCCCGGTTCCGGCCCCGGCGTTCCACACGCCGGCATTGGTCCAGTCGTTAAGGCGCTCCTGCCAGGACACGCCGGCCACGATGTTGTGACGCACGGTGCCGGTATTGACGCGTCCCTGCGCCATCGCATCCCAGTAGTTGTACTGGTAGCGCTCACCGTAGTCGGAACGGTCGACGCTGTAATTGCCGCCGGCGTTCTGCACGTTGAGCACCTGTTCATTGCGCCGTGTCTTGCTGTAGCTGCGGCTGAAGCTGGTCCGGGCCTGCCAGTCCGGGTTGATCTGGTACTTCAGCCCGGTGGCCACGTAGGCGAATTCGTTGTCGGTGTAGCTGCCGGGGCCCACCAGCTTCTGGTCGTTCCTGACGGTTGCCGGCAGCACGCTGCCAACATAGCTGCCCGTCTTGATGCTCGGCTCGGTGTCCTCGCCCAGCCGCTCCTGGTACAGGGTCTGGAAATCCCAGCTCAGGCGCTCGCTCAGCCTGGCATCCAGGGCCAGCAGCATGGAACTGCGCTCCAGGGAGCCCCCGTTGGCGGTTGTCCCCTCTTCGCGGGTGACGTTCAGCCGGTAGCCGACTGCCCCATCCTCGCCCGCACGCCCCCCCAGATCGGCGTTGGCACGCACCAGGCTGCTGGTGCTGTAGCCCAGGCTGACGCTGCGCGTGGGCGTGTCCGTGGGTTTCTTGGTGACGTAGTTCACCACGCCGCCGGGCGCGCCGAAACCATACATGAAACCCGAGGCACCCTTGAGCAGTTCGACCTGCTCGAAGTGCTCATACGGCAAGGTGGTGGAATAACCAAGGAAGGGCTTGCCATCGATGCGGTAGGAGTTCTGCCAGTCCAGGTCCATGCCGCGCACCGTCAGGTAGGTGCCCCAGGCCGTGTTGGCACCGCTGTTGTCGGACACCGAGGCATCCTGCACGAAAAGGTCCCCCAGCTTCTGCGGCGCCTGCTCCAGGATCTGCTCGCTGGTCACCACGGCGCTGGAAAACGGCGTGTCCTTCTGGGTCACCTGCCCCAAGGCGCCTGCGCCCACGGAAGACCCCAGGTTCTGCGTCACACCGAAGACGGCCGGCGCCACCACCTCGACGCTGGGCAGCGCACTTTCCTGCTGGGCCTGGGCCAGCCCCGCGCACAGCAGCGTCAAGGCCGCGGCGACCCGATGCTTGCGCCCTCCCGGAACGCCCTGTTGTGTTGCCTTGTGTGTCTTGCCTTGTTGGACGCCCCGCATCGTGATCCCCGGTTGATGAAAGTCGAGGATCTTATTCTAAGTGAGAATGATTTGCAATTAATAATTGTGTCTGATCTCACAACAGGGGCAAAAGCCAGGCCCCAAGGGCGGGGACTCGGGTGTCGCGGGGCCCGCCCGCCGCGTGTTCAGGGGTTGATCTGCACCCGCAGGCGCTGGCCCTGCACCTGCAGGTCCTGCCACAGGGGGGGCAGCAGCCGGGCCCGCTCCAGCTCGGCCGGATCAAAACGTCCCTGGGCGCCGGGCACGTTGAAATTGCCGGCACGGCGCCAGCCCTCACCCTGGGGCATGTAGACCCCGCCGCCCCAGCCATTGCCGAAGACCAGCAGCTCGTCGACCCCGTCGTCGTTGAGGTCGCCCAGCCAGACAGCACAACCCGCGGGGGCCTGCACACACTGGCGCAGTTCCCAGCCAGTGGCGTCGCTACGCACATGCAGGAAAAAACCCTGCGGCAGGCTGCGCCCGGAGGGGTAGACGCGGAATTTCTCGGCCAGCTCCTGTGCATTCATCTGCTTCGCGGGCTGCGGGTTGTAGCGGCTGGTCTGCGCCAGCAGGCGCGTGGCCTGCTGGGCCCAGGCCTGGCCGGCGGGCACGCCCTGCCCGGCCGCCATGGCCTGCAGGGCCTCACGGCCAAAACGGCCGGCGTCCCAGCGCAGGTAGGTCCAGTCCGGCTCCTGCCGGCCCTGCTGTTGCTGCACATGGCCCAGGTGCGCGGCCACCGCCAGCCGGCGCACATTGGCCAGCGGCGAGAGCAAGGCCAACAAGCCCGCGCACAGCAGCAGCGCGGCCGCGATATTGGTGGGGGCCATGGCGCGCATCCAGCGCTCGCGCCGCAGCCAGGACAGGGCATAACCCGCAGCGTAGACGCTGGCCAGCACGGCCACGAAGGCAGCCCAGATCCGGTCCTCGGACCAGCCGTGCTGCGCCACGCGCAGGCCCAGCGCCCACCACGCGATGCCCACCACCACCGGCAGCGCCAGCCAGGCCGCCTGCGTGGCGCGGCTCAGCCAGGCCTGGTAAGGCTGGTCGAGCTCGCCGTCCTGGTAGGCACTGTTGGCGAACAGCACCGCCAGCGCGGTGAAGGCCAGCATGGTAAACGCGGCGTGGCGCGTCTTGAACAGGGGCTCCAGCCCGGTGAAGGGCACGGCCAGCACCCACAGCACGGCAAAAAACAGCACCAGCGGTAGCAGCCAGGCGGCGATGGACAGCACGTAACGACGGATGGTCTCGGTCATGCCAGCACGCACCAGCCCCAGGCCAAAGGCGCCGGCCACTACCAGCCCGGTGGCGGGGTAGGCGAAACCGGGCTCGCGGATCAGGGTCAACACCCACTTCACGCCAATCAGCGCCATCAGCCCCGCGCCGGCGAACAGCACGGCCCAGAAGATGCCGGCCATCACGCAGGCCGTGGCCAGCAGGATGCCGTTGCGCCAAGCGTAGTGGAACAGGCGCTCGTAACGCCAGCGTCGCGCCTCGAAGTCGAAGCCGCAGAGCAGGCCCAGGCTCACGAAACCCAGCACCAGCGCGCCCAGCGTATCGGCAAAACGCACCCCCGTGGCCACGCCGGTGACACCCGCGCTCCAGGCGGTGTAGGCCCCCAGCGCGGCGTAGAGCACGGCGTACAGGACCAGCGCCACGCGCCGCACCGTGGCCGGCAGGCGCTCGACCTGCTGCGTGCAGTAGACCAGCAGCGGCACGGCCAGCAGGACGTGGAGCAGGCCGCTGAAAAGCACCGGCTCGGTGGCCGGCCAGGCCTTGCCCTGGTAGGCGCTCCACAGCCAGCCGAGCGCGCCGCCCTGCAGCACGCCCATGAAAACGAACGTCATCGGAAACTGCATGGCCTCACTCCCTGGTCGGTGTCATGTTCTGCGCGCATTCTGCAACACGGCCGCCCTTCAGTGACGCCGCGCCGCCGGCGCCATGCAGTAAGCTTGCTGCACCGGCCTGCCGGTCCGGCCAATCCAGCCCATGCCTTCATGCCCTACCCCCCGCCAGCCCGCCGCTGCCCCGCGCAGACGACCGGCCCGTACATGACGCCCCGAGGCTGAGCCCGCATGGCCCTGTCCCTGAACCGCCTGCTGCCCAACTCGCTGGTCGCGCGCGTCTTTTCCCTGTACACGGCCATCATGCTGCTGCTGGGCAGCACCAGCCTGTGGCTGTTCTTCAACCACCAGTTCCGGCAGGACATCGAAACCTCGCGCCAGGCCGTGGCCCTGCTGGCCGAAGCCACTGCCCCGCGGCTGATCGACCTCGCGATCCAGGGCGATGCCCCGGCCTTGCAGCGTGCGTTGCAGCGCGCCGTACAGCAGGCGCCGGTGGCTTCTGTCGTCTACACCGACCCCGCGGGTCTGGTCCTGCGCAGCGAGAACCCGGCACGGCCGCCGGCAGGCGCCCCGGGCTGGCTGCGCGACGAGGTCGGGGCCCTGCTGTCGGACCTGAGCCGCCCGCTGAACGAAGGCGGGCGCAGCCATGGCAGCTTGCGCCTGAGCCATGACGTGGACGCCGTGGCGCGCCAGTTGTGGGAGCAGCTGCAGGTGGCGCTTGGCCTGGCGCTGGCCAGCCTGCTGGGCGGTCTGGCATTGATCTGGCTGGGCCTGCGCCGCTGGCTGGCCTCGCTGCGCCGCCTGGACACCACGGCCGCGAACGGCTCGGCGCAGTTCGAGGCGCTGGCCAGCCAATTGGTGCAGGCGGTGCCGGTGGAATTCCGCCCCACCTTCGAGACCCTGCAGCGTGTCTCGGGCAGCCTGCGCCTGGAACTCAAGCAGCGTGAGCAGGCCCTGGCCACCCTGCGCCGCGCGCTGGCCAATCTCATGCCCGATGCACCGGCGGCACCGGTCATGCAGAACATGGACATCGCCGCCCTCTCGCGCCTGGTGCTCAAGGTGGTGCAGGAGCGCGAGGCCGACCGCCTGGCGCTGCAGGAAGCCAAGCAGGCCGCCGAGGGCGCCAACCGCGCCAAGGGCGAGTTCCTCGCCGTCATGAGCCACGAGATCCGCACGCCCATGAACGGCATCATCGGCATGACCGGCCTGGCGCTGGAAACCCCGCTCACGCCCGAGCAGCGCGAGTACCTGAACATGGTGCGCAAGTCAGCCGACGCGCTGCTGGCCATCATCAACGACATCCTGGACTTCTCCAAGATCGAGGCCGGCCAGCTCTCCCTGGACCCGCGCCCCTTCCGTCTGCACCCCCTGGTGCGCGGCACGCTCAACAGCCTGGACAGCCAGGCCCGCCAGAAAGGGCTCAAGCTCGTCTACGAACCCAGCGAGGACGTGCCGGCCTACCTCGTGGGCGACCCGGGCCGCCTGCGCCAGGTGCTGGTCAACCTGGTGGGCAACGCGATCAAGTTCAGAAAGCAGGGCGCCATCACCGTGCGTGTGCTGCGCCAGCAGTTCCGCGCCGGCCAGGTGGTGCTGCGCTTCGAGGTGCAGGACCAGGGCATCGGCATCGAGCCCGCCAAGCAGCAGGCCATCTTCGACCCCTTCACCCAGGCCGACGCCTCCATCACGCGCCACTTCGGCGGCACGGGCCTGGGCCTGGCCATCTGCAAGAAGCTGGTGCAGGCCATGGGCGGCGAGATCGGCGTGCGCAGCGCGCCCGGCCTGGGCAGCACCTTCCTTTTCCATGCCGTCTTCGGCATCGACGAAGAGGAGCACAACAGCGACATCATGCCGCTGACGGCGCCCGGTGTGCTGGCGCGCGCGGAAGAGGCCGGGCTCAACATCCTGCTGGCCGAGGACAACGAGGTCAACCAGAAGCTCGCACTCAAGCTGCTCGAACGCGAAGGCCACCGCGTGGACCTCGCGCACAACGGCGAGCAGGCGGTCTTCATGGCCACCCACGCCGACCCGCCCTACGACCTGATCCTGATGGACATGCAGATGCCCGTGCTCGACGGCCTGCAGGCCACGCGCCGCATCCGTGAAGAGGAACAGCGCAGCGGCTACCACGTGCGCATCGTCGCCCTCACGGCCAATGTGCTGCCCGAAGACCGCGAACGCTGCCTGGCCAGCGGCATGGACGGCTACCTCGCCAAACCCATCAAGCCGCGTGAGCTGCACGCCGTGCTGGCCGGTGAAACCGTGGCCCCGGCCGCCCCGGCCCCCAGCGCCGCAGACCCTGCGCCCGCCAGCACGCCGGCCTTCGACTACCGGCAGGCGCTGGCCCAGGCCGACCCCGTGGTGGTGCGCATCATTGCCGACGCCTACCGCCAGAACTGGCCGGTGCAACTGCGCAGCCTGCAGGAGGCGCTGGCTCGCAGCGACGCACGGCAGCTGCAGCACACCGCCCACGCCCTGCGCGGCCTGCTGGGCAATTTCGGGGCGGCAGCGGCCGAGGCCCTGGCACGCCAGCTGGAACTGCTGGGCGCCAAGGGCACGGTCGCCGAGGCCGCGCCCCTGCTGCCCCCGCTGGAAAACCATTTGCAGCAACTCGACCAGGCCCTGGTCGAGTTCATGGCCAAACCAGCCTGAAGTCCTCTCAGTGCTCGGCGGCGAAGCGCTGGCGCACCGATTGCACGTCGTCCAGTTGGCCCAAGAAGGCATCGACGCAGGCCGGGTCGAAATGCAGGCCGCGCTGATCGCGCAGCAGCTGCACGGCGCGCTCCATGTCCCAGGCCGGCTTGTAGGGCCGCGCCGAGGTCAGCGCGTCGAACACGTCGGCCACGGCCACGATGCGCCCCACCACCGGAATGGCGTCCGCCTTCAGGCCCAGCGGGTACCCGCTGCCGTCGTATTTTTCGTGGTGGCTCAGCGCGATGTCCGATGCCATCTGCAAGAGCGGCGAGCTGCTGCCCGACAGGATGCTGTGCCCGATCACCGGGTGCTGCTTCATGATGGCGAACTCCGCCTCGTCCAGCTTGCCGGGCTTGAGCAGGATGTGGTCCGGGATGCCGACCTTGCCGACGTCGTGCATGGGCGCGGCCTCCAGGATCAGCTGCTGCTGTTCCAGCGGCAGGCCCAGACGCACGGCGATCATCCAAGAGTAGTGCGCCATGCGCTGGATGTGGTCGCCCGTCTCCGGGTCGCGGAATTCGGCCGCCCGCGACAGGCGCAGGATGGTCTCGCGTTCGCGCCGCACGATCTCGTCGGTCGCCTTGAGCACTTCCTCGGCCAGCCAGCTGGCGCGGTCTTCCAGGCGTTTCTGGTTCGCGCGCAGCGCCAGCATGTTGCGCATGCGCGCCTTGAACTCGATGCGGTCCAGCGGCTTGGTCAGGAAGTCGTTGGCGCCGCCCTCCAGCGCCCGGTAGCGCACGTCCATTTCGTCGTTGGCCGTCACCATCAGCAGGGGAATGTCGGCCCGCCCCGGGATGGCACGAAAGCGCCGGATGAATT
This sequence comes from uncultured Hylemonella sp., assembly GCA_963513295.1. GTDB lineage: Bacteria > Pseudomonadota > Gammaproteobacteria > Burkholderiales > Burkholderiaceae_C > Hylemonella. Next base: position 10,716 of record CAUPQO010000066.1, read on the forward strand.
CGACACCATCGAGCTGCGGCATCATGTAGTCCACGATCACCAGGTCGGGGGCCAGCGCCTGGCAATGGGCCAGTGCCTGCTCCGGGTCGGTGTAGGCGCGCACCTCGTGCGCCTCGCCCAGCTGGGTGATGAAATGCCGCAGCAGGAGCAGGTTAGCTTCCACGTCGTCGATGATCACAATCTGCATAGTGCACCTGCTCTGCCTGCTGAACTGTCCTACATCTTAGACCTCCATGCGCCATTCCGCCGCCCCCCGCCCGGGCCGGAGCGTGACGAAATGCCGCCGGGGGCTGTCGTTCAATAGCGCAGCACCACGGGCGCCCCGCCCAGCTGCGCGCGCTGCAACCAGCTGAAGACCGAGTCCACCGTCACGGTCTCGATGCGGTCGCTGTAGCGTTTCTCGCCGGGGTGGTCGTCGAAGGCCACGTTGGCCGCGCCTACCCGGGCCCCCAGGCGGGTGAGCGGCCGGATGGTCAGCACGCTGGGCTGGTAGCCCTTGAACTGCAGCCAGGCCTGGGCGCGTTCGCGCGAATAGACCGTGGGCTCCATGGCTGCGGCCAGTGTCTCGATGGCCCACTGGTTGCTCTGCTGGTACCGCTGGCTCCAGGGGTAGCTCACGATGTTGTAGGGCCGGTGGTGCAGCGCGATGGCGCGCTGCTCGGGTTGCAGAAGCGCGTGCAGCTTCGCCTGCACCTCCGGGGTGGGCAGCACCCAGGCCGCTTCCAGGCGCCAGAGGTCGTCCAGGAAAAACTCGCCCAGGCCCTGGCGGTAGATCGCGGCCTCCTGCGTGCCGCAGTGGTTGCGCTTGTGCAGCACGCGCCACACGTGGCCGCCATGGCCGTCCGGCTGCCTGTAGGCAAAGCCCAGGTGCGACCAGCGCAGGCCGTACTTGCCCAGATCCTGCCCGGCGCGCGCCAGCAGCACCACCTGCGCGCCGCTGGCGTCGAGTGCCTGCAGCGTGCGTTCGGCCAGGGTCAGGCCACGCTCCACGGTGATGGCCCGCAGGGGGCGGTTTTCGCAACTGCGCCCGGCGTGGGCTGGTGTGGCCGCCAGCGTTGCACCGAGCAACACGGCCGCCAGCACGCCGCGCAGGCATTTCAACCGTGCCCCGCTCATAAGGCCACCCGCTCGTTGTGCAGCAGGGCCCGGCCCAGCGCGTTGGGGATGAAGGCGATGGCTTCGCCCGCCACCGAGAGCACCACGCCCGCGCCGATCACGCTCACGGCCAGCACCGTGCCCACGCCCACCACGGAGGCGCCCAGGCCCCTGCCCACGATCTCGATGCTGGCCACTGCGCCGTCGGAGGCGCGCTCCAGCACATAGACCGTGCCGCGCGCGGTGGACTCGATGGTCTTCACCACCAGCACCGCGCCGGTGACCGACAGTGCCACCGGCACCATCACTACCGCCGCAGCGGCCGCACTGCCCACCACCACGACCGAGGCAACAGGCAGGGCCGAGAGCGTGCTGAGGGCCGAGGCCTCGGTGTGGGCGCGGGCCGGCAGGCTGGCCATGCTGCCCAGGGCCACGGCAAGCGCCAAGGCCAGACCGATAAAACGTTGTTTCATGATGACTCCTGGTGTCGCGCTGTTTTTCATTCGCCGCGCATCGCGCTGCGGCGGCCGTCCAGGCGGGCTTCGGCCAGGTCGGCTTCGTGCTTGTCGCGCAGGGTCTTGGCCAGCGTGAAGGTGGTGGTGATCAGGTAGAGCCAGCTCACACCCAGGAAGGCCTTGTAGGTCTCGCTGATCTCCATGCGCAGCAGGCCCCAGCCCGTGAGCGCCATGGCCAGGAAAAAGCCGATCCAGACCACGAACTTGAACATGGGCGAATCGGCCGCCTTGCCCTCGGCTTCGGCCTTCTCGTTGTCGCGCACGAACTTGGCCAGCACGAAGGCGGCCGAGAGGCAGAAGAAATAGCCCATGACCATGAAGGCGCGGTCCAGGTCCTTGCCCGGCAGCCAGGCCAGGCCCACGCCGCAGAGGAAGACGGCCAGCAGGAAGGAAACCCAGACCTGGAGGGACCAGGCTTTGGAATCGCGGTGTATCAGGACTTGCATGTGTACCCCTTCGGGTGGTTGAACATGCAGTCAGTGTGCGGGGCGGGCCCTCGAATGGGGGCCATTTCCAGTACAAGTCTTCAAATACTGCCTTCAAAGTATCTTTATCTGATACCCGAAGACGACATCCGATCTGATCGAGCGGGCGGAGCCACCCGGAACCTGTCAGTGCCTGACGCTGGAGACGGCGGCCAGGATGGCCAGATAGTGATCCAGTGGCGGCGTGGCCTTCTGGGGCACCTTGGCCAGGTCGTCGTAGCGACGCAGGCGCACGGCCTCGGCCGCATAGGGCTGCGCCATGAAGACCTGCGCCTCGGGTCCGGAATACACACCGCCCTGCAGTTCGAGGCTGTGCTTGGAGGCCAGCGACAGCGCTTCCCAGTAACCCGTCTCGGTCGCGCACAGGTAGCGCTTGGCGTCGACGTGCAGCCGGATCGGCTCCAGCACGGCGTCGGGCAGCAGATCGCGCAGGAAAGGCAGGGCAATGTACTGGTGCAGGTCGTCCTTGTCCTGGCCGTGGTCGGCCAGGCCCTCGCGCTGTGCGGCCAGCAGGTGGCCGAGGTCGTGCAGCAAAGCCGCCACGATGGTCTCGGGCGTTTCCCCGGCCTGCTCGGCCAGCTGGGCGCACTGCAGGGCATGTTCGAGCTGGTTGACCGCCTCGCGGCCGTATTGCGACTGGCCGCGGGTGGTGAGCAGGTGCTGGAGGTCGGAGTGGTCGAGGGCCATGGTGATATCAGACAAGGAGTTTGCGGATACGCGCCGACACCAGGTCGATCGCGCTGACGGTGACGATGATGATCAGCATCACAGCGCAGGTTTCGGCGTACTGGAAGCCGCGGATGATCTCCCACAGCACCACACCGATGCCACCGGCGCCGACCATGCCGACCACGGAGGCGGAACGCACGTTCGATTCGAAGCGGTAGAGCGTGTACGAGATCCACAGGGGCATGACCTGCGGGATGACGCCGTAGACGATTTCGTGCAGGGCGCTGGCACCGGTGGAGCGGATGCCCTCGACCGGCTGCGGGTCGATGGCCTCTACCGCCTCCGAGAACAGCTTGGCCAGCACGCCCGTGGTGTGGATCCACAGCGCCAGCACACCGGCAAACGGCCCCAGGCCGACGGCCACCACGAACAGCATGGCGAACACCATCTCGTTGATGGCGCGGCAGCCGTCCATCAGGCGGCGCATGGGCTGGTAGACCCACCAGGGCACGATGTTGGCCGAGGCCAGCAGCGCCATGGGCACCGCCGTCACCACGGCCAGCGCCGTGCCCCAGAGGGCGATCTGCAGGGTGACGACCATCTCCTGCACGTACAGCTGCCATTGCGAGAAGTTCGGCGGAAAGAACTCGGCCGCATAGGTGGCCATGTTGCCGGAGTCACGCAGCAGGTCGAGCGGCCGCATGTCGGCGCCGCGCCAGGAAGCCGCCAGCACCAGCAGCAGCACGACCCAGGACAGATGCCAGCTCAGGCTGCGCTTGAGTTGCGGCGGCACCGGCAAGGACGTGCTGAGGCTCATTTCAGGGCAGCCAGCTTCTTGTCGATGTCGGCCAGGCGGCTCTTCTTGTCGGCGTCGCCGAGGTTGGCATCCACCTCGACCTTGTTACGCTGGCCGAACAGATCCAGCTGGCGGATCGGAATCAGCTGGGCGTTGCTCGACTCCTTGAAACCCGACAGCTTGGAGATCTTCATGATGATCTGCTTCTCGCGCACGTCGGTCTTACCGTAGTTGTAGAAGAAGTTCTTCAGCTTGACCTTGGTCGCCTCGGGCAGGTCCTTGCGCATGACCAGGGGGTCCAGCGGGATCAGCGGCGAAGTCCAGACGATCCTGATGTCCTTGAACTTCTCGGGATAGCGGCTCTGGATCTTCTCCATGTTCTCGCTGTTGTTGGTGGCCACGTCGACCTGCTTGTTGGCCACGGCCAGGGCATTGGTCTCGTGGTTGGCGTTGCGTGTGATCCGGAAGTGGGTCTTGGGGTCGATCTTGTTCTGCGCAAAAACGTAGAAACCCGGCACCAGGAAACCCGAGGTCGAGTTGGGATCGCCGTTGCTGAAGCTCAGGGATTTGCCGCCCTTGAGCACGTCGTCCAGGCTGTTGATCGGGCTCTCGCGGTGCACGATCAGGTGCGAGTAGTAGCCCTGCGTGCCGTCAGCGTTGACCATCTGTGCGAACACCTCGCCGCTGGCGCGGTCCACCGCTTCCATGGCCGACTTGTTGCCGAACCAGCCCAGGTGCACCTTGTTGAAGCGCATGCCTTCGATGATGCCGGCATAGTCGGGCGCGTAGAAGGCCGTGACCTTCAGGCCGGTCTGGCGGCTCATGTCGTCGATCAGCGGCTGCCAGTCGGCCTTGAGGTTCTGCGTCGATTCGGTCGAGATGATGCCGAAGTTGATGTCTTGCGCCAGCACGCCCGCGCCGGCCAGGCCCAGGGCGAGGGCGGCCGCAGTGCGGGCAAAAATCTTTTTGATCATGGTTGTGACTCCAGGGGGGGGGGTTGGGGGAATTCATGCGGCCTGCGCCAGGGGCGGTACCCAGGGCATGGCCGGTGCGGCGGGGGTCATGTCATGGGCGGGCGGCGTGCCCGTGAGGATTTCGTCGGCCTGCACGCCGTACAGGTCGCGCAGCAGGGCCGGGGTCAGGGCCGAGGAGGGGCCGTCGAACACCACCTGGCCCTGGTGCAGCGCCACCACGCGGGGGCAGTAAGTGCGCGCCATGTCGACCTGGTGCAGCGAGACG
>CAUPQO010000067.1:0-15005 GCA_963513295.1 uncultured Hylemonella sp.
GATGCACCAGTCCTGGATGTTGTTCATCCACTGGTTGTAGGTGTTGACCCAGTTCTCGGGCACGAACTTGACCTCGCCCGACTGCACGGCCGCAATCGCCTTGTCGGCGATCGACGTGCCGCTGGTGTTCTTCTCGTTGCCCTTGGACTGCATGGCCACGAACCACTGGTCCGTCAGCATGGGCTCGACGATCTGGCCCGTGCGCGTGCAGATGGGCACCATGAGCTTGTGCTTCTTGGTCTCCACCAGCGCGCCCATGGCTTCCAGGTCCTTCACGATGGCCTTGCGCGCCACGAAGCGGTCCAGGCCGCGGTATTTCTCGGGGGCGTTGTCGTTGACGGTGGCCTGCAGCGTCAGCACACAGATCAGCTCCAGCTTGTGGCGCTGGCCCACCTGGTAGTCATTGGGATCGTGCGCGGGCGTGACCTTGACCACGCCGGTGCCGAAGTCCTTGTCCACGTAGGCGTCGGCAATGACCGGAATCTTGCGGCCCACCAGGGTCAGCGTCACCATCTTGCCGATCAGGTGTTGGTAGCGCTCGTCTTCCGGGTGCACCATCACGGCCACGTCGCCCAGCATGGTCTCGGGGCGGGTGGTGGCCACGGTCAGGCTGCCCGAACCGTCGGCCAGGGGGTAGGCGATGTGCCAGAGCGAGCCGTCCTTCTCTTCGCTTTCCACTTCCAGGTCGGACACGGCGGACTGCAGCACCGGGTCCCAGTTCACGAGGCGCTTGCCGCGGTAGATGAGCCCCTGCTCGTACAGGCGCACAAAGGTCTCGGTCACCACCTTGGACAGTTTCTCGTCCATGGTGAAGTACTCGCGGCTCCAGTCCACGCTGTCGCCCATGCGGCGCATCTGGGTGGTGATGGTGTTGCCGCTCTGCTCCTTCCACTCCCAGACCCGGGCCACGAAGTTCTTGCGGCCCAGGTCGTGGCGGCTGATCTTCTGCTCCTGCAGCTGGCGCTCCACCACGATCTGGGTGGCGATGCCCGCGTGGTCCGTGCCCGGCACCCAGACCGTGTTGGCGCCCGCCATGCGGTGGTAGCGCGTGAGCGAGTCCATGATGGTCTGGTTGAAGGCATGGCCCATGTGCAGCGTGCCCGTCACATTGGGCGGCGGCAGCTGGATGGCAAAGGACGGCGCCCCCGCTTTGGCCTTGCCGGTGCCACGAAAACCCGCCTGGCCGTAGCCGCGCTTTTCCCATTCGGGGCCCCAGTGCGCCTCCAGGGCGGCGGGTTCGAAGGACTTGGACAGGCTGTTGAGGCCCGGTTGCTGGACGGTGTCGGTCATGGTGCGGAGAAAAATGAAGAACGGCGCCCATTCGGGCGCCGTTCCGGGGGAATCTGGGAACTGCCCCGATTTTACCGGGGCAGCCTAGCGTGGCAGGTCCTTGGCCGCCTGGATGCATTCGGCCAGCACCTCGCGGCTGCCGATCTGGTTGGCCAGCAGCAGGATGAGCCGCGCATTGAGCAGCTCCGATTGTTCCCGGCTCAGGCCGGTGTGGGCGTCCAGCAGCTGCTCGTAGAAGGCGTCGGCGTCCTGGAAATGGGGGGTGGTTTTCATCAATTACTCCTTGATGCCGATGGCGCGTTCGATGGCCTGGATCAGGCCGGCGTCCACGCTTTCGCCCGTGGCGGCGATGTAGGCGTCGGGCCGCACCAGGGCCCAGGCATGGCCGAAGACATGGCAGGCGCCCTGCAGATGGCCCTGCGGGTCGATCACGAACTCGCGCGCCTGGGGCCGGGTGTCCGGACCCACGACCTGCACGCAGCGCACGGGCGCGGCGCCACCCAGATGGCGCAGGCGCTGTACCGCGGCTGCCGACATGTCGCCAAAGACCAGCACCAGCAACTGGCCCCCCGCCCATTCGATCAGGTCGTTGACGCAGCCCACGCTGTGGTCGGCCCAGCGAAAACTCACGTTCTGCACCGACAGGCCACCGCTGCGCTCGCAGATGCCGGAACGGGTGTAGCTGTTGGCCACGGCCATGCGGCCGGTGTTGATGAGCGCGCGCGCAAAAGGGTGCTGCCGCGCCAGGCTGATGGCCGCGCTGCGGAAGGTGCGCTCCATGCCGTCGGCCGGGCGCAGGAAACGCGCCGTGCGGTTGGTGACCATGACGTTCTGCGCGGCGGCCTCGTGCCGCTCCTCGTTGTAGCTGTCCAGCAATGTGGCCGGGGCCTGGCCACGCAGCACGGCTGCCAGCTTCCAGGCCAGGTTGTCGGCATCGGCCACGCCAGTGTTGCCGCCGCGCGCGCCGAAGGGGCTGACGATCTTGGCCGTGTCGCCCATGAAAAACACGCTGCCGATGCGCAGCCGGTCCAGGCACTGGCTGCGGTAGGCATAGGGGCCGACCCAGACGATCTCGGCCTCCACGTCCGGACCGAACTGCTGCCGCAACCGTTCGCGCACCACGTCCTCACGGCTCACCACTTCCGGATCGGCGTTGGGCTCCATCTGATAGTCGATGCGCCAGACCTCGTCGCCCATCAGGTGCTGCCAGACCGCGCGGTTGCCGTTGAAGGGCGCCTCGATCCAGGTGTGACGCTCCTGCGGTGGGCGGTGTTTGAAACGCACATCGGCAATGCACCAGCGGTCGTCGCCGCGGCGCGAGATCATGGTGGCCCCCGTCCAGGCATGGAAGGGTGTGTGCGAGCCGCTGGCGTCGATCACGTGCTCGGCCTCCAGCTTGTAGGAGCCGGCCGGTGTGTCCACGGTCAGCGTGGCGTAGCCCGCGTGCTGCTGGAAGCCCGTCACACGCGATTTCCAGCGCAGGTCCACGTGACCCAGGCCGTAGATGCGCTCGACCAGGTAGCCTTCGATATAGAACTGCTGGATGTTGATGAAGGGCGGCTGGGCCGAGAGGCTATAGCTGCTGTTCTGGCGCAGGTCGAAGGAATAGACCTCGTCCTGGCCCGCAAAGGTGCGGCCCACGCTCCACTGGATGCCCTTGGCGGCGATGCGCTCGTACACGCCCAGGCGCTGGAAGATTTCCCGCGACTTCTGCGAGTAGCAGATGCCGCGCGAAGAGGCGCCCTTGACGCCCCCGGTGTTGTCCTCGTCCAGCAGCACGGCAGGGAGGCCCAGCCTGGCCAGGCAACAAGCCAGGGTCAGGCCGGTGATGCCGGCGCCGACGATGACGACCTTGTGGCGTCGCACTTCACCGCTCTTGAGTTCGGGCGGCTCGACGAAGGGGTACTCGGGCAGTTCGTAGCCCTTGCCCTGGGTGAACTCGTAGCCGTTGGTAAAGGCGACATCGCGCCAGGCCGCGCTCATGATCCGGCCCTGACCGTGGTCTTGCGGCCGCCCACCTCGGGCCGGTCGTTCTGCTGGGGCTTGAGCGGCGCGGCCACCTTGCCGGCGGCGCGTTCCTGGCGCCAGACCTGCTTGCGCGCCGTCCACTCGTTCAGGCGCGCATGCGCCGTGGTGCTTTCCTTGAGCATCTGGAACTCGTCGGCCACCTGGGCCGAGAGTTCGAGCCGGATGCCAGTGGGGTCGAAGAAGTAGATGCTCTTGAAGATGTGATGGTCGGTCACGCCGATGACCTCGATGCCATGCGCCTGCAGCCGCGCCTTCATGTCCTCCAGCTGCGCGATGGCGTCGAGCCGGAAGGCGATGTGGTTGACCCAGCGCGGCGTGTTGGCGCTGGGCTCGGCGGCCACGTCGTCGCCCAGGTCGAAGAAGGCGATGAAGGAGCCGTCCTGCAGGCGGAAGAAGAAGTGCGTGTAGGGACAGTATTCCCCCGTGCTGGGCACGTGGTCGCTCTGGATGATGTGGTACAGCGGCAGGCCCAGGATGTCTTCGTAGAAGTGCCGCGTCTCCTCGGCATCACGGGCGCGGTAGGCGTAGTGGTGCAGCTGCTGGATGGGGGGCGGTGGCGGCAAGGCGGTCGCCGTGCGGGATGGGGTGTCCATGTGTGCTCCTCGGGCAGACAATTCACTTATGCGTAATGCGTTTACTTTACCGTAACCATTGTCACCACAGCCCGCGCCCCGCGCAAGAGCCGCGAGCTACCCCTGCACGGGCTAAACTCGGGGCCTGCCCATGTCTTCCACCACCACGTCGTCCCGCCTGCGCAAGTTTTTTCCCTTCCTGAACTGGCCCCGCCCCACGGCCGAACTGCTGCGCAGCGAGGCCCTGGCCGGCCTGGCCGTGGGCCTGATGGTGATCCCCCAGGGCGTGGCCTACGCCGTGCTGGCGGGCATGCCGCCGGTCACCGGCATCTATGCCTCCATCCTGCCGGCCCTGCTGGCCGTGCTGTTCAGCGCCTCGACCCGGCTCTCGGTCGGCCCCACCGCCCTGACCTGCCTGCTGGTGAGCGCCGGCCTTACGGGGCTGGCCCAGCCCGGCTCGGCGCAATGGGTGCAGCTGGCCATCTGGCTGGCCCTGCTCACCGGCCTGCTGCAGCTGGTGCTGGGTTTCATGCGCTTCGGCTGGCTGCTCAACCTGGTCAATGCGCCGGTGCTCATGGCCTTCACCCAGGCGGCATCCGTGCTCATCATCGGCTCCCAGCTGCCCGACCTGCTGGGCCTGCGGGACTGGCGCAGCCTCGCATCGGACCCACTCCAAGCCTGGCACCTGCCCTCCCTGGCTTTCGGCCTGGGCACGCTGGTGCTGCTGCTGGTCGCGCGGCGCTGGCGCCCCGCCTTTCCCTCGGTGCTGCTGATCGTGCTGGCCGCAGCCGGCCTGTCCCATGGGCTGGACTTCGAGGCGGCGGGCGGCCAGGTGGTCGGCTCCCTGCCGGCCGGCCTGCCCGCCCTGAGCCTGCCGGCCTTGCCCGAGTTGTCCGTGCTGGGCCAGCTGCTGCTGCCCACCCTGGTCATCACACTGGTAAGTTTCCTGGAGACAGCCTCCAGCGCCAAGGTCGACAACGAACGACGCGGCACGCGCTGGAACCAGGACCAGGACCTGATCGGCCAGGGCCTGGGCAAGCTGGCGGCCGGCCTCAGCGGCGCCTTCCCGACCAGTTCCTCCTTCTCGCGCTCGGCGCTCAACCTCTACGCCGGCGCGCGCACCGGCTGGGCCACGGTCTTCTCGGCCGGGGTCGTGCTGCTGGCGCTGTGGCTGTTCATCCCCGTGCTGCGCCATGTGCCGCAGGCCGTGCTGGCCGCCATCGTGGTGGCCGCGGTGCTGGGCCTGCTCAAGCCGCGCGAGTTCACGCGCCTGTGGCGCATCGCCCGCGTGGAGGCCGTCATTGCCGGCACCACCTTCCTCATCACCCTGCTGGTCTCACCGCAGCTCTACTGGGGCGTGCTCGCTGGCGTGCTGATGTCGCTCAGCCATTTCCTCTACCAGCGCCTGCATCCACGCATCATCGAAGTGGGCCTGCACCCTGACGGCAGCCTGCGCGACCGCCATCTCTGGCGACTGCCGCCGCTGGCGCCCGACACCTATGCCCTGCGCATGGATGCGGCGCTGGACTTCGCCGCTGCGGCCGAGTTCGAGCGCGCCATCGTCGAGCACCTGGCGGCGCACCCGCAAACCCGCCACGTCTGCCTCTTCGCCCAGCCCATCAACCGCAGCGATGCCACCGGCGTGGACGCCCTGCTCAAGCTCAGCGAGCAACTGCGCCAGCAGGATGTGCTGCTGCACATCAGTGGCATGAAACTGCCGGTGGAACGCACCCTGCTGCAGGCGGGGTGGAAGCCGGCCGATCCGGCGCATCGCCTCTACCGCACCGAGACGGAAACGGTGGCCGCACTGCGCGCGCTGGCCTGAGCCGGCGGCGCACCCGGGCTGCAAAGCACTTCAGCCGAATTTCAGGAACATGCGGCTGTAGGGCCCCTTGAGCCGGTCCAGCGCCTCCCGCGCAGCGGTCGCATCCTGGTTCATGGCGGCCCGGTGCAGCACGGTCACCGAGGTCTCCAGCGCCTGCAGGGCGGCAACAAATTCAGCGTTGCTCTGCAGGGCCTTCGGTGCCTCGCTGCGCAGCTGTCTGGCCAGGTACTCCAGCACGCCCACCCGCTTCACCAGCGTCAGCATGGCCTGCGGACTGCTGGTCATGGCCGTTCCCTGCTCCAGCATGTGCTCCATCTCGGCGTGGTAGGCATTCATGTGGTCACTGAAGACGATGACCCCATTGCGCCGGCGCAACTCGGCCATGATGTCGCGCGCCTGCTCCAGCGTTTCGTGCGCCTGCGGCAGCTTGCCCTGGCCGATCTCGCCGGCCGCCTGCTCGTACACCTTGGCCACGGCCTGCAGGGAGGCACTGAATTCAGGATCTTTGTCGTAGGGAATGGGGGGCGCGGCCGCGTAGCGGTCCACGATCGATTGCCAGGCCTGCCGGGCCTGGGCCATCGCCTGCTCGGACTCGGCCTGCGCCTTGCTGTTGGTGCGGAACAGGGCGGCACGGTAGGGCGCGTAGGCCTGGGTGATGGCCTCGGTCACCGGATCGGCCGCCTGGGCCCCCAGGCAGGCCAGCAGGCCGAGCATCACGAAGAAATTGGCAATGAGTTTCATGGCATCTCCAGATCAGGAACAGCGCCGTCACAGCGGCGGCCGATCCAGTCTAGTCGGCGCCCATCCGCCCGCCTTGACATACATCAAAGCTGCCGCGCCACAGCGCCCAGTCAGGCCCGGGCGGGGCATCGATCGGCAGTGCCGTGCCATGCAGCGGATGGACCAGCTCCAGGCGCAGCGCATGCAGCCAGAGGCGCTGCACCCCCAGCAGCGCCGCCAGGGCGCGATTCAGGGGCCCCTTGCCATGGGTGGCGTCGCCGATGATGGGGTGGGCGATGTGTTTGAGGTGACGGCGCAGCTGATGCCGGCGACCGCTCAGGGGCTGCAGTTCCACCAGCGCGCAGCGTGTCGTGGGAAAGTGGCCCTGGGGCAGCGGCAATTCGTAACGTGCCAACGTGCGATAACGCGTCCGGGCGTCCTGCACCTGCATACGACCAGCGCGGGCATCGTCTTCCATGCGCTGCAGGGGGTGATCGATCAGGCCCGATTCGGGTGGCCAGCCGCGCACCACGGCCTGGTAGGTCTTGTGCATCTGGTCCGGCGCCTCGAAGGCCGGCCCCAGCAGGCGGGCCGTCTCGGCATCCAGCGCGAACAGCAACACACCGCTGGTGCCCTTGTCCAGCCGGTGGGCGGGCCAGACCGGGCGGCCCAGCTGATCACGCAGCAACTGCAGGGCAAACAAGGTCTCGCCGGCATCGAGTCCCGTTCGGTGGACCAGCAGGCCGGGCGGCTTGTCCACGGCTACTAGATAATTGTCCTGATACAGGATACGCAACATGCTGTTTTTATTATCTCCCGCCAAATCCCTGGACTACGACACCCCCGCCGGCGACGTGCCGCATACGCAACCCTTGTTCGTCAAGCAGTCCGCCGAACTCATCAAGCTCCTGCGCGAGTACTCGCCGCAGCAGATTTCCGAACTGATGGACCTGAGCGACACGCTCGCCGGCCTGAACGTGGCGCGTTACCAGGCCTGGAGCCCGAAGTTCACGGCGAAAAACGCCAAGCAGGCCGTGCTGGCCTTCAACGGCGACGTCTACGAAGGCCTGGACGCGAAGACGCTCAAGGCCGAGGACCTGGCCTGGGCCCAGGAGCACGTGTGCATCCTCAGCGGCCTGTACGGCGTGCTGCGCCCGCTGGACTGGATGCAGCCCTACCGGCTGGAGATGGGCACGGCGCTGGAGAACCCGCAGGGCAAGAACCTCTACAAGTTCTGGGGCAGCCAGATCGCCGAGCATTTGAACGCGTGCCTGCAAGCCGACAAGACCCCCGTGGTGGTGAACCTGGCCTCGCAGGAATACTTCAAGGCCGTGGACACCAAGACCTTGAAAGCGCGCGTGATCGAATGCGTGTTCGAGGACTGGAAGGGCGGCAAGTACAAGGTCATCAGCTTCCTGGCCAAACGTGCGCGCGGCCTGATGGCACGCTATGCGGCCACCCAGCACCTGAGCACACCCAAGCAGCTGGAGAAGTTCAATCTCGAAGGCTATGCCTTCGACGCCAAGGCCTCCGAACCGGACCGCCTGGTCTTCCGCCGGAAAGTGCAGGACTGAGATGAGCCAAGCCGAAGACTCCCTGCTGGGCAAGGCCACGCCGTACAAGGACCAGTACGACGCCAGCCTGCTGTTCCCCATCCCGCGCCTGACCAAGCGCCGGGAGATCGGCGTGCCCGCCACCCTGCCCTTCCTGGGCGCCGACCTGTGGACGGCTTACGAGCTGAGCTGGCTGAACGCGCGCGGCAAGCCGCAGGTGGCGATTGCCCACGTCACCGTGCCCTGCGAGACGTCCAACATCATCGAGAGCAAGTCCTTCAAGCTCTACCTCAACAGCTACAACAACACGAAATTCGCCGATGCGGCCGAGGTCCTGGCGCGGCTGCGCGCCGACCTCAGTGCCGCCGTGAGGCGCGACTCGGACAAGACGGGTACGGTGGGTGTGAAGATCATCGCGCCCGAACTGTTCGACCAGGAACCCATCCATGAGCTCGACGGCCTGAGTCTGGACCGGCTGGAGGTGGAGTGCACGCACTACACGCCGGCGCCCGAACTGCTTTGCGCGGCCTTCGACGAGCAGCCCGTGAGCGAGGTGCTGACCAGCAACCTGCTCAAGAGCAACTGCCTGGTGACCGGCCAGCCCGACTGGGGCAGCGTGCAGATCGCCTACAGCGGCCCGCAGATCGAGCAGGCCGGCCTGCTGCAGTATCTGGTGAGCTTTCGCAACCACAACGAGTTCCACGAGCAGTGCGTGGAACGCATCTACATGGACATCTGGACGCGCTGCAAGCCCACCAAGCTGACGGTCTATGCGCGCTACACGCGCCGCGGCGGCCTGGACATCAACCCCTGGCGCACCAGCCACCCGCAGGCCCTGCCGGCCAACGTGCGCACGGCGCGGCAGTAGGGCAAGTTCGACTCAAGGCTGCCCCTGCGGCCAGTGCAGATCGAGCAGCTTCCAGCCGCCCACGGCCATCTTCTGGACCGTGCAGCGGTAGTCCGAACGGACCGTGGGGGCGCCAAAACGCGCCTGGGCATGGAGCGCGCCCAGGGCCAGCCAGACATCAGGCAAACCGGCCCAGCGCGCGTCGTTCACCGGCACCGGTGTCGCGGGGCGTGAGGGATCGGCCTTGGGCTTGCCCAGGGTCTTGAGTGCCGCCATCGCGTATTGCTGGCACGCGTATGCGGCATACATTGCATCGTCCCGGTCGGCCGCATGCGCGTGGCCGCCTCCCAGGAAAGCGAACAGGGCCAGGGCGAAGGCAGGTTTGGCGATCATTCGCTCAGGCCGATGTCGCGGAAGGACTGCAGCGGCGACAGCGCCGGAAACTGGCCCGCCCGCTTCTCCTTCATGGCCGTGACGGCCTCCAGCACGTGCTTGTTGCTCCAGATCGCGCCCTGCAGCCAGCCCATCTGTTTGAGCGCATCGTCCACGCCATGGTCGCGCGCATAGTGCAGGGCCTGCTTGGTGCCCCACAGGGCGACCGGCGGCTTGGCGGCGATCTCGCGCGCCGTCTGCATCGCGCCGGCCAGCAGGGCCTCCTGCGTGTCGAAGACCTGGTTCACCAGCCCGTAGCCCAGGGCCTGGGCCGCCGGCATGCGCCGGCCGGTGTAGGCCAGCTCCTTCACCACCCCCAGGGGCATGAGCTTCGGTAAACGCTGCAGCGTGCCCACATCGGCCACCATGCCGATATTGATCTCCTGGATGCAGAAGAAGGCATCGGCCGTGGCGTAGCGCAGGCAGCAGGCGCTGACCATGTCGACCGCGCCGCCGATGCAGCCCCCCTGGATGGCCGCAATGACCGGGATGCGCAGCGTCTCCAGTTTCGTGAAGGTGGCCTGCATGTCGGTCAGCAGGTCGAAGATGGCGGCGCGGCCCTCCGCGCTCTTGTCGTCCAGGGTGATGGCGCCGCCGAAGGTCTCCAGCGCCATGCCGGCGCTGAAGTGCCTGCCGGTGCTGCTGATGAGCAGCACACGTGCCTCGCTGCCGGCATGCAACTGGCTGAGCACCGCGTCCAGCTCGCGCCAGAACTGCGGGTGCATGGTGTTCATGGCCTCGGGGCGATTCAGCACCAGGTGGGCGATGTGCTGCTCAATCGTCAGGGAAAAGCAGGGCGGTGTGTTCATGGGGATCGGTCTCCAGGGTCGATGGGTTGCGCAGGACATCACCCGCCTTCACGAGCGAGCCGACACGCACGCCCAGCAGGCGCAGCCGGCGCTGCAGGTCCACGCGCTTGAGGCACTGGCCCGCCGCCTGGCGTATGGTGGTGGCGTCGGCCGTGGGCTGACTGAGGGTCTGGTCGCGGGTGACGCTTTTGAAGTCATCGTAGCGCAGCTTGATGCCGATGGTCCGGCCCGCATACCCCTTGCGCTGCAGGTCGGCCGCCACGCGCTCGCACAGGGCGGTGAAGATGGCACCCAGTGCGGCCTTGTCGCGCACGGCGTGCAGGTCGCGCTCGAAGGTGGTTTCGCGGCTGATCGACACCGGCTCGCTCTCGGTCACCACCGGGCGCTCGTCGCGCCCCCAGGCCGCCTCATGCAGCCAGGCGCCGTAGCTCCGGCCGAAATGTTCGATCAGCCAGTCGCGCTCGCGTGCGGCCAGCTCACCGATCGTGTGGATGCCCTGCGCCTGGAGTTTCTCGTCTGTCTTGGGGCCCACGCCGTTGATCTTGCGGCAGGGCAGCGGCCAGATCAGCGCCTGCAGGTCACCCGGCATCACGATGGAGATGCCCCTGGGTTTCTTGAACTCGCTGGCCATCTTGGCGATGAGCTTGTTGGGCGCCACCCCGATGGAGCAGCTCAGGCCGGTGGCGTCCAGGATGCTTTTCTGGATCAGGCGCGCCAGGCTGCGGCCGCCGTCACGCTGGCCGCCCGGTACCTCGGTGAAGTCGATGTAGACCTCGTCCACGCCGCGGTCCTCCATCACCGGCGCAATCTCGGTGATGAGCTCCTCGAAACGGCGCGAGTACTTGCGGTATTCGTCGAAGTCCACCGGCAGCAGGATGGCCTGCGGGCACAATTTCGCGGCCTTCATCAGGCCCATGGCCGAGCCCACGCCGAACTGGCGCGCCGCATAGGTGGCGGTGGTGATGACACCGCGGCCGGTGTAGTCCTTGAGCAGGGGGAAATCGGCCACCGGGATTTCCGGCAAGGGCAGATCGGCATGCCGCTGCAGCAGCGCATCATCGGGCCGGCGCCGCGCGCCGCCGATGACCACCGGCAGGCCCTGCAGCTGCGGGTAACGCAGCAGTTCCACCGAGGCGTAGAACGCGTCCATGTCGAGGTGCGCGATGCGGCGCATCGGCTGCGGAGCGGCGGAAGAGGGAACCATCACCCGGCAAGCATAGCGTGCTGACGCCGGGCTCGGCACCTCGGCACCCGATGCAGAATGCAGGCTGCACCCGCTGCGGAGACCCCATGAAAAAACGCCATTTCCTTGCCACGGCCCTGGGTGCCGGCACACTGTCCGCGACGGCCTTCGCGGCTTCTGCCGGCCAGCGCGGCCCCACCCTGTTGACGGTGACGGGCGCCATCGGCCGCGGCAACCGCGGCCCGCTGGACAAGGCGCTCGACCAGATGATGGTCAAGCAGCAGCTGGCCTTTGACCGGGCCCACACCTTCGACTTCGAGGCCCTGCGCGCGCTGCCGGCCGTGACCATCCGCCCGACCCTGGAGTACGACGCCAGGGTCCACACCCTGCGCGGGCCGCTGCTGGGCCAGGTGGTGGAGGCCACCGGTACCCGGATGGACCCCACCCTCAGGCTGGTGCTGCGCGCCATCGACGGCTACAGCGTCACGCTGACGCTGGCCCAAGTGCGCCGTTACCGTTTTATCGTGGCCACCCACCTGGACGGCCAGCCCCTGCCGCTGGGCGGCCTGGGCCCGCTGTGGGCCGTGTTCGATACCGACCGCCATGCGGACGTGATGGCCCGGCCGCTGGCCGAGCGCTACGCCCAGTGCCCCTGGGGCCTGTACCACCTGGACGTGCAGGCCACTCAGGCCGTCGGGTAGGTCCCCGGCAGCAGGATGCTGCGGTCCACCTTGTTGAGATTGGTGTGGCCGCAGAAGGCCATGGTGATGTCCAGTTCCTTGTGGATGATCTGCAGCGCCTTGCTGACGCCGGCCTCGCCCATGGCGCCCAGGCCGTAGGCCATGGCGCGGCCGATCATGGTGCCGCGCGCGCCCAGGGCCCAGGCCTTGAGCACGTCCTGGCCGGAGCGGATGCCGCCGTCCATCCAGACCTCGATCTGGCTGCCCACCTCGGCCACGATGGCCGGCAGGGCCTCGATGCTGCTTTGCGCGCCATCGAGCTGGCGGCCGCCGTGGTTGCTGACCACGATGGAAGCGGCCCCACTGGCCACGGCCAGCTTCGCATCTTCCACGTCCTGGATGCCCTTGAGGATGAGCTTGCCGCCCCACTGCTCCTTGACCCAGGCCACATCGGGCCAGGACAGGCGTGGGTCGAACTGCTCGTTGGTCCAGGCCGAGAGCGAGCGCATGTCGCTCACGCCCTTCACATGGCCCACCAGGTTGCGGAAGGTGTGGCGGCGCGTACCGGCCATCCCCAGGCACCAGCGCGGTTTGGTCATCAGGTTGAGGATGTTGGCCAGCGTGGGCTTCGGGGGCGCAGTCAGGCCGTTCTTCAGGTCCTTGTGGCGCTGGCCGATCACCTGCAGGTCCAGCGTCAGCACCAGCGCACTGCACTTGGCGTCCTTGGCGCGCTGGATCATGCGCGCCATGGCCTCGCGGTCGCGCATCATGTAAAGCTGGAACCAGAAGGGCGCGCTGGTGTTTTCCGCGATGTCCTCGATGGAGCAGATGCTCATGGTCGAGAGCGTGAAGGGAATGCCGAACTTCTCGGCCGCGCGCGCCGCGTGGATCTCGCCGTCGGCGTGCTGCATGCCGGTCAGGCCGACGGGGGCGATGGCCACCGGCATCTTCACGTCGATGCCGATCATCTTCACCGCCGTGCTGCGGTTGTCCATGTTGACGGCCACGCGCTGGCGCAGCTTGATCTTCTGGAAATCGCTCTCGTTGGCGCGGTAGGTGCTCTCGGTCCAGGAGCCGCTGTCGGCGTAGTCGTAGAACATGCGCGGCACGCGCTTCTGGGCCAGGACCCGCAGGTCTTCGATGTTGGTGATGACGGGCATGTTGATCTCTCCGGAAAATTTGTGGTTATGGTACTTGTCAATGCGTCGAGTCTATGACCGTTCGCCCTGAGCTTGTCGAAGGGCTCTCCCAGGCTTCGACAGGCTCAGCCCGAACGGGAAACCTTGCACACCATCAGTCTCCAAGGCAGATGCCCAGGTCGCGCGCGGTCTGCACGGTGTCGCCATCCAGCGGCACGGCCTTCATGCGGCCGGCCACCTCGGTCAGCGGCACGTAGATGACGTTGGGATGGGACAGCGCCACCATCACGCCCGAGTACCCCTCGTCCAGCGCACGCACGGCCGCCGTGCCGAAGCGCTTGGCCGCCAGCCGGTCGAAGGTGGTCGGGCTGCCGCCGCGCAGCAGATGGCCCAGCACCACCACGCGCGCATCCTTGCCGGTCAGCCCGGCCAATTCCTTGGCCACCTGCTCGCCGATGCCGCCCAGGCGTTCGGCGTGGCCCGCCTCGGCCGCTGCCAGCAGGGCACGCTGGCCCTGGCGGGCTTGCGCGCCTTCGGCCACCACCACCAGCGAATACAGGCGGCCGTGGGCATCGCGCTCGCGGATCATGTCCGCCACCCGATCCAGGTCGTAGGGGATTTCGGGCATCAGGACGGCATGCGCGCCGCCGGAGATGCCCGCGTGCAGGGCGATCCAGCCCGCGTAGCGTCCCATCATCTCCACCACCATCACGCGCTGGTGGCTCTCGGCCGTGCTGTGCAGGCGGTCCAGGCACTCGGTGGCGAAGGACACCGCGGTGTCGAAACCGAAGGTGGTGTGGGTCTTGTCCAGGTCGTTGTCGATGGTCTTGGGCACACCCACCACACGCAGGCCACGCCGGTGCAGCTCGTGGCCGATGGTCAGCGTGCCGTCGCCGCCCGCGATGACCAGGGCGTCGATGCCCTCGCGTTGAAAATAGTCCAGGATCTCGCCGGAGCGGTCCACCTCGGCCACGCTGCCGTCGGCCTGGCGCACGGGGAAGTGGAACGGGTCGCCCTTGTTGGTGGTGCCCAGGATGGTGCCGCCCAGATGGGCAATGCCGCGCACCCGGTCGCGGGTGAGCAGCTCCACGCCGCCCTGGGGGTAGTGCTGCGGCGCCAGGATGCCGTTGAAACCGTCGCGGATGCCCACGCACTCCCAGCCCCGGTTGGCCGCGGCCCAGACCACCGAACTGATGACGGCGTTCAGGCCTGGGGCGTCACCGCCCCCGGTGCTGATGGCGATGCGTCGGATGGGCTGTTTCATGGGCGTGTGGTGTTCGGAGGATGCATCGCCCCTGATGAGATCAGGCGCAGGACTGGTCTGGCTCGTGGCCGCAGGAGGGCAGCGCCGCCGCGCTGGCCGTGGCACCCTCCTTGAAGGTCTCGGTCGCCGTGTCGTAGCCCTTTTCCTGCAGGTAGCTCACCAGTCCGGCATCCATGCTGCTGGCATGCATGGGAAACCACTCGACCAGGGCTTCGATCATGCTGGCGATGTATTCCATCTCGCCATTCAAGGCGCGGCGCTCCACTTCCTGCATCACCTGCAGCACGCTGGCGTGCTGGCCGAAGTGGCAGAAGTCGGGCTGGATGCCGCAGGCCGCCATCCAGCGCTCTTCCTGGGCGAAGTGGCCCACGGTGTGCGCCACCAGTTCCTGGTAGATGGCGAGTTTGCGCTCCAGGGGGGCGGCGGTGGTAGCGTTGACCAGGGCTATGAACTCCTGGTGGGTGTGGTCGGTGCGCGCGTCACCGAGTACCAGTTCTTCGGTCCAGCTCAGGGTATGGGTGGCAGACATCGTGGCTCTTTCGGGGTTCAGAGGGCCGCCAGGCGGGCCTGGTGGCGCTCGATCTGCGCCTTGACCTGGACCGGCGCGGTGCCGCCCAGCGTGTGGCGCGCATGGAGCGAGCCGCGCAGCGAGAGCACGTCGTA
>CAUPQO010000068.1:0-14958 GCA_963513295.1 uncultured Hylemonella sp.
CCTCCCTGCTCAAGACCGACGCGCTGGTGAACGGCCAGTGGGTCAAGGGCGCGGCCGGCACGCGCTTCGACGTGCTCGACCCGTCCAACGGCCACAAGCTGGCCGACGTGGCCAATCTGGGTCCGGCCGACGCCGAACTCGCCATCAAGGCCGCCAACGCCGCCTGGCCGGCCTGGCGCGCCCTCACCGGCAAGCAGCGCAGCATCATCCTGCGCAAGTGGTTCGACCTGCTGATGGCCAACCAGGAAGACCTGGGCCGCATCATGACCGCCGAGCAGGGCAAGCCCTACGCGGAAGCCAAGGGTGAGGTGGCCTACGGCGCCAGCTTCGTCGAGTGGTTTGCCGAGGAAGCCAAGCGCGTCAACGGCGAGACCCTGCCCCAGTTCGACAACAACCGCCGCCTGATGGTCATCAAGCAGCCCATCGGGGTCTGCGCCGCCATCACGCCCTGGAATTTCCCCCTGGCCATGATCACGCGCAAGGTGGCCCCGGCCCTGGCCGCAGGCTGCCCGGTCATCATCAAGCCGGCCGAGCTGACCCCCCTGACGGCCCTGGCCGCGGCCGAGCTGGCCATCCGTGCCGGCATCCCGGCCGGCGTGCTCAACCTGCTCACCGCCGATGGCGACAACTCCATCGCCGTGGGCAAGGTCTTTTGCGCCAGCGAGGTGGTGCGCCACATCAGCTTCACCGGTTCCACCGAAGTAGGCCGCATCCTGATGGCGCAGAGCGCCCCCACCGTCAAGAAGCTCTCGCTGGAGCTGCGCGGCAATGCGCCCTTCATCGTCTTTGATGATGCCGACATCGACTCGGCCGTCGAGGGCGCCATGGCCAGCAAGTACCGCAACGCCGGGCAGACCTGCGTCTGCGCCAACCGCATCTATGTGCAGGAAGGCGTGTACGAGCAGTTCGTGCAGAAGTTCGCCGCCAAGGTCAACGCCGTCAAGGTCGGCAACGGCTTCGAGGACGGCGTCTCGCAGGGCCCGCTGATCGAAGACGCCGCCGTGGAGAAGGTGCAGCGCCACGTGGCTGACGCCGTGGCCAAGGGCGGCAAGGTGGTGACCGGCGGCAGACGCCTGCAGGGCCAGTTCTTCGAGCCCACCGTCATCTCCGAGGCCAACGCCAGCATGCTGTGCGCCACCGAGGAGACCTTCGGCCCCTTCGCGCCAGTGTTCCGCTTCAAGACCGAGCAGGAAGTGGTGGACGCGGCCAACAACACCATCTTCGGCCTGGCCACCTACTTCTACACGCGCGACGTCGGCCGCATCTTCCGCGTCAGCGAGGCGCTGGAGTACGGCATGGTGGGCATCAACGTCGGCGTGCTGGCCACCGAGCACGTGCCCTTCGGCGGCGTCAAGCAGTCCGGCCTGGGCCGCGAGGGCTCGCACCACGGCATGGACGACTACGTGGAACTGAAGTACCTCTGCCTGGGCGACATCCTCAAGTGATGGCCACTTGAACACCGCCCTGCTCCAGATCGGCCGTCGCCTCGCGCTGGCCGCCCTGCCCTTGCTACTGGCCGGCTGCGCCGCGCTGGCACCCGACAACGCCCCCAGGGTCGAGGTCGCGGCCATCGAGCCGCTGCCCTGGCGGGGCCCGGAACTGCGCATGATGGTCCGCCTGCGCATCGTCAACCCCAGCGACGTTGCCATGCAGTACGACGGCGTCTACCTGGAAATCAACGTGAATGGCCAGAGTTTCGCCAGCGGTGTCACGGACGCGCAGGGCAGCGTGCCGCGCTTCTCCGAGACGGTGTTCGAGGTCCCTGTCACCGTGACGACCATGGCCCTGGTACGCCAGGCCATCGCCATCACCTCGGTCGAGAACAGTTCAACGATGAACTACCAGCTGCGCGGCAAGCTCTCCGGCCCCATCTTCCGAAGCCACCGCTTCGAGTCCGCCGGCGAGTTGAAGCTGCCGACGCCACCGCACCTGCGCTGAAACCGCACGCGGCGAGTCCGGCCGCCGGCCTTCCGCTAGAATCACGCACTATCGCGGGTGTCGTTCAATGGTAGGACTCTTGCTTCCCAAGCAAATAACGTGGGTTCGATTCCCATCACCCGCTCCAGTCAGCTTTCATGTTTAGCACACCCTCCGGCGCATCCGAACCCGAATTCGATGCGCCGTTTGTTTTTACGGCTGACGGCCACAAATCCCTGTATTTCACCTTCGACCAGTTGCAGAGCCGCATGAGCAGCGAGCATCCCACGCAGCTGGAGGTGGACTACACCCGCACGATGATGGGGTTCCTGCTGCTGGACAGCCAGCCGGCCAGCATCGCCCTGATCGGACTGGGCGGCGGCTCGCTTCTGAAGTTCTGCCACCGGCACCTGCCTGCAGCGCAACTCACGGCGATCGAAATCAACCCCCATGTCATCGCACTGCGCCAGGAGTTCGAAATCCCTGAAGACGACGAGCGCCTGCGGATCATTTGCGCGGACGGGGCCGACTTTGTCCGGACGCTGCCCGCAGCCACCTCCGGCCGGTACGACGTGCTGCTGGTGGACGGCTACGATGGCCAGGGACAGTCGGCCAGCCTGTGCTCGCAGCGCTTCTATGACGACTGCTTCCAGGCGCTCACGCCCGGGGGCGTCATGGTCGTCAACCTGCACCACGACCACCCCGAGCATAGGGTGTACACGGGGCGGATCAGGCTGGCGTTCGAAGAGCATGTGCTGGAAATTCCATCCAAAGAGAAAAGCAACAGCATCCTCTTTGCCCGCAAGAACCAGCGCCTCTGCATTGATGAACTGCGGCAAAGCCGTCCGCTGGAGAACCTTGACCCCGAAGTGCGTGCCCAGCTCCAACAGGAGTTCTTGCGCATCGGCTGGGACATCAGGCAAGCCGGCTAGCCCCTGCGCCCTCCCCGGCTTCGGCGCCGTTACCATACCGCCATGGTCCACAAGCCGCGCATCCTCATCGTTGAAGACGAATCAGGCATCGCCGATACGCTGCAGTACGTATTGGCGACCGACGGGTTTTCCCCGGTCTGGTGCAGCACGGCAGCGCAAGCCATGCACCAGTTCGAAACCGACCTGCCGGCACTGTGCGTGCTGGATGTCGGACTGCCGGACCTCAATGGCTTCGACCTGTTCAAGCGCCTGCAAGCGCTGCCGGGCGGTGCGCAGATTCCCATGCTGTTCCTGACCGCGCGCAGCGACGAGATCGACCGGGTGGTGGGCCTGGAGCTCGGGGCCGATGACTACATCGCCAAACCCTTCTCGCCGCGCGAACTGGTAGCGCGCGTGCGCAGCATCCTGCGGCGCAGTGTGCGCCAGGGGGCGGCCTCCGCTGCGCCCGCCGCCACCCCGCTGGCGCAGCCTTTTGCGCTGGATGAAGAGCGCCACCAGATCCGCTTCTACGGGCAACTGCTGGAGCTCTCGCGCTACGAGTACGGCCTCCTGCGCCTGCTGGTCCAGCGCCCGGGCCGCGTGTACACCCGCGACGAGTTGCTGGGCAAGGTGTGGGATGAAACGAGCGCGAGTTTTGACCGGACGGTGGACGCCCACATCAAGACCCTGCGCGCCAAGCTCAAGGCCATTGCCCCCGGCACGGACCCCATCCGCACGCTGCGTGGCACGGGCTACGCCCTGAGCGAGAACCTGCCGAACTCGATATGAGCAAGCGCAGCCGGATCTTCATCGGCATCATCCTGATCTACACGGCCAGCATCGCCTTCATGCTGTACCGCGTGGTCGCCGACCTGGACCCGCGCTACCGGGAATCGGCCGAGGAGTCGCTGGTGGAAACCTCGCAGCTGCTGGCCAGCCTGATCGAGCAGGACGTGCGCGATGGCGCCCTGGACACGACGCGTCTCGAACCCGTGTTCCAGTCGCTGTATGCGCGTCGCTTCAACGCCCAGATCTTCGGCGTCACCAAGACCCGCGTGGAGCTGCGGGTCTATCTGACGGACCGCGGCGGGCGGGTGGTGTTCGACTCCACCGGACAACTGCTCGGCACGGATTTTTCCCAATGGCGCGACGTGCGCATGGCCCTCAAGGATGAGTACGGCGCGCGCACCACGCCGGATATCGCGGGCGACGCCAACAGCTCGGTGATGTACGTCAGCGCCCCGGTGCGCTCCCTGCCCGGGGGGAATGGCGAGATCATCGGCGCGGTCACGGTGGGCAAACCGGTGCAGAGTTTCGGGCAGTTCGTGGTGGCCGCCCGCAACAAGACGCTGTACGTCGGGCTGGTGTCTGTGGTGGCCGTGCTGGTGCTGGTCGTCATGGTCTCGGTCTGGCTGGTACGCCCCTTCGGCCTGATTTCAGACTATGTGCGCTACGTACGGACACAACGGCGTTTCAGCCCGGCGCGCCTGCTGCGCCGCGCCATGGATGTGTTCAGTGCGGCCTACGACGAGATGCGCGATGCCCTGGCCGGGCGCAACTACGTGGCCGACTATGTGCAGACACTCACCCACGAGGTCAAAAGCCCCCTGTCGGCCATCCGTGGCGCCGCCGAACTGCTGCAGGAGCCCATGTCCGAAGCGCAGCGCCAGCGCTTCCTGGACAACATCCAGCGCGAAACCGGGCGCATCCAGGAGATGGTGGACCGCATGATGGAGCTCACTGCGCTGGAAACCCGGCGCGTGCTGGAGCGCGTCCAGCCGGTCGACATGAAGCCCCTGCTCGAAGAGCTGGCCGCCTCGGCCCAGGGCGCCGCAGCCCAGCGCAGCATCCGCATCGAACTGGACGCGACCGAGGATGTCGCCGTGGAAGGCGACCCCTTCCTGCTGCGTCGCGCCCTGAGCAACCTGCTGGACAACGCCCTGGATTTCTCGCCGGAGGGCAGCGTCGTGCAACTGTCGCTGGCGGTTAGGCGACGCCACGTGATCATCACCGTGCGCGACCAGGGCGCCGGCATTCCCGGCTACGCGCAGGACAAGGTGTTCGAGAAGTTTTACTCGCTGGCGCGCCCGCGTACACAGAAGAAGAGCACGGGCCTGGGTCTCTCCTTCGTCAAGGAAATCGCGGCGCTGCACCACGGACGGATCGAACTGCACAACCGCCCTGACAGCGAGGGACCGGGAGCAGTCGCCAGCCTGACCCTGCCCCGCGCGTCCAGCTAGCCGCCCGGGCGACCGCTCTACCGGGCCAGGCGGCACTTCACACAGACTTCACGCCGTTTTCACACAAGGCCGCTGCACTTCCAACTGTCTTCTCATTGGCCACCGATGCTAGGGACACCGTGCACTCACGCACGCATGTTCAGGAGCAAGCATCATGGCCATCGTCTTCCCCAACGCCACCTCCAGCAGCGCCAGCGACGCCCCGACCCGGCTGGCCCGCTGGACCTGGATGGCCACCACCAGCCTCTCGGTCGCGTGTTTCGTGGGACTCATCGCCCAGCCCGTCCATGCGCGGGACGACGACAGCCCGCGCCTGAAAACCGAGAGCCCGTACTTCTTCGTCAAAAGCGACGACCCCGAGCTCGACCAGCTGCCGCTCAAATCCACCAAGGTGGATGTGCGCATCTCGGGCGTGATCGCCGATGTGACGGTGACGCAGCACTACAGGAATGAAGGCCAACGCGCCATCGAAGCCCGGTACGTGTTTCCCGGCTCCACCCGGGCCGCTGTGCACGGCATGAACGTGCGGCTGGCCGACCGCCTGATCACGGCCCAGATCCGCGAGAAGAACCAGGCCCGCATCGACTACGACAAGGCGAAAAGCGAGGGCAGAACGGCAGCCCTCCTGGAGCAGCAATTGCCCAATGTGTTCCAGATGAATGTGGCCAACATCCTGCCCGGCGACGACGTGAAGGTCGAGCTGCGCTACACGGAACTGCTGGTACCCACCAGCGGCAACTACCAGTTCGTCTTCCCCACCGTGGTCGGCCCGCGCTACAACAGCCCACAGTCCGGCCAAGCCCAGGCGCCTTGGGTCGGCCAGCCTTATCTGACCGCTGGCAAGGCCTCCCCCGCCGGCTTTGACATCCGCGTGGCGCTACACACCCCCATCGGCATCAAGGAAGTGCGTTCCTCCTCGCACGACATCACCAGGGACAAGGAGGAAGGCAGCACGATCGAGGTGGGCCTGAGCCAAACCACCCGCCCCGCCAACAACCGCGATTTCATCCTGGACTACCGTCTGGCAGGCGACCGCATCGAATCCGGCCTCATGCTCTACAAGGGCGGCGAGGAGAACTTTTTTCTTGCGATGATCGAGCCCCCCAAGGCCGTGCCTGCCACTGCCATCTCACCGCGCGAGTACATCTTCGTGGTAGACATCTCGGGCTCCATGCATGGTTTCCCGCTGGACACCGCCAAGACCCTGCTGCGCGAGCTGATCGGCAACCTGCGCCCCAGCGACACCTTCAACGTGCTGCTGTTTTCCGGCAGCAACCGTTTCCTGAGCCCCCACCCGGTCCCGGCGACGGGCGCCAACATCCAGCAGGCCATCCGCACCATCCAGGAGATGGGCGGTGGCGGCAGCACCGAGCTGATCCCCGCCCTCAAGCGCGTCTACGCCGAGCCCAAGGCGGCCGACGTGTCGCGCACCGTGGTGGTCGTGACCGATGGGTATGTGACCGTCGAGCGGGAAGCCTTCGAGCTGATACGCAAGAACCTCTCGCAGGCCAATGTGTTCTCCTTCGGCATCGGCTCCTCGGTCAACCGCCATCTCATGGAAGGCATGGCGCGCGCGGGCATGGGGGAGCCCTTCATCATCACCCGGCCTTCGGAAGCCGCCGCGCAGGCGGCCCGCTTCCGCAAGATGATCGAATCGCCGGTGCTCACCAGCGTCAAGGCGCGCTTCGACGGACTGGATGCCTACGATGTGGAGCCGCAGCAGTTGCCCGATGTGCTGAGCGAGCGTCCGGTCATCATCTTCGGCAAATGGCGCGGCGAAGCCCGGGGCACACTCACCATCGAAGGCCAGACGGCCGACGGGCCTTTGCGGCAATCCCTGCCAGTAGGCAGCAGCGGCGACACCAGCCCATCCAGCAGCACGGCGGCCCTGCGCCACCTGTGGGCACGCCATCGCATCGCCAGTTTGTCAGACCAGGAGGCATTCGAAGGCGGTGGTGCCCTGGGCCAGCGCATCACCGAACTGGGTCTGAAGTACAAGCTGCTCACGCAGTACACGAGTTTTGTCGCGATCGATCAGCTGGTGCGCAACCCGTCCCCACAAGGCAGCACCAGCGTGAACCAGCCCTTGCCCCTGCCGGAAGGTGTGAGCAACCTGGCGATCGGTACCGAAGTGCCCGGCACGCCCGAGCCGGCGACCTGGGGCGCCGTCCTCGTGCTGCTGTCGGTGCTGGCCCTGCTGGCCCGTCGCGCCCGCCGCCATCACCCCCACCGTTACACGGCCTGATCATGGCGTTGCCCCGCCTGCTCCAGATGCCGGGTTTCGTGCGCTTCGGCATCCGCATCGACACCGCACCCGAGTGGCGCTGGCTGGCCCTGCTGGCCGCCGCGCTGTGGCCCACCTGGTGGTGGATGGGCCAGCGCATGCTCGACGGCTCGGATGATCCGCTGGGTCTGCTGGCATTGGCCGCGCTCGGCGTGCTGGTCTGGCAGAACCGCCAGTTGCTGCGTCCCGCACCCCGGCTGGGCTGGCTGGCCATCGCCCTGGCCTGTGCGCTTGCGGCAACGGTCATGCGCACGCATCTGCCTCCCCTGGCCAGCGCCCTCATGGCCTTGCTGGCGCTCTCGGCCGCCCTGGCGGCCTTCCTGCCGCCGCATATCGCCACCGCCCCCGTGCTGGGCTTATCCATCCTGTCGCTGCCCCTGCTCGCATCGCTGCAGTTCTACGCCGGTTACCCGCTGCGTGTCATCACGGCCGAAGCCACGCGCTGGCTGCTGGGCCTGCAGCACGAGGTTGCCCGCAGCGGCAGCAGCCTGCTGGTCAATGGGCACCTCGTCATCGTGGACGCCCCCTGCTCCGGCGTGCAGATGGTCTGGCTGGGTTATTTCACGGCCTGCGTCGTCGCGCTGCACGGCCCCCGCCCAGGCATGGCCGGCCCCAGGCTCGGCAACCGGGCCTTCCTGGCGCGGCTGCCTGCCGTGAGTGCGCTGGTGCTCACGGGCAATGTGGTCCGCAACACACTCCTGGTGGCGGCCGAGGCGAGCGACCGGCATCTGCCGGGCTGGGCACACGACACCGTGGGCCTGGTGGTGCTGGCGGTCGTCTGCGGTGGCATCGGATGGGTCATGGGACGACCGATCGTGCAACAAGCTTGCGGAGGCCGGCATGCGTCTGTTTGACAACCTCTTCCTCAACCGCGTGCTGCACAAAAGTCTGTGGCTCCTGCTGTTGCCCCTGTGCGCGTTCTGGGGCGCCGTCCAGACCTTCGACGCCCGCCCGCCGGATGATGGCCCGGATGCCGGGGCCGGCACCCACAGCGAATTCCCCGCCCAGTGGAATGGAGCCGAGCTGCGCCCGCTGGCCTTGAGCGAAGTCGAGCACCGGTTTGCGCAACGCTTTCCGGGCACCATCGCACGCCTGACCGATGGCCAGCATGTGCTGGTGCTGCGTACGGTACGCCGGCCCACCCGCATGCTGCATCCGGCCACCGACTGCTACCAGGGGCTCGGCTACCGCATCAGTGACGAAAGGCTCGAATCCATCGCGGGCCAGGCCAGGTGGCGCTGCTTCATCGCCAAACGTAGCGGCCAGCAGCTGCGCGTGTGCGAGCGCATCGAGGACGCGCAGGGCCAGACCTTCACCGACACCTCGGCCTGGTACTGGGCCGCCGTCGCCGGAAAATCCACCGGCCCATGGCAGGCCGTGTCGGTGGCAAGGCCCCTGTGAAGGACGCGCATGCCCGGCGACGCCAGCGTGATCTTTTCCACATGTAGTCCGGCATCGGCAAGGGCTATTTCCCTTCCAGATAATCGGTCTCCAACAGGAGACAACCCCATGCTGATCCAGCTGACCTACGCCAGCCACTCTTCCCGTGCCCTCGGCCCGGCCGACGTCAAGGACATCCTCCAGGCCTCACAGCGCAACAACTCAGCCGTCGGCGTGACCGGTGCGCTGTGCCTGGCCAACGGCATCTTCCTGCAGCAGCTCGAAGGCGACCGTGACGTGGTCAACCAGGTCTATCTGCGCATCCTCAAGGACAGCCGCCATACCGAGCCGGCCATCCTGGACTTCGGCGAGATCGCCTCGCGCCGTTTCAGCAACTGGAACATGGGCCTGATCTCGTCGATCGCCGAGAACCGCCAGATCTTCCTGAAGTACTCGCGCAAATCCGAGTTCGATCCCTACAGCATGAGCCCGTCCTCGCCGCGCGGCTTCTTTGACGAGATCGTGCAGGGCGGCGTGCGCTGGATCGGCTGAAACCGTCATCGAACAACAGCCCGACCCGGGCAACTGCCAGGCCGGCAAGGCCTGCCGTCCGGTCTTGAGAAGGCGTTCAACCCCGGGTACGCAGGCTTGTCGATCCGGCGGCTACGCCTGCGGCCCGAGGAAAAACTCGATGGCCCGCGCCACCACATCCGGCACGATCACATGGTTGCCCTCAAAGGGCAGGAGCGTGAGATCGACACCCTCCTCCAGCAGCTGCAGCGCATGCGGTCGTGCGCTGGTCTCGAAAGACAGTTGGGTATCTGAACGACCGTGGGCGATGAAGACCCTGGGTGATCCATGGCGTGTGAAGGTGTTCATGAAACCCGCCGACAGCGCGATCACATGGCTGGCCACGTCGCCGTTGCTCAACCCCACGGACAGCGCATAACTCCCGCCGTCGGAAAAACCCGCGAAGGCCAGGCGCGCCGGATCCAGCCTGAAGTGCGAGGCCACCTGCAACAGCGCGGCGTCCAGCCGTTCCAGGTCCGGGCCGTGACCGCCGATCACGATGTCCCAGGTCGGGAACATGGACTGCGGCGCCAGCAGCAGGAAACGCCGGGCCCGCGCCCAACGCACAAAATGGGGCAGGATCTTGTTGGCCTCGCCGCCGGCGCCGTGGAACAGCACGAGCAGGGGCATGGGCGCGTCGGGGTCCAGGTCCTCGGGCACGACGAGTACGGCCTCGCGTCCTTCGGGAAAGGTCAGTGCATGGCGGCCCGCTGGCAGCGGGGCTGCGGTGGGGGCCGATGGCAGGCGGAAGACCAGGCGCCCGAGCAGGGCAGCGCCCATGAGCTGGGAATCGATCATGCGGTCATTTTAGGAGCGGGGACCGCCCCCGCCGGCGCAGGTGATCAGAGCCGGCCGAAGCGGGACGAGGCCGCCACCGGATGGTGGTCCCGGAACAGTGCCGTCAGCCCCATGAGGCAGTTGCGCGCCTGCGCCTCGCCGCATTGCGCGGCGATGGCGTTCATGATCTCGGGGCGCAGGTACCAGAGGCCTTCGATGTCCTGCGTGCATTCCAGCTGGCGCTGCAGGGCCTCGGCATCCTCGCCCAGGTGCTCCTGCACGGCGCAGCGCATGGCCAGGCGCACACGCTCCACCACGGCCGAGGGGGCCTCGGTTTCCTGCTGGCCCAGCAGGGCCCAGAAGCTGTGACGCAAACGCATGGATCGAAGGGGAATGACAGAAAAGCTGCCCTCCATGATGGCGGCGTGCCGGCCGATGAAAGCCGGCAGGAAAGGGCCGATCACCGACCTTTTCCATGCTTCGGGACAGGGGAAGAAAAAAGGCCCCGTGCGGGGCCTTCTGCCTTTGACGAGAGCACGGCCGTCTCAGACCAGCGGCACACCCGTCTTGGACTGGATGAACTCGCGCGTCACGCCCGGGGCCAATTCCACCAGCTTGAGGCCCTGGGGGGTGATGTCCATCACGCCCAAGTCGGTAATGATGCGGTCGATCACGGCCTTGCCGGTCAGCGGCAGCGTGCACTCGGGCAGGATCTTGAAGTCTTCCGTGCCGTCCTTCTTCTTCGCCACGTGCTCCATCAGCACGATGCAGCGCGGCACGCCGGCCACCAGGTCCATGGCGCCGCCCATGCCTTTGACCATCTTGCCGGGGATCATCCAGTTGGCCAGGTCGCCCTGGCCGCTGACCTGCATGGCGCCCAGGATGGACAGGTTGATCTTGCCGCCGCGGATCATGGCGAAGCTCTCGTGGCTGCCGAAGATGGCCGAGCCCTTGATGGTGGTGACGGTCTGCTTGCCGGCGTTGATCAGGTCGGCGTCGACCTCGTCCTCGTAGGGGAAGGGGCCGATGCCCAGCATGCCGTTCTCGCTCTGCAGCCACACCTCGATGTGGTCGGGCACGTAGTTGGCCACCAGCGTCGGGATGCCGATGCCGAGATTCACATAAAAGCCGTCCTGCAGCTCCTGCGCCGCGCGCGCGGCCATCTGTTCCTGGGTCCAGGGCATGTTGTTCTCCTCAAACTTTACGGTCGCGGGTGGTGCGCTTCTCGATGCGCTTCTCGGGCGTGGGGTTGTGCACGATGCGGTGCACGTAGATGCCGGGCAGGTGGACGTCGTCCGGCGCCAACTCGCCGGTGGCAACGATGCGCTCCACTTCCACGATGCAGATCTTGCCGGCCATGGCGGCCGCCGGGTTGAAGTTGCGCGCCGTCAGGTTGAAGCGCAGGTTGCCCGAGCGGTCGGCGATGTCGGCCTTGATCAGCGCCACGTCGGGCAGCAGGGCGCGCTCCATCACATAGGTCTCGCCGTCGAACTCGCGCAGTTCCTTGCCCTCGGCCACGATGGTGCCCACGCCGGTCTTGGTGAAGAAGGCCGGGATGCCGGCGCCGCCGGCGCGCAGCTTCTCGGCCAGCGTGCCCTGGGGCGTGAACTCCAGCTCCAGCTCGCCCGCCAGGTACTGGCGTTCGAACTCCTTGTTTTCGCCCACGTAGCTGGAAATCATCTTCTTGACCTGGCGGGTCTGCAGCAGCTTGCCCAGGCCGAAATCGTCGACGCCGGCATTGTTGGAAATGGCGGTGAGGTTCTTGATGCCGGCATCACGCACGGCGTCGATCAGGGCCTCGGGAATGCCGCAGAGGCCGAAGCCGCCCACGGCCAGCAGCTGGCCGTCACGGATCACGCCTTCAATGGCCTTGGCCGCACTCGGGTACACCTTGTTCACGCTGTTCTCCTTTTAAAAATATTCAAAGCAGCAGACGCGCAACGATACTACTTAGCAGAATACGTAGTTATGCCTAGAATCCGACCCCTATGGACATTGATTACCGCCTCGCCTTCGAATACGCGCCCATCGGCATGGTACTTTCGCGCAACCGTATCATCATGGACTGCAACCGCCAGGTCTGCGACATGTTCGGCACCAGCCGCGAAGAACTGGTGGGCCAGTCCTTCCAGGTCCTCTACCCCAGCGCCGACGAATTCGAGCGCATCGGCGCGCGCATCAGCCCCATCATGAACCGCCAGGGCAGTTATGCCGATGACCGCATCATGAAACGGGTGGACGGCCGTTTCAAGGGGGAGGTCTTCTGGTGCCACGTGACCGGCCGTGCGCTGGACCCGGCCGAGCCGCTGGGCGCCGGCATCTGGACTTTCGAAGACCTCAGCTCACGCCGCCCGGTCAAGGCCGAGCTCACGGCACGCGAACGCGAGGTGGCCGCCCACCTGCTCGAAGGCCTGACCTCCAAGGAGATCGGCAAGGCCCTGGCCATCAGCTACCGCACGGTGGAGATCTACCGCGCCCGCCTGATGCGCAAGTACAAGGCCAGCACCACGGCCGACCTGGTGCACAAGCTCACCGCCGGCTGATCCCGCCATGACCGCCCTCACCCCTGCCCTGCGCCTGCTGCTGGTCGGTGCCACCGGCGCCGTGGGCCGCGAGGTGCTGGCCGCCGCCCTGGCCGATCCGCGTTTCCATCAGGTCGTCGCCCCCACGCGCCGGCCCCTGCCCGCCCACCCCAGGCTGCTCAACCCGGTGCTCGACTTCGCGACCCTGCCCGCCGATGCGCCCTGGTGGCAGGTGGATGCCGTCATCTGCACCCTGGGCACCACGATCAAGGCCGCCGGCTCGCAGGCCGCCTTTGCTGCGGTGGACCGCGACCTGCCCATCGAGGTGGGCCGACTGGCCCGTGCGGCCGGCGCCAGCCGCTACGCGCTCAACTCCTCGCTGGGTGCAAGCCTAGGCGGCAATTTCTACCTGCGCACCAAGGCCGAAGCCGAGACCGGCATCCGCGCCCTGGGCTACCCGGTCTGCACCGTGGTACGCCCCTCCCTGATCGACGCCCGGCGCGAGGAGTCGCGCCCCGGTGAGCGCATCGGCCTGGCCATCGCGCGCGCGCTGCGCCCGCTGATCCCGCGCCGTTACCAGGCCGTGCCGGCCGCGCGCATCGCCCAGGCCCTGCTGGCCGGCGTGCTGCGCGAGCAGCCGGGTGTAGAGATCGTCGAATCGGAACAGCTGCAAGCCTGACAGCGCGCCTCCTCGTGACTTCTTCATCACTTTGGCCATGAAGGCATGCCGGCCCCCCCTCGACGCCATAGGGGGATATGCATTAGAGTGCCAGTCTGGGTCCCAGGGACTTCCCGCAGAGCGCCACAGGCGCCCGGAAAACAAGATCGAGTCGTTAGGAGTTCCCGTTTGCAGCGTCTCAAGGACTGGCTGATCGAGCAGACGCTCGGGGTCAATCACCGCATCGTCTACGGACTGGTGGGTGGTTTGCTCCTGTGTCTCTGGGGTTTCGTCGGCTTCTGGTCCTGGTGGGAGCGCAGCAGCACCCTGGCGGCCAACGAGCAGGTGCTCAAGCAGCTCAATACCGCCGTCCACGAGCAGACCCGCAACCTCTTCAAGGAGGCGCAAACCTCCCTCACCGTCGCCAGCCTCTGGATGGCCGAACACCCCGACCAGGACCCCGGCAAGGCACCCGGTTTCATCCGCCTGGTCGAGAACCTGCGCAAATCCTCCGACAATCTCATCGACATCCGCATGGTCACGCGCGACGGCACGCTGCGTTACGTCCCCGACCGCGGACAGACGAACCGGACCAATGTCGCCGACCGCGACTACTTCCAGGCCCAGTTTGAGGAACGAACCCGCGGCCTCTACGTGGCCAAACCCGTGGTCAGCCGGGTCACGGGCAAGCTGGGCATCCCCATCTCCATCCCGGTGAGCAAGGCCGGCGGCGACATCGCCGTGATTTTCGCCGCCATCGAGCTCGACCGCATCGCCGGCAACTTCGAAGCCGAGCGCATCCAGCCCCGGGGCACCATCGCCATCCTCAGAGACGATGGCCTGTTCATGTTCCGCAGCCCCATGGATGACAAGATCATCGGATCCAGCGTTGCGCAGTCCGCAATGTGGCAGCGCAACCTGGGCGCCCTGCCCCGGGGTTTCTACGAATCCGAACGCAGCCCGGTCGACGGTTTGTCCCGCGCGGTGGCCTACACGCGCGTGCAGGACTACCCGCTGGTCGTGGCCGTCACCGCCTCGCTCGACGATCTGTTGCGCGCCTGGCGCATGCACACCCTGATCCTGGTGTCGATCGCGCTGCTCATCTCGATCGCCTGCCTGCTGCTCGCCGCGACCCTGCTGCGCTGCATGCGCGGCGAGGCGACCGTGCGCCGCACGCTGGAACATCTGATGCTGACCGACCCGCTGACCGGGGTCGGCAACCGCCGCATGCTGGAGCTGCGACTGGACGACGAAATCCTGCGTGCCGAGCGCTACCGCCGCGCCCTCACCGCTGTCTACTTCGACCTGGACCATTTCAAGCAGGTCAACGACAAGTATGGCCACGACGTCGGTGACACGGTACTGCGCCAGGTGGCCGACAGCCTGGTGGCCAATCTGCGCCAGAGCGACCATGTCGCGCGCATGGGGGGCGAGGAGTTCGTGACCCTGCTGACCGAAACCGGCCTCGACGATGCCGTGACGCTGGTGGAGCGCATGCGCGCGGCCGTGGCGGCGCTGAAGATCCCGGGGCTGCCACAGCACATCACCATCAGTGCCGGCCTGGCCCAGTGGCGCGAAGGCGAAACCGCCGAAACGCTGCTGCGCCGCGCCGACCAGGCCCTCTACCGCGCCAAGGCATCGGGGCGCAACAGCGCTTTCACCGACCTGGAGTCCTGAGGCCGCACCCGATAATGCGCTC
>CAUPQO010000069.1:0-14926 GCA_963513295.1 uncultured Hylemonella sp.
AAATGGTCCAGGTCCAGAAAACCCAGTGCCACCATCAGGCCGTTGCGCTCGGCGCTGCGCAGCGCCATCTTGCAGCGGTCCTCCAGCAGCACGCGGTTGGGCAGGCCGGTCAGCGCGTCGTGCAGGGCCATGTGGGTCACGTGCTTTTCCAGCTGGTAACTCTGCGTGATGTCGCGCAGCACGCCGCGCAGGCTGCCGCCGCGGCGCGTGCCGCTGATGAAGCGGTACTCGATCCACAGCTCCTTGGCGTCGGGGCGGCGCAGGCGCAGGCGCCCGCTCAGGCTGGTCTTCTCGCCCTCGCCCAGCTGCTGGAACTGCAGCTGCAGGTTCTCCACGTCCTCCAGGTGGATGTGGTCGAAGATGCGCGCGCCGGGCTGCATCTCGATGCCGGCCAGGTGCACCCAGCCCGGGCTGGCGCGCAGGTAACGGCCATCGGCAGCCAATTCGACCACCCCCTCCTCCAGCATGTCCAGCGTCTGCAGGTGGGCAAAGTGTTCCTCGTCATGCTGCAGCACGCTTTGCATCAGCGTGCGGCTGGCCTCGGCCATCTCGCCGATCTCGTCGGGCTCGGCACGCGCCTGCTCCAGCGCCTGCTCAACCGTCGCGCTCAGCGCATGCTCGCGGGCGAACAGGGTGGTGGCGCGCGACAGACTGGCGATGCGCAGGGCACCCGCATTGGCCCAGCGGCCCAGCACCAGCCACAGCACCGCCCCCAGCAGGGCCATGAGCACGAAGCTGCCCAGCAGCACCAGCGCCGGCGGCAGCACCTGCAGCACGTCCTGCCGCAGCACCAGGCGCGGCGCCCCCTCGTCATCGGCCAGGATCGGCAGGACACGCTGCTCCTGCTCGCGCGCGCCGTCAGCGATCGGGCCGCTGTAGTCGGCCGGGAGCGGGCGGCCAAAGTCCTGCGAGCCGCCGGAGCTGGCCAGCACCCGGCCCTCGTGCACCAGGTAGAGGCTGATGCCGGCGGCGCTGAGCTGGCGCATCACGCCATGGTCCAGCGGCTGCAGCAGCACCAGCCGCCCGGTGCCCTGCTGGCCCAGCCACAAGGGCACGCTCAGGACCTTGAAGGCGGTGCGGTGCTCCGCGCTGTAGAACCAGCGCGGCTGGAGCTGGCCGATCGAGAAGTGCCGGCCCAGCACCGCGCCCTCGGGGCCGTACTGGAATACGGCGCGCCCCTTGCCGTCCAGCACCACACCCGAAGGAAAGCGGTCGAGCTTGCCCTCGATCGCGGCGAAATAGGCACGCAGCCGCAGCCAGCTGGTCGCCGGGTCACCCTGTGCAAACAGGCGCATGAAGTCGATCTGCGACTTCACCTCGTCGGCATTGCGCAGCCAGTTTTCCTGCTGCGTCGCGAAGCTGCGTTCCAGGTGTCGCAGTGCCTCGTCGGCGCTGCGACGCTGGCTCTGCTGGACCAGCATCTGGTAGCCCAGCAGGGCCAGCAGGCTGCCGCTGAAGGTCACCAGCAGGAAGACCAGGGCAAAACGCAGGATCAGCTGGCGCCGCAGGCTGTGCCGCGCCGCTTCCTGCCAGGTCGATGGGCTGCTCAGGGTCGACTCGAAGGGGTTGGAGCGCATGGTTGCGTGTGGCTTGGCGCGCGGTTCAGGGCATGCGCCCGGCCCAGGTGGTGTTGATCATGTCGCGCACGCGGAAGCCCCGGCCCTGCGGCGTGTCCTCGGTGGCCCGCATGAAACGGTCTACCGCATCAAGCTGCTCGTCCGAAAAGCGGCCCTCGCGCGAGTAGATGTTCTTGCGTGTCTTGAGCACCTGCAGCAGCGAAGCCCGCTCGATCTCCGAGGCCGGTGCCATCTGCGCCACGATGTCCTGCGCCGAGTGCGTGTCGATCCACTGCAGCGTGCGCCGCAGCGATTTCACCAGCTTCTCCACGAGATCCGGGCGGCGGGCGATCAGTTCCTCGCTGCAAGCCACCACACCATTGAGGAACAGCCCGCCCAGGCGCCGGCGCGTGTCGGCCAGGTCATGGTAGTCCTCCAGCACGTAGGCCACGCGGGCCTGCACCATGCGGCTGGCGAAGGGCTCGTCGCTCATCAGCGCATCCACCGTGCCGCTGGCCAGCGCCGCACGCTGGTTCTCGTAGGCTAGGTTGACGGCCACGAAATTCGCGCGCGCCGGGTCCACACCCGCCTGGCGCAGGATGTATTCGGCCATCAGCTGCGAACTGGCCCGCCCCCCCGGCACATACCCCTTGACGCCGATCACCTTGCCCGCCAGATCGGCCACGGTTTTCACCTGGCCGCGCAGCCGGCTACCCACCACCAGGGTGTAGGCCGGCACATGGGTGATGGGCATGATCGCCACCACCGGCTGGCCCGCCAGCCGCTGCACGGCCAGCGCCGGCATGCCGGCGGCACCGAAGTCGGCGTTGCCGATCAGCATGTCGCGGTAGGCCATGGGGCCGCCGCCCACGTAGTTGATCTGGAGCTTCAGGCCTTCGGCCTGGTCCGCACCTATCTTCACCGCCAGCGTGATGGGCAGCAGCAGCAGGTGCCCGGGGCCGACCGCCGACAGCGTGACCGTCTGGAGCCGGGTGGACTGCGCACGGGCGCCCAGGCCAAGGAGCAGCCATGGCCAGGCCAGCGCGTGGCGGGCCGCTTGCGCCAGCAGAGCGCGACGGGTGTGTACGCTCAAGGCGCGCTCCCGGCCCAACGGACGTCCACCAGGCTGCGCACGCTCAGGCCCTGGGCCGCGATGGCCGGCTCGGTGGCGTGCAGGAAGCGGTCCACCGTGCGCAGTTGCTCGTCGGAGATGCGGCCGTCGGGCGAATAGATGTTCTTGCGCAGGCGCAGC
The DNA here is from genome assembly GCA_963513295.1 of uncultured Hylemonella sp. Taxonomy (GTDB): domain Bacteria; phylum Pseudomonadota; class Gammaproteobacteria; order Burkholderiales; family Burkholderiaceae_C; genus Hylemonella. The sequence continues at coordinate 2,809 of CAUPQO010000069.1, forward strand.
ACGTCGCGCAGGGCACGGCGTTCCTCGGGCTGGCCCGGGTTCAGCGCCTCCACCATCTCGTCGGCACTGTGGGTGTCGACCCAGACCAGCGTGCGCTTGATGGAGCGGACCAGTTTCTCCACCAGCGCAGGCTTGCCGGCGACCATGTCCTCGCGCGTGCCGATCATGCCGTTGAGGAAGAGGCCGCCCATCTGCTTGCGGACGGTTTCCGGATCATGGAAATCGGCCAGCGCAAAAGCCACCTTCTGGCGCACCAGACGCGTAACGAAGGGCTCGTCACCGATGATGGCATCGACCGCGCCGGACACCAGGGCCGCATGCTGGCTGTCATAGGACTGGCCGACCGATACGTAGTTGACCTGGTCGGGCTTGAGTCCGGCCCGGGCCAGCAGATACTCAGCGAACAGCTGGGAAGTGGAGCGCCCGCCCGGCACATGGCCTTTCACACCCACCACCAGGCCCTTGAGGTCGGCCATCTGCCGGACCTTGCCGCGCAGGCCGTCACGCACCAGCAGGGTGTAGGCCGGGACCCGCGTCATGGGAGCGATGCAGACCACCGGCTTGCCGTTGAGCTTTTGCAGGGCCAGGGCCGACAGGCCGGCTGCCGCAAAATCGCTGTTGCGCTCCAGCATGGCGCGGATGGCCTGGGGGCCACCGCCGGTGTAGCGGATGTCCAGCTCCAGCCCCTCGGCTTGGTCGGCACCAATCCTCCGGGCCAGCGGGATGGGCAAGAACAACAGATTGCCGGGACCGGGCACAGCGATGACCGCGCGCGCCGGACTGGCTGCTGCAGCCGGCCCGAGCAGACCGCCGGCCAGTGCCAGCTGCCCGGCATGGGCCAGAAATCGCCTGCGCTTTTCCATGACCACCCCTTGCTTGTGTCGGTCCAGCGGCCAGATTACCCGAATTTGGCCCCCACCGCTGCATGGGCGGGGCAAATGCGGGGGGTTCCGTGAAAAAGGCCAGTCGCCCTTATTGCGTGCCGAAGATGCGGTCGCCCGCATCCCCCAGACCGGGCAGGATGTAGCCGTGGTCGCTGAGCTCGCGGTCGATGGCCGCGGTGTAGACCGGCACGTCCGGGTGTTCCTTGTAGAAGGTGTTGATGCCCTCGGGGCAGGTCAGCAGGCACAGGAACTTGATGGACTTGGGCTTGCACTGCTTGAGGCGCGCCACGGCAGCGGCGGCCGAGTTGCCGGTGGCCAGCATGGGGTCCACCACCACCACGTCGCGCTCCTCCATGTGCTTGGGCATCTTGAAGTAGTACTCCACCGCCTGCAGGGTCTTGGGGTCGCGGTACAGGCCCACATGGCACACGCGCGCGCCCGGCACCACCGCGAGCACACCGTCCAGGATGCCGTTGCCCGCGCGCAGGATGCTGGCGAACACCAGCTTCTTGCCGTCGATCACGCGGCCCGTCATGGTCTCCAGCGGGGTCTCGATCTGCACGTCCTGCAGCGGCATGTCGCGGCAGACCTCGTAGATCATCAGGCTGGCCAGTTCATTGAGCAGGCGGCGAAAGCTGCTGGTGCTGGCCTCCTTCTTGCGCATCAGGGTCAGCTTGTGCTGCACCAGGGGGTGGTCTATGAGGTGGACGTTGGCGCGCGCGGCCGGGTCGATGGCGATCATGGTCCTGTCATTCCTGGGAGAGATTGAAAAACAACGCGGATATTGCCGCATTTTGCGTCGAGCAGGCCGGGCACTGGGCGTTTTGGGGCAAATGGCCTAGCATCGCAGCACCTCAACCCAAGGAGTCACCACGATGAGTCTGTTTCAATGGACCGAAAAAAGCGCGGATGTGCTGCAGCACGGTGGCGTGATCGCCCCCGACGAGCGCCTGCCCTGGCCGCAGACCGCGGTGATGGGCGTGCAGCACGTGATCGCCATGTTCGGCGCCACCGTGCTGGCCCCCATCCTCATGGGCTTCGACCCCAACATCGCCATCCTGATGAGCGGCATCGGCACGCTGATCTTCTTCTTCATCACGGGCGGCAAGGTGCCCAGCTACCTGGGCTCGAGCTTCGCCTTCATCGGCGTGGTGATCGCGGCCACGGCCTACGCCGGCAAGGGGCCGAACGCCAGCATCGGTGTCGCCCTGGGCGGCATCATCGCCTGCGGCGCGCTCTACACCCTGATCGGTGTCATCGTGCAGGCGGTGGGCACCGGCTGGATCGAACGCTTCATGCCACCGGTGGTCACCGGCGCGGTGGTCGCGGTGATCGGCCTGAACCTGGCCGGCATCCCGGTCAAGAACATGGCCGCCGGCAACTTCGACGCCTGGATGCAGCTCGTCACCTTCGTTTGCGTGGGCCTGGTGGCCGTGCTGACCCGAGGCATGGTGCAGCGCCTGCTGATCCTCGTGGGCCTGATCGTGGCCAGCATCATCTACGCCGTGCTCACCAACGGCCTGGGCCTGGGCAAGCCCATGGACCTGTCGGGGGTGCTGAATGCTACCTGGTTCGGCCTGCCCAACTTCGCCGCCCCGGTGTTCGAGGCCAATGCCATGCTGCTGATCGCCCCGGTGGCCATCATCCTGGTGGCCGAGAACCTGGGCCACATCAAGGCCGTCACCGCCATGACCGGCCGCAACCTGGACGCCTACATGGGCAGGGCCTTCATCGGCGACGGCGTGGCCACCATGGTCAGCGGCGGCGCCGGCGGCACCGGCGTCACCACCTACGCCGAGAACATCGGCGTCATGGCCGCCACCAAGATCTACTCGACCGCCATCTTCTTCGTGGCCGCGCTGATCGCCGTGCTGCTGGGCTTCTCACCGAAGTTCGGCGCCGTGATCCAGGCCATCCCGCTGCCGGTCATGGGCGGTGTGTCCATCGTGGTGTTCGGCCTGATTGCGGTAGCCGGTGCCAAGATCTGGGTCGACAACAAGGTGGACTTCAGCGACAACAAGAACCTGATCGTCGCTGCCATCACCCTGGTGCTGGGCACCGGCGACTTCACGCTCAAGTTCGGCCAGTTCGCGCTGGGCGGCATCGGCACCGCCACCTTCGGCGCCATCCTGCTGTACGCGCTGCTCAACCGCAAGCGCTGAGTCCGTCAGCCCCAAAACAAACGCCCACCAGGGTAACCCGGCGGGCGTTTTGCATGGCCCGGTTCAGGCGTTTTTCAGCCGCTCACTCTTCCAGTACACATCATCCCCGCCGTTCATGCGGTTGAGCACACGCGCCAGCACGAACATCAGGTCGCTCAGGCGGTTGAGGTACTGGCGCGGCGCCTCCTTGATGGCTTCCTCGTTGCCCAGCGCCACCACGGCGCGCTCGGCGCGGCGCGCGACCGTGCGGCAGACGTGCGCCAGTGCGGCGGCACGCGAACCGGCCGGCAGGATGAACTCCTGCAGGCGCGGCAGCTGCTCGTTGTGCTTGGCCAGCGCCTCGTCCAGCGCCAGCACGGCCTCGCCCTTGAGCAGCTCGAAACCGGGGATGGACAGCTCGCCGCCCAGGTTGAAGAGCTGGTGCTGGATCTCCACCAGCAGCGCGCGCACCTCGGCGGGCAGCTCCTCGCACAGCAGCACGCCGATGTGGGAATTGAGCTCGTCCACCTCGCCCATGGCGTGCACACGCAGGCTGTTCTTGGAGACGCGCTGGTTGTCCCCCAGGCCCGTCGTGCCGTTGTCGCCGGTGCGGGTGGCGATTTGCGTCAGGCGATTTCCCATGATGGCAACCTTGGATCAGAATGTGGGTTTTGCTGCGCCCGGCAATCCCCGGGGCGACAATCACGCCATTATTCCCCAGCCCCGCCAGAAGGGGCAAAGCCCCTCGGCCCGGAGACCTTCATGAACGCACCCACGCAAAGCGCCCTGCTGCAGCCCGAAGCCCGGCAACGCGCCGCCCCGGCCGCGCTGATCGACGCCCTCAAGGCGCAATTCGGTGAGCGCTGCTCCACCGCCCTCGTGGTGCGCGAGCAGCATGGCCGCGACGAATCGGCCTACACCAATGTGCCGCCGCCCTCGGCCGTGGTCTTTGCCGAAAGCACGGCCGACGTGGCCGCCGTCGTGCGGCTGGCGAGCCAGTTTGAAGTGCCGGTCATCCCCTTCGGCGTGGGCTCCTCGCTCGAAGGCCACCTGCTGGCCATCCAGGGCGGCATCAGCCTGGATGTCAGCCGCATGAACAGGATCCTGGCCGTCAACGCAGAGGACCTGACGGTCACCGTGCAGGCCGGCGTGACGCGCAAGCAGCTCAACGACGAGATCAAGAGCACCGGCCTGTTCTTCCCCATCGACCCGGGCGCCGACGCCTCCCTGGGCGGCATGAGCGCCACCCGCGCTTCCGGCACCAACGCCGTGCGCTACGGCACCATGCGCGAGAACGTGCTGGCGCTGGAGGTGGTCACCGCCAGCGGCGAGGTCATCCACACCGGCACCCGCGCCAAGAAGAGCAGCGCGGGCTACGACCTCACGCGCCTGATGGTGGGTAGCGAAGGAACGCTGGGCGTGATGACCGAGATCACGCTCAAGCTCTACCCGCTGCCTGAGGCCATCTCGGCCGCCATCTGCTCCTTCCCGAGCATTGAGGCAGCCGTGCGCACCACCATCCAGATCCTCCAGATGGGCATCCCGATTGCGCGCGTCGAGTTGCTCGACGGCAATACCGTGCGCATGGTCAACGCCTACGCCAGGCTGGGCCTGCTGGAAGAGCCCATGCTGCTGATGGAATTCCACGGCTCGCCCGCCAGCGTGAAGGAGCAGGCCGAGACCGTGCAGGAGATCGCCAGCGAACACGGTGGCCAGGACTTCCAGTGGGCCACCACGCCCGAAGAGCGCACCCGCCTGTGGACCGCGCGGCACAACGCCTACTTCGCCGCCATCCAGAGCAAGCCGGGCTGCCGCGCCATCAGCACCGACAACTGCGTGCCAATCTCCCGGCTCGCCGACTGCCTGCTGGACAGCGTGGCCGAGGCCGATGCCAGCGGCCTGCCCTACTTCCTGGTCGGCCACGTGGGCGACGGCAACTTCCACTTCGGCTACCTGCTGGACCCGGCCAATCCCGAGGAATACGAAACCGCCGAGCGCCTGAACCACGCCCTGGTGCACCGGGCACTGCGGCTGGGCGGCACCTGCACCGGCGAGCACGGGGTGGGCATGCACAAGATGGATTTCCTGCTCACCGAGGCCGGTGCCGGCGCGGTGGACATGATGCGCACCATCAAGCGCGCGCTGGACCCCAAGAACATCATGAACCCGGGCAAGATCTTTGTAATGTAGGTGCCGGTAATCAAGGGCAAGAAAAAAGGCGGGCCCTGGGCCCGCCTTTTTTTGTGGGTGTCGTGCCCGTTTACTGCGTCACGCGCACCCGGGTCTCTTCCTTCACCGTGTAACGCACTTCCACACGACGGTTCTTGGCGCGACCATCGGCCGTGGCGTTGTCGGCCACCGGATCGGCGGCGCCCTTGCCGTCGGTGGTGATGCGGCTGGCCGCCACACCCTTGCCCACCAGATAGGCCTTGACGGCATCGGCGCGGGCCTGCGACAGCCGCACGTTGGACTGCGCATTGCCCTGGCTGTCGGTGTAACCAGTGATGGTCAGGCCGGCCTCCGGGTACTGCCTGGCCGCGTTAACTACTTCATCCAGCTTGGGGCCGGCGCCCGGCAGCAGGCGGCTGGAGCCGGTGGCAAAGCTGGCGCCTTCCAGGCGCACGGCCTTGTCGACCACTTCCGTGCGGAATACGGGGGCCGGCGCGGCAACAGGTGCTGGCGCCGGGGCCGGCGCCACCACGGGCGCAGGAGCGGCAACAACCGCCACGGGAGCGGGTGCCGGTGCCGGCGCGGGAGCAACCGCCTTGGCCGTCACGCCGCCTTCGCACTCGGGGATGGCCAGTTCCGGCGTCCAGGAGCCGCTGCGCCAGCACAGGCCGAAACCGCTGCGCACGACGATGCCATTGCTGTCGCCCCAGTAACCGGGGTTGGCGCGCACGTTCTGCGCCTGCAGGGAAGTACTGGCCGCCAGCAGGGCGATGGCGGCGACGATCAGGGTGGTCTTCTTGCGTGTGTTCATGGTGAGTCCTTTCGGTGATGGTGGCCGCGACAGGCGACGACTTTTCCAGTTTAGTCAGGATTGGCGGCGGCGCCTTGATGCAGGGCAGGATTCGTGGGCGCAGCCCCAGATATTCTCAGAATGGAACAGCGCTCATGGCAATTGCTCATGCAGGCAGGCCCAGAGCGGCAGGGGGCCATAGATGCGGTAGGAACCCGCCGTGCCGTCGCTCACGTAAAGATATGCCAGCCGGTCGCGTTCCTGCACATGCAGGCGATACGCCAGGCCGTCACGGCGCCCGGTGTTGGGCGCGTACTCCACGGCATAGAGCGCCCGGATGCCCAGCTGCCGGTCGCCCGGTTTCAGCTCGGCGGCCCGCTGGCGCAAGCGGTCCATGCAGGGGTCGGTGAAAAAGGACTGCTGCAGGACCTGCATCTCCTTGCCGATCTGCGTCTCCGTGGCCGGCGGCGGTGGCGGCGGGCGGGTGCCCGGGCCGGCGCAGCCCGCCAGCAGCGCAGCCAGGGCGACCAACCTGTAAGGTGTCTTGCGCATCACTAAGGCTCCCGGTGCGTGAGCCTGCTTTATCGCGGAGCGCCGCCGCCCTGTCAATCAGGCCAGTGGCCGCACAGCCACCGTCGCACCGGATTTACGGCGCCGGCTGCGCCATCTCCGGCACCGGCTCCAGCAGATGCCCGGTCTTGACCAGGATGGTGCAGCCCTCCACGCTGAAGGGCCGGTGCGCGCTCAGGTGCGGGCTGCGCAGCCAGCTGCCGGCCGGGTAGCGCCCGTGTTCGTCTTCGAACACGCCCTCGACCACAAAGATCTCCTCGCCGCCGTAGTGCCGGTGCGGGTTGAACTGCGTGCCTGGCGCCCAGCGCACCAGCGCCGTGTGGGTGGTGCCGAACTCGGCCAGCGGCAGCACCGTGAGACCCTCCACCAGCCCCTGGTACCAGGCCGCGCGTGTTGCGTCCACCACCACACGCGCCTGGTCCGCGGGGTGCTGGTAGCGCAATTTGACGAACAGCGTGCAGCCCGTGGCCGACGCCGGGGCATGGGCCGAACCAGGCGGGTTCTTCAGGTAGGTGCCGGGGCCGTAGTCGCCGGTCTCGTCGCTGAACACGCCTTCAAGCACCAGTATCTCTTCACCCAGCTCGTGGGTGTGGCGGGGAAACTGTGAGCCGGGCGCGTAACGCACGATGGAGGTGGCGCGCGCCACCTCTTCGCCCTGGCGCTCCAGCAGCTTGCGCTGTACACCCGCCGCGGGCGCGTCGACCCAGGGCAAGTCAGCGCTGTGCAGCACCACGCGTTGGGTGTAATCGGTATTCAGTTGCATGGGCACGCATGGTAGAGACAAGGCGCCCGGCTGTCCCGCCGCGGTGTCCATGCCCCTACGGCTGTCCTCGGGTCTGGCGCCGGATCACCAGCGCGATACCGCCCAGGATGGCGGCGGAGGCCAGCAGCAGCCGCACCGTCAGCGGCTCGCCCAGCCAGAGGATGCCGCCCACCGCCGCGATCACCGGCACGCTGAGCTGCAGCGTGGCCGCACTGGTGGCCTTGAGGTGCGGCAGCGCGGTGTACCAGATGGCGTAGCCGATGCCCGAGGTGAGCGCGCCGGAGGCGATGGCGTAGAGCGCGCCCGCCGTGTCCACCTGCGCGCTCTGGAGAAAAGCGAAACTCATGAGCAATGCCACCGGCACCGTGCGCACGAAGTTGCCCGCCGTCACGCGCAGCGCATCGCCCGCGCCCTTGCCGCGCAGGGAATACACGGCCCAAGCCAGGCCGGCGGTGATCATAAGTAGAGCTGCGCCGAGCGGCGGCGCCGCCAAGCCCGGCAGCAGCAGGCCCACCAGCCCCGCGAGGGCCAGGACCAGACCAAGCCACTGCAGTGCCTTGAAGCGCTCGCCCTTCACCAGCCCCCAGCCGATCATGCCGGTCTGCACCGAACCGAACAGCAGCAGCGCGCCGGTGCCGGCGGGCAGGTTGACGTAGGCAAAGGAGAAGGCAGCCGCGTAGGCGAACAGCGCGAGAGCCGAGGGCCAGCTGCCGCGGCCGGTGACGTCACGGCGTGTGAATTGCACCAGCAGCCAGAGCGTCAACGCGCCCGAGATCAGGCGGGTGGTGGTGAAGCTGGCGGCGTCGATGGGGGTGTGCTGCAAGGCGGCGCGGCAGAGCAGGGAGTTGCCGGCGAAGGCGAGCAATGCCAGGGCCGTGAGACAAATTAAACGGATAGTCGGCATGCACGCCCTTTTGATTTAACCCCAAACAAGGTTGCTTGGGTATTTCCGCACTATGTCAAAGCCAGAGTTGGCGAACGCATTAAGCCACTTCGCTAAGTAATGGCACTCGATGTACGATTGCTGCGCCATCAAGCGCTCGCACCTAAGGAGAGGGCATGCCAAAACGGGTCTATTTTATTGGTGCAGGATTCTCGAAGGCCATAAATCCGGCCTTCCCTACGCTACTGGAGCTTTCTGCAGGAACAAAAGCTGGCTTTCTAAAACGGCATCCGAATGGCCCAATATTTGAACGATTTCGCCAGGTCCCATCTGGGCTTGATGCAAATATCGAGCAGCTACTCAGCTATCTAGTTTCTGACTGGCCCTGGAAGACAAGCGTTGACAAGGATCTCGATCTAGCACTCTACAAGGCCCTCGTTTTCGAGATTTACTTAGTCCTCAGCGCCATCCAAACTCAGAAACCATCAGAGTTGGTTCTTGACCTGCTCAAGTTCATCGCGGATGACTCTGACAACTCAATTGTCAGTCTGAATTACGACAATCTTGTCGAAAGTCTGCATGCACGTTTCTGGCGCCCCTCATTTTCCGCATGGATTCAAGGCGTCGAGATCGTCATTGAAGAGCGATACAAACGGCACCTTACTACCGCAAAGACACCTTGTGTAACCTCCAACGTAGCAGCCAATACGGTTAGGCTTACAGTAAGCCGCGATTGGGTGATGCGCCAAACCCCCGAGACCTTCAAACAGACGTTGCACGACACCGAATGGCGGGCCAACCTAGTGAGCTCACAGTACGGGGACGGTGCGTTCAAAAAGGTACTCGGCTGGCTACAAGGAGCAACTGAGTTCCCAAAGGAGCAGACCCCTCAGTGCCCTCTCGTACTTCATCTTCATGGGTCCATTAACTGGACAAATGAAGAGGGTCGAGACGACAGTCTTCGAATCGTCTTAGATGACGGCTCGACACGGGTTGAACGCATTCCGTACATCGTCCCTCCGGTCGTGGATAAGTCTCGCCACTACTCATCTCCCAGACTTCGCGAGGAATGGTCAAAGGCGTACTCTGCGATTGAAGGCGCGAGCGAATTGGTACTCATTGGCTTCTCGTTCCCAATGACCGACTTGTCTTGTCAGTTTCTTTTCAAATCGGCAGCGCGCCCAGGAGTTCGTGTAGTGGTCGTCAATAGTGATCCGTCAGTGGAGGCCAACTACCGCTCAGTTTTTGGCCACATTCCAGACGTGGCGATTGACTGCTCATATTGCAGGAGAGAGGACCCGCTGGGCCATTACATTGGGACTGAGGTCTGGGCCTAGCTTGAATGAATTTCGAAATTTCACCGCCAATGTAGAAACGCTCGGTAACCAGAAGCGGACGTTGGAGCGGAATCGAGCCGCCGGCACGCGGATTTTCAACCCGTTGCTTTATGGGTATGCACCCGATACACCCACACCGGCTTCCCCTGCGCCCCCTCCAGCTTGGCCACCGGCTCTAGCCCCAGCGCCTCGAACTCCAGACTCACCAGCCAGGCCCTCGGTTTGAGCTCCGCCCGCGCCTTCTCAATGGCCCGCGGCATGCTTTCGGGCCGCTGGAAGAGATAGACCAGGTCGTAGGCCGACCAGTCGGCTTTCCAGATATCACCCCGCTCCACCTGAGCCCAGGGGCAACGGCGCGCGCAGAGCCAGCGCAGGGGCCAGCTCCATTCGAGGCCGTGCAGCTCAGCCAGCGGGTAGGCCTGACGCAAGGCATCCAACCCATGGCCCAGGCCACAACCGGCATCAAGTAGTTTCGCCCCCGGCTCCAGCGGCGCAACACCGGGCAGTTCATTCAGCGCGTTGGCCGGCGTGGGAAACAGCGGTGCGTCACGCCAGGCGTTGAGCGGGTAGATGAGCGCGAGCAGGGCCAGCGGCAGCAGCCAGCCCCAGGCCGGCAGGCTGAGGCCGCCTGCGAGCAGGAGGGACAGCGGGTAACCGAAGCCGATGAAGAGGCGGCGCCACCAGCTGTTGCCCAGCAGGCTGAGCAGCACACCGAGCAGCGTGGAGGCAGCGAGTGCGTCCGTGGTGCCGAGGCCGGCCCGCAGCAGGAGTGAGAGCACCAGCCAGCACATGCCCCAACTGAGCAGGGCCGGAAGGGGCCAGGGCAATTTGGCGAGCAGGTTCATGCGCTCGCCTTGGCCTTAGTTCCCGTTGCCGCCGCTGCGGCGCAGCCGGTCGATCAGGCCGTTGAGCTCATCCAGCGAGCCGAACTGGATGCTGAGCTCGCCCAGCTCTTCCACGCGGCCGTGGCGCTTGACGCGTTTTTTCACACGCACTTCCACTTCGGCGGTGAGCAGGTCCGACAGCTCTTCTTCCACGCGCTTGAGGTCACGCGATTTTTCCTTGCCGGGTTTTTGCGGCGTGAGCGAGAACTCGGCGCTGAGCTTCTTGACCAGGTTCTCGGCTTCGCGCACCGACATCTTCTTGGCGGTGATCTGGTTGGCGGCGGTGATCTGCGTGGCGCGGTCCAGCGAGAGCAGCGCACGGGCGTGGCCCATGTCGATGTCGCCGGCCATCAGCAGGGTCTGCACGGGCTCGGCCAGGTTCAGCAGGCGCAGCAGGTTGCTGGCAGCGCTGCGCGAACGGCCCACGGCCTGGGCGGCCTGTTCGTGGGTGAGGCCGAATTCGCGGATCAGGCGCTGCAGGCCCTGCGCTTCTTCCAGCGGGTTGAGGTCTTCACGCTGGATGTTCTCGATGAGGGCCATGGCGGCGGCGGCCTCGTTGGGCACGTCGCGCACCAGCACGGGCACGCTGTCCAGGCCGGCCAATTTGGCGGCACGGAAACGGCGCTCGCCGGCGATGATCTCGTGCTTGCCGGCGTTGGGGCCGTCGGTCAGCTTGCGCACCAGAATCGGTTGCATGATGCCCTGGGCCTTGATGGACTCGGCGAGTTCATACAGGGCGCCTTCGTCCATGCGGGTGCGCGGCTGGTACATGCCGGCCACCAGCTCGTCGAGCTTGAGGCTGCCGGTGCTCTGGCCTTCGCGCGCCTCGTTCATGGCGGCCACTTCGGCGCGGGTGTCATCGACCTTGGGGCCCAGCAGGGCTTCGAGTCCGCGGCCGAGGCCCTTGGGTTTTTTGGTGACCATGGGTCGTCTTTCGAAAGTCAAAGGTTCAGGAGTTCGGCGAGCACCGCGTGACCGGTGGGCCAGTCGCCCAGGCCGGACTCGGCGTTGATGTGGCCAGCCTCGCCCAGGTCGACGAAGCGCGATCCCCAGGCGGTGGCGAAAGCTTGCGCGCGCTCGAAGCTGCAATACGGGTCGTTGCGGCTGCCGATCAGCACGCTGGAAAACGGCAGGCGCTGCATCGGAATGGGCGCCCAGCTCGGCAGCACCGGGCGCATCTCTTCGCGTTCGGCATCACCGGGCGCCACCAGCAGAGCGGCCTTGACGCGACCGGTGTTCAGGGAGTGGGACGCCCATGCCGCCGTGTGCAGGCAGCCCAGGCTGTGGGCCACGAGCACAGCGGGTTCGTCGCAGGTGAACAGCACCTCTTCCAGACGGGCGATCCAGTCGCCGCGCCGGGGCTGCAGCCAGTCGTGCTGGTCCACCCGGCGGTAGCCATGGGTCGTTTCCCAGCGGCTTTGCCAATGCTCGGGCCCGCTGTTCTGCCAGCCGGGCAGGATGAGGACGTTGTGAGGTTTCACGTGAAACAACCGGACTTCAGAGTTTGTCGATGCGATCGACCATTTCCTTGGCGAACGCGACGAAGGCCTGGCTGCCGCGGGCAGCGGGGTCGAACACCACGCCGGGCAAACCGTAGCTCGGGGCTTCGGCCAGGCGCACGTTGCGCGGGATCACGGTGTCGAACACCTTGTCGCCGAAGTGGGCCTTGAGCTGGTCGCTCACCTGCTGCTGCAGGG
>CAUPQO010000070.1:0-14832 GCA_963513295.1 uncultured Hylemonella sp.
CAGGATGCGCAAATTCATTCTAGGAAGGGCCCTGCCCGCCAGCATGCGCGTGATCCCTTATGAAATACAGTTCCAAGGTGATGCGCCACCGGCTTTGCGACAACTTGTCGCAGGCCGTTGTCGAGCCAAACCGATGCCTTGCGACAATTTGTCGCGAGTTTCAGCATCACGGACAGGCAAATCGATGCGGTGGATCGTCCGCGCGACTGTCGGTGAATGGAGACAGTCCGGCGTGCCTCAGGCCGGATCCGCCGCCAGCACGCGGTTGCGCCCGCCCTGCTTGGCGGCATACAGCGCCTGGTCGGCGCGCTGCACCAGGGCGGCAGCCTGGACAGCGGCGTCCGCTTCGCCCGCGGCCGGCAGCAGCGCGGCACCGATGGAGACGGTGATGCGCAGCGGCTCGGCCGTCTGCACCGGCATGCTCTGCGCGGCGATGACACGGCGGATGCGCTCGGCGATTTCCAGCGCAGCGGGCAGGGGCGTGGCGGGCAACAACATGATGAACTCTTCGCCGCCGTAGCGGGCCACCACGTCGCTGCCGCGCAGCTGCGCGCGGATCAGGCGGGCCACGTAGCGCAGCACGGCGTCACCGGCCGGGTGGCCGTGCGTGTCGTTGATGCGCTTGAAGTGGTCCACGTCCAGCAGCAGGCAGACCAGGGGCAATTTGCTGCGGCGCGCGGCCTGCACTTCCTCCAGGCAGCGTGCTTCGAAATAACGGCGGTTGTGCACGCCGGTGAGGCCATCGGTGAGGCCGGCGAGCTTGAGGCGTTCGGTGGCCAGCGCGCTGTCCAGGCAGACGGCCACCAGCGCGGCCAGGCGCTCCAGGAAGTCGGTGCTGCTGCCGCTGGCGAAACGCGTGGCATCGCGGCTGCCCAGGTTGAGGCTGCCGATGAAGGCGCCGCGGTGCACCAGGGGCAAGAGGGCCACGCTGCCCGGCGTGGTCGATGCCCCGTCGAACAGGAAATCGTGCGCTGCCGTGGGTGCCCCCAGCAGCGGGCGGGCGCCGGCCCCATAGAGTTGCTGCAGGGGCTGCTCACCGTGCAGCAGGAGCAGCTGGGCGGGCTGGGCCGCGCCGCCCTCGCCCAGGATGCGCGCGGCCTCGTACTGTGCGTCCACCAGCGCCAGGGTGACGCAGTCGAGTTCGAAGAGCGCGGGGTAATCCTGCAGCAGCGTGTTCAGCAGCTCGGCCAGCGAGGCTGCGCCGATGACCTTGCGTTCGAGCTGGTCGAAGCGGCGCAGCTTGTCCTGGTTAAGGCGGGCCTCGGTCATCAGGCCGTCGAGCTGTTCACGCAGGCGGCGGTTCTCGGCCTGCAGCAGGGCGACCGAAAAACGCGGGCTGGCCGCTGCGATATCGGGCACGTCGCCGCCCTTCCCTGACTCATTCATGGGTTGATGGTAACGCGCGCCTGTGACAGCGTTCAGCTTGTGGCCTCGAAGGCCGCGTGAAAACTCACCGTGCCCTGCGGTATGGAAACACCGAAGGCCAGGGCCATGAAGTACTCGGGCGGGATGCCGGGGTAGACCAGGCCGGGCACGGGCCTGAAGCCAAAACGTGTGTAGTACGCCGGGTCGCCCACCAGCAGGCAGCCCGCCGCACCTCGCGCGCGCAGGCCGTCCAGCGCGGCGTGCATCAGCGCCGAGCCGATGCCCTGCCCCTGCAGCGCGGGCAGGACGGAGATGGGGCCCAGGCCGTACCAGCCCGTCGCCCCGTCCGACACGCTGACCGGCGAGACCGCCACGTGGCCGACCACGACCCCGTCGCGTTCGGCGACCAACGAGAGCGTGAGCTGGCCGGCGCGCCGCAAGGCGTTGACGATGAAGTGCTCGGTGTGCCCGGTATGCGGCGCATTCAGAAAAGCGGCTTCGGTGAGGGCCGTGATGGCCGGCACGTCCAGGTTGGTTTCGTCGCGGATGCGCAGGTTCATGCCCGGACTGTAGCGCGTGACAAAAGTCGCAGTTAGGCGCGCGGCCAGCGTGGCTCGATGGCAGGGGCGCCGGTGCCGGCTAGACTGCGGCATGGCGCATCGCCACACCCCACAGTCACTCCGCCCCAAGGAAGTTCTGATGAAAAGAATCGCGTGTTTCGCCGCCCTGATGCTGTCCCTGCTCGCTGCGCCGTCGATGGCAAACGAGGTCCCGAACGAGGCGCTGGCCGCCCCGCTCAAGGCCCTGCGCCGGGTGAACAGCCCCTTGCTGCAGGACAGCGCGGGCATCGTGGTCCAGACGGTCGTCAGTGGCTCACAGGCTGCGGCAGCGGGACTGCAAGCCGGGGACCTGCTCATCCGCTATGGGGACCGGCCCATCCAGTCGACCGTCTCTTTTGTCAATCAGGTCGGCGGGACCTCACCGACGAACAGTCTGGATCTGGTCTTCCTGCGCCAGGGTGAAACCCGGACCGTGCTGGTCCGCGGCGGAAGGCTGGGCGTGCAGATCCAGGATGGATCGGACAAGTTCTGGTTCCAGAACGCCAAGACCAAACTGCGCCTGTCGCACGATGGCCTGACGGTGGATGTGCACGCGCATGCCCGCATCCAGCTCACGGCGCTGGATGCCGGGGCGCCAGCACCGGCGCCGGGCCTGCCCGTGGCGCAGGCCGCCGCACTTTCGGGCTGGACGGCCCACCTCACGCCCAACACCGGGCCCCTGCCGCCGCCCCTGGCCGCCCCGCAGACGCAAACCGCGGGCTATGCCATCACGGACTGGAAAAACACCGCCGCCCCGAAGTTCAATGGCCGGCCCCTGAGCCTGGCCAGCGGTGAGCAGTCGCGTGCCCTGGCCATCGCTCCGGACGCCTCGCGCTTCGTGCTGGGCACGGACAGCGGGCTGCGGCTGTTCGACCGCAACGGCCAACAGCTCTGGCGCACCGGCACCGCTGCGCCGACCTGGGCGGTGAACCTGTCTGCGGACGGTCGTTACGTGGTCGCGGCCTTCGTGGACGGTACCCTGCGCTGGTTCGGGGCCGCTGACGGAAACGAACGGCTGGCCTTGCTGTTGCTGTCGAGCCAGGACAACTGGCTGGCCTGGACGCCCGAGGGTCACTACATCGCCGCGAACCCGGCCGATCCGCGACTGGGCCAGGAGCTCTACCCCACCCTGACCCCGGCAGCAGGCCGGATCAAGACCGCGGACGGCGCCCTCAACCCCGAATACCACCGGCCCGACCTGGCGCTGGCCACCTTGTGGGGCAGCGATGCCGGCAAGTCAGCGCCGGCAGGACGCCGCTTGCTGGCCCAGCTGTCGTGGGTGAACCACCAGAACGTACCGGCCCGCAGCGACGTCGCAGCGCCCCAGGCCATTGCCGGCAACGGGGGCAAGTATTTCAGCCCCTACACCCGCAGCGGCGCCGTGGCGGCCTGGGTCACGCCCGCGCAAGCCGAACCGGCCGCCGCTGGCACCGGAACCGAGATCGCCGGCACCGTGGGTGGATATGTCGGCAAGGAGGTCGGCAACAAGCTGCTCAACTTCGTCCCCTTCGGACTGGGCAGTGCCATGGGCTCCCAACTGGGTGACAGCATGGCCCGCAGTGCCACCAGCGGCAGCGCCGGCGGGCCCGCGGCCCTCAACCCGGAGAGCGTCAGGGCCCAGTCGGACCTGTCCTTCAACAGCGCGGAAGAACTGGGGGCCTATCTCTACGTCCAGCACTCAGCGCGCTCCGATTACGGCCAGGTGCTGGAGCGCACGTTCACGCTCTATCCCGAGTTGCGAACTCTCTACCCGCATGCCATCTACCGCGCCGAACTGGTATCGACCCGCTCGACGCAAGCCGCCGCGGCACCGGTGGGAGCCCCCACCAACGCGAGGGACAGGCTGCTGCAGTTGCAGCAGTTGAAGAGCGACGGTCTGATCACCGAGGCCGAATACCAGGCCCGGCGCAGCAAGATCCTGGAAGGCCTCTGACGGTCCGCGGGTCGCTGAACCGACTCAGAACTGTCCGTGCCGGCTGAACCACCCCACCGGCTCGCGATCCGAAGGTTTTTCCCTCGCGCGCAGATCGTCGGGCAGGCTGGCAGGATCCCCCGGCATCCCGATGGCGATCAGCGCATGCGCCTGGCAATCGTCAGGCAGCCGGGTGTCGACCCGTGCTTTCTCGGCGTCAAAGCCGGCCATGGCATGGCAGGCCCAGCCCAGGCTGGCCGCCTGCAGAGCCATGAAGCCCCAGGCGCAGCCCGCATCGAATTCATGGCTGGCGGTGTATTCGTATTCGCCGGTGCGGGCGTTGGTGAAATGGTCACTCGACGCCATCAGCACCAGGGCCGCGGCCTCCCCCGCCCAGCGTGCGTTCTTGTCATTCAGGAAACCCTTGAAGGTCTCCCAATGTTCGTCCCCCTTGAGCGCATAGACCAGACGCCAGGGCTGCGAGTTGTTGCGCGAAGGCGCCCAGCGCGCCGCCTCCAGCAGCGCCAGAAGCACCTCGCGGTCCATGCGGTGCGGCTGGAAGGAACGGGGTGACCAGCGCTGCAGAAAGAGCGGAAGGATGCTGGTGGCCGGCTTTCTGTTGTTAACCTCGGACATGCAAGCGACTCACTCTGCCTTGAGGCCGGCGGTCTGGATGGCTTTGCGGTTCTGTTCGATGTCCTTCACGAGGAACGCCTGGAATTCCTGCGGGTTGAGGAAGACCGGCACCGCCCCATTCGTCTCGAAGGCGGCCTGCAGCTCGGCTTGTTTGAGGGCCTGCTCGGTCACTTCCAGCAGCTTTCTCGTGACGCTCTGGGACAGGCCCTTGGGCGCCAACAGGCCGATCCAGCCCGCGAACTCGAAGCCCGGCACCGTCGAGGCCAGTGAGGGCGTGTCACCCACCGGCTTGTGATTCGGCCCCATGCTGTGCCCCAGCAGGCGCAGCCGCCCGCTCTTGACCAGCGACATGGCGGCGGGCGCCGGCGTCAGCACCCAGTCCGTCTCGCCGGCCACCACCGAAGCCACGCCCTGGCTGCCGCCCTTGTAGGGCACGTGCAGCGACTTGAACCCCGCGGCATTCTGGAAGGCCACCCCCGCCAGATGGCTGGCCGAGCCCGGACCCGCCGAGGCCATATTGGTCTTGTCGCCTTTGGAGCGGGCATAGGCGATGAGTTCGGCCGTGGTCTGCACCGGCAGCGCCGGGTTGACCACCAGTACGTTGGGCAGCAGGGCAACGATGGCCAGCAGGTCCAGGTCACGCAGCGGGTCATAAGGCACGGCCTTTTGCAAGAGCGGTGCCGTCGTGATGGCGCTGGTCGATCCGATCATCAGGGTGTAGCCATCGGGGGCGGCGCGACGCCCGGCCTCCACACCGATGGCACCGGCCGCACCCGCGCGGTTGTCCATCACCATGGATTGCTGCAGCAGCGGGGCCATGCGCGCAGCCACGGCACGGCCCATGGTGTCGACAGAACTGCCGGGTGCATTGGGAATGATGAGCTGGATGCTGCGGCTGGGATACAGCTCCTGCGCGCCAGCGGGCAGGACCTGCGTGGCCGCGATGGCGGACAGGGTGCCGAGGAAACCCCGGCGGGATGCACGAGCGATAGGCGAGTTGTTCATGACTGTCTCCTTGATGAATGCACGGACCCAGGACACGGAAGAGGAAACGGCGCCCAACATCCCTGACGGGATGCTGGACGCGCGCGCCCTCACGCAAGTTCTTCAATGCGCGTAGCGCAGCACCAGGCTGGCCGCCCCCAGCGCCTTGCCCTGCAGCGCCGTCATCAGCTCGGCCTTGTTCAGGCCGGGCGGCAGCGCATCGGGCGCCAGCGAGGTGGCGATCAGGGTGTAGACGTAGTGCTGGGGTGCGTTGCCACGCGGCGGGCAGGGCCCCAGGTAGCCCGTCATGCCCAGCGTGTTCTTGCCCGCCACCAGCTTGCTGCTGGCAGCACTCGCCTCGCCTTCGGCCAGGCCGCTGACGGTGGGTGCAATGCCATAGGCCGTCCAGTGGTTCACGCCCAGGCCGGCACGGCCGGCCTGGTCATCCATCACGATGGCAAAGCTGCGCGTGCCCGCGGGCGCGCGCGTCCAGGCCAGGGCCGGCGTGAGGTTCTCGCCCACGCAGTTGGGGTTCTTCGGGTTCTTGCCGGCATAGGGCTGGGTCAGCAGGGTGTTGTCGGCCCGGCCGGGCGAGCTCAGGGTGAAGCCGGTCGAAGGTGCTGGCGAAGATCCAGCCAGGCCGGCGCAGGCGCCCAGCAGGCTGGCGCCTGCCAGCAGCAGACCGAGCCGGAGAACGCGATGCAGCGTGTGTGTGAGGCGCATGACTGATCTCCCTTATTCCGGCAAGAGGCCGATTTCCTGGGCCGCGCGGCTCCAGCGCTGGTGCTCGGCGCTGAGGAAGGCGCCGGTCTGCTCGGGCGCGCCCATGGACTCGGCGATGGGGCCGATGGTGGCCATGCGCTGCGCGACGTCGGCGTCGCCCAGCAGGGTGTTGATCTCCTTGTTCATGCGCTGGATGGCCGCGGCCGGCGTGCCGGTGGGTGCCACCACGGCGAACCAGCCCACCATCTCGAAGCCGGGCAGCAGCTCGGACAGGGCCGGCACCTGCTCCCAGCCGGCCACGCGCTTGGCCGCGGTGACGGCGAGGTAGCGCAGGCGGCCCTGGCGCACCAGCGCCGCGGTGGAGGCCACGTCGGCCACGGCCACGTCGGCGTGCCCGCCGATCAGGTTCTGCACCGCCACCCCCACCGAGGCATAACCCACCAGATTGGCCTGCATCTGGGTGCGCGCGTTGATGACACGGGCGATGATGCCGCCGAAGGTGCGCGGGCCTTCATTGGCCAGCGAGACCTTGCCGGGCTCGGCCTTGGAGCGGGCGACCAGGTCCTGCATGGAGGTGATGGGCGACTCGGCCTTCACGACCACGGCAAAGGGGCTCTTGGCGATGAAGGCCACGGGCACGAAGTCCTTCTCGGGGTCGTAGGGCATGGTCTTGAACAGATACTTGTTCGTGACCAGCGCGGCGGTGGTGGCGAAGTACAGGCTGTAGCCGTCGGCGGATGAGCGCGCCGCGGTCTGCGCGCCGATGATGTTCTGGCCACCGGGCTTGTTCTCGATGACGATGGGCTGGCCCAGGGCCTTGCCCAGGCGCTCGCCCAGCAGGCGCGCCACGTTGTCCGGGCCCGAGCCCGGCGGCTGCGAGAGGATGAACTTGACCGGCTTGTCGGGGAAGGCGCCGTTGCCCTGGGCCCAGGCGGCGGGAACGGCCGTGGCCAGCAGGCTGGCCTGGATGAAATGTCTGCGTTGCATGTCTGTCTCCTCGTTTGCTGTCGTTGTAAAACCTGTCGTTGTTGAAATCCGTGTACTCAGAAGGCCGCCAGCGCCTCCAGCTGCGCGGCCAGTTCCTGCGCATTGGAGGCCGCGCCGTACACGTAGTGGTCGGGGCGCACCAGGGCGGCCGTGCAGCCCTGGCGTTCGAACCAGCGCTGCAGCACGCCTTCGGCCTCGGTGCAGCCGGGTGTGCCGAGCTGGACCACCGTGAGGCCCGGCCGCGCCTGCACGCGCGCCTGCTGGCGCAGGGCGGCATCGGCATGGGCGGCCAGCACCAGGCGCCAGCCGCTGCCCAGCACGTCGTCCATGCGCTGCTTGTCGCCATCGACCAGCAGCCAGGGCTGGGGGAAGATGGTGCCGCGCGCGGGATGCACCTGCGCGGCCAGCAGGCCGGCACGCAGCCCGGGCTGCACGTCCTGGCGCGGCGTGGGCTGCACGACGCCGCCGCACTCGGCCAGCAGCCTGGCGTCACGCGCGCGGGCGCGCACGGGGTCACGCTCGCAGATGATCTGGCCGATCGCCTTGATGCGCGTGGTGAGGTCGATGACGTGGGCCTTGCGCTCCTCGCCGTAAGTGTCTAGCAGGCGATCGGGCGCGCCGGCCTGCAGCACGGCGCCCAGCTTCCAGCACAGGTTGGCCACGTCGCGCACGCCCTGGCACATGCCCTGGCCCAGGAAGGGCGGCTGCTGGTGGGCGGCGTCGCCGGCCACGAAGACGCGGCCACTGCGCCACTGGCTGGCCACCAGGGCATGGAAGCGGTAGCTGGCCTGGCGCCACAGCGTGGCATCGGCCGGCGTGAGCCAGGGCGCCAGCAGTTTCCAGGTGCCCGCCGCCGTGGCAACCTGCTTGGGGTCTTCGCCGGGGTTGATGGAGATTTCCCAGCGGCGGTGCTTGCCGGGGCAGATCAGGTAGGTGCTGGGCCGCTCGGGGTTGCAGTACTGCACGCTGGTCGTGGGCAGTTTGGCCAGGCCTTTTTCATTGACCAGCACGTCCACCACCAGCCAGGGTTCGTCGAAGTCCAGGTCTTCCAGCGTGATGCCGACCTGGCTGCGCACGGTGCTCGACGCCCCATCGCAGGCGATCACGTAACGCGCCTGCACCGTAGAGGTTTGGCCATCGTCACCGCTGAGGGTGAGTGTCGCCTTGTCGGCGTCCTGCTTGATCTGCGTGAGCGTCTGGCCCAGCGCCACGGTGATGCAGGGAAAGGACAGCGCGTGCTCGCGCAGGATGCGCTCGGCCGGCGGCTGCGTGAAGACCACCGAGGGCGTGTGGCCCAGCGGGTAAGGCGGCGCCACGGTGGACATGCGCTTGATGACCTGGCCGTCCACACCGTAGTAGACCGAATCGGTAAAGGGTTCGACAAAAGGCTTGATCTTCTTGGCCACGCCCATCTGCTGGAACAGGCGGATGATCTCGTGGTCCAGCGCGATGGCGCGGGGTTTGTCGTAGACGTCGCGCAGCTTGTCGCACACATAGGTGCGGATGCCCTGCGCGCCCAGCAGGCCCGCGGCGACCGCACCCGACGGCCCGAAGCCGACGATGGCAACGTCGTAAAGCGCTGCCGCTTTCACGTTCCCCATGGTCAGGCCTCGTCCTCGATGGTGTTGCGCAGCAGGCCGATGTTCTCGATCTCGATCTCGACCACGTCGCCGTGTTTCATCCACACCGGGGGCGTGCGCGCCTGGCCGACGCCGGCCGGCGTGCCCATGACGATGACATCGCCGGGCTCCAGCGTCATGCACTCGGTGAGCAGCTGGATGGTCTCGGCCACGCCCCAGATCATGTCGCGCGTGTTGGCGTCCTGCATGACCTGGCCGTTCAGGCGCGCCTGGATGCGCAGATCGGTGGCGCCCGCGGGCAGCTCGTCGGCGGTGACCAGCGCGGGGCCGAAGGGGCCGGTGCGGTCGAAGTTCTTGCCTATGCTCCACTGCGGTGTCTTCTTCTGGTAGTCGCGCACCGAGATGTCGTTGAAGACGGAATAACCGAACACCGCATCCAGCGCGTTGTCCATCGTGCAGTGCTTGACGGTCTTGCCGATCACCACGGCGAGTTCGGCCTCCCAGTCCAGGCGCTCGGAGACCTTGGGCCGCAGGGCCTTGGCCTCGTGCGCCAGCAGCGAGGAGGCGCAGCGCAGGAAGAACCAGGGATAGACCGGCTTCTCGCGCCCGCCTTCCTTGGCGTGGTCGTAATAGTTCAGGCCCAGGCAGACGATCTTGCCGGGCTCGGGCAGCACGGGGGCCAGTTGCACGCTGGCCAGCGGCATGCGTTTGGCATTGGAGGCGATGGCCGCCTTCGCGGCGCCGGCCATGTCCTGGCCGGCGCGCAGGGCGGTTCGCAGGTCAGCGCTGATCTGGGGATGGGCCTGGTTGAGGTCGATGACCTCGTTGCCGGCGACGACGCCCAGACGCTGCTGGCCGCCCTGGATGTAGGTGATGAAACGCATGAAAAAAACTCCTGGCTACAAATCAGAAAAATTCAGGAAACGAAAACGATGGCTTTTTGCGCCTGCTTCAGACGCGCGCTGGGTGGCTGCGAGATGCCCCACTGGTCGACGCGGCCCGGAGGCCAGGTCCAGTCGGCGGGCTGTCTGGCCTGGTAGCTGTCGTCCACCTGCTCGACCTCGGCCGTGTATTCGATGACCACGTCAAAGGGGCCGACAAAGTAGTTGAAGGCGTTGTCGCCGGGGCCGTGGCGGCCGGGCCCCCACTCGATGCCGTAACCCGCGTCACGCATGCGGCCGCCGCCACGCATGACCGACTCCAGGTCGGGCATGAGGAAGGCGATGTGGTTGAGTGCGTCGTTGTCGGTATCGCCCAGCGCGATGCTGTGGTGGTCGCTGTTGCAGCGCATGAAGGCCATGATGCGGGTGCGGTCCGAGAGCGAGAAGTCGAAGACCTGCTCCATGAAGGCACGCGTGGCCTCCACGGCGTGGCTGTTGAGCACGGCGTGGGCCAGGCGCAGGGGCCGGTCCTTGGCTTCATGGGCATCGGTGTGCAAGGCGTCGCCGTGCACCAGGCGGAAGATGCGGCCGTCGGCATCGGCCACGGTGACGGCCGTGCCGCCGCCGGGCTCCTGCACCGGGGCGACGGGCTCCAGTACACGGCCGCCCGCTGCGACGGCAGCCTGCGCCACTTCGTCGAGCGCGGCACGGCTGCGGGCACGCAGCGTGACGTTGCGGATACGCGCCGGACCCGGGGCCTGGTGCAGGGCCAGCAGGTGGTGGTCGGCACCGGTGCCGCGCAGGTAGATGGCGTCACTCGTGCGCGCGGCCACGCTGAGGTTCCAGGTACCGGTGTAGAACGCTTCGGCCTGCGCCAGATCGGGTACGGTGAGGGCCACGCTGCGCAGCGCGGCCACGCGTGAGGAGGCATGGGTCATGGAGAGATTCCTTTGGATTCGGAAGGCAGGCCCAGGAAACGCCGGGCATTGGCCTGCGTGAGCTGGTCGACGATGGTCTCGTCAAAACCGGCGGCGCGGATGCTCTCGATGGGCCGGGCGTCGTGGAAATTGAAGGGGTAGTCGGTGCCCACCATCAGTTGGCGGGCGCCGAAGGTGCGCACCAGGTGCTGCAGCGTGGGCGTGTCAAACACCAGGGTGTCGTAATAGAGTTCGCGCGCCTGCTCGGCAGGTGACTTCAGCACGCTGTCCTTCAGAGCGGGGAAGACGCTCATGGCCTGCTGCAGCCGCGGCAGCAGCATGGCCAGCGTGCCGCCGCCGTGGCTGAAGGCCAGGCGCAGGCCGGGCACACGGGCCAGCAGGTTGCCGGTGAGCACGGAGGCCGCGGCCAGGCCCACGTCGGTGGGATAGGCCAGCACCTGCTGCAGCGGCGGCGGGCCGACCAGGCGGTCCATGCCGGCCGGGCGCAGCGCGTGCACGAAGACCGACAGGTCCAGCGCGGCACAGGCCTCGAAAAAAGGCAGCCAACGCGGGTCACCCATGACCACGCCGTTGATATTGCTGCCGATCTCCACGCCACGCAGACCCAGCTTGTCCTTCAGGTAATGCAGCTCGGTGATGGCCAGGTCCAGGTCCTGCAGGGGCACGGCGCCCAGGCCGATGAGCCGGCCACCGGACTCGGCCACCATGCTGGCGATCTGCTCGTTGAGGTAACGCACCAGCTGCGCGCCGGCGGCGGGCGCCAGCCAGTAGGACAGCAGCTCGGGCATGGGCGAGATGGCCTGCAACTCCAGCCCCATGTCGGCGAAGTCGGCCAGGCGGCGCGAGGTGGTCCAGCTCTTGTCAGAGACCGTGCGGTAGTTCTTGCCGTCGATCATCACGCTGCGGTGATGACAGTCCTGCGCGGGCGCCATGGAGGGCCAGCCAGCAGGTGCGGCCCCGCCCAGCCAGGCGGGGAATTCGCCGGGGATGACGTGGGCGTGGACATCCACGCCGCAGTTGCAGGGCATGCTCACCTCGTCAACCTGCCACCAGGCCAGCCGACACCACACCCGCGATGCAAATGGCCTCGTCCTCGTCGCCGGTGCCACCGCTGGCGCCCACGGCACCCAGGGTCTCGCCGGCGGCATTCCTGATGAGCACGGCACCGGTCTGCGGCAGGAACTTGCCGCCGGCCGTGGCCGCCAGGGAGACGAAGAAGTTGGGGTTGTCCTTGGCGCGCTGGCCCAGCGTGCGGCTGGACACGCCCATGCCGACAGCGCCCCAGGCCTTGGCCTGGGCGACTTCGAAGCGGAACATGCTGGCACCGTCCTCGCGGGCAAAGGCTTTCAGATGCCCCGCCTCGTCCAGCACGACGATGCCCATGGGCTTGAAGCCGGCGGTCTGGGAATGCGCCAGGGCACCGGCCATGATCTGCTGCGCCTGGGCGAGCGTGAGTGTCTGCACCTTGTGGGTCTCCTCGTGGGACTAGGGCCTGTTCACACTAATTTCTCAAGTGCGAACGTGGTTAAAACAGCGCCAATCTAGGCGCGCGACGACGCCCAGGCTGACCGCCTGGGCTAGGAGTGCAACAACGAGTGGCGCTGTTTTAACCCCGTTCCCTTCGGGTTGCGGCCAAAAAAGCCATGCGGGGTGTTGCGCGGACTTGCCGGGGGCTACCCCGGCGGCGTCCACGCGCCTACCGCATGACTTTTTTGATCCGCAACGCATCTTGAGAAATTAGTGTGAACAGGCCCTAATCCGTCTTGACGCGGATCAAATCAGTGATGGAGGCGAGTCTAGGGAGAGCCCCATCATTGATCTAGTCGATTCCATAAATACATAGAATCCACGGCATGGATATACGATCGGTCGACCTGAACCTGCTGGTGGTGTTCGACGCCATGCTGCAGCACCGCAACGTGACCCGCGCCGGCGAGGCCCTGGGCCTGAGCCAGCCGGCCATGAGCGCGGCGGTGGCCAGGCTGCGCGTGCTCTTCAACGACCCGCTGTTCGTGCGCGCCGGTGCCTTGATGAATCCCACGCCGCGCGCCGAGAGCCTGGGCGCGGTGATCCGGCCGATTGTTCAGACCATCCAGTCCGAGATCCTGCAGCCCTCGGCCTTCGATCCGGCCAGCAGCCAGCGCGCCTACACCCTGCTGACGCCGGACATCGCCGAGATGAACTTCCTGCCGCGCCTGCTGGCGCACCTGGGGAAACACGCACCGCAGGTCAATCTCAAGACCCTGGCCATGCCGCGCCATGCGGCCGCCTCGGCGCTGGAGTCGGGCGCGGCCGAACTCGCCATCGGTTATTTCCCCGACCTGCAGAAGGCGGGCTTCTACCAGCAGCGCCTGATCCGCAGCTCGCACGTCTGCCTGCTGCGCAAGGGGCACCCGCTGGGCCGGGGCAAGCTGACGCTGCCCCAGTTCCTCAAGGCCGCGCACGCGGTGGTCAAGCCCGACGGCCGCGAGCACGTGATCGAGCAGTTCCTGCAGGCCAAGGGCATCCAGCGCCGGGTGGTGGTGGAGCTCTCGCACTTCATGAGCCTGCTGCCCATCGTCGAGACCTCGGACCTGATCGCCACGGTGCCGCGCGACCTGGCGGAGTTCTTCGTGCAGCACGGCGAGGTGCGCTACGTCGACACGCCGATGAAGTCACCGGTGATCGACGTGCACCTGTTCTGGCACCAGCGTTTCCAGAAGGACCCGGCGCACGTCTGGCTGCGCAAGCAGATCCACGAGTTGTTCCGGCAGGACTAGTTCAGGTGAACAGGCCCTAGTAGGGCTTGCGCCCGACCCAGTTGCCCGCCGGCTGGTACTGGCAGACCCAGACCTGGTCCTGGCTGTCGGCGCACACGGCCCTGGCGCAGCCGACCTCGGTGCTGGTCTGCCAGACCATCTGCGTGTAGTGGCCACACATCCTGCCGGGCTTGCAGCTGTTCTTCTCGTGGTTGTAGTCGCGCTTCTCGCTGCCCCAGCTGTCGACCACCTGGGCCGGCAACACCCGGGCCTGTTCGCGCCGCCCGTCCGACCAGCGCAGGGCGCTGGACCAGTAGAGGTTCTCGCCGTAGCGCCCCTCGGTCTTGCTGTGCTGCATGCGGCACTGATTCGTCCGCTTCAGCTGGTCGGCCCCGGCCTGGGCCGAAACCTCCAGACTGTGCGAATAGCTGAGTTCGCCCACACCCACCTGGGCTCGCCACTGGTTGTGGGCAGCCACCATCGCCGCCCGGTCGATCGCCTGCGCACTGGCAAGATTCGCCCCCAGCAGTAGCAAGATCGGCAAGCACCTGGATTTCATGCGCACATCTTAGAGCCTGTTCACGATCTCGCAGGGGCCGCGCGGCCTGGGCCCTGCTTCAGCGGCCGGGCGCCAGCAGCACATCGACGGAGGTGAGCCAGCGCACATGGCGCGGGCCGGGACGGATGTCCTGCAGGGAACGCAGGGATGGGAAACCGTCACGCGCCAGCAGGTCGTCGTCGCCGTGCTTGAGCAGCACCAGCACGTCGTCGCCCATGCGGGTGTTGTAGAGCTCACCCCATGAAAAGACGGTCTGGTAGCCGTCCTGTGCCGTCAGCAGCGCATAGGCACGGCGTACCGATTGGCGATCGGAAGCCAGGCCGGCCTGGTCCAGCAAGGCACGCAGGGGGATGCCGCGCATGAGCACCGTCTGCGTCACCTCGCGGCCCTCGACGATGACACTGCGTTTTTCCGTGTAGTCCTTCTGCGGCAGGGCCTTGAGATCCTGCGCGGTGAGCGTGAGCTTGTGCTGCACCAAACCACCGACCTGCAGCAGCACGGGCTCGGCCGCCTGCGCGGCGCCAACCCAGCAGCAGAGCAGAAGCAGCAGGGCTCTCATGGCCGGCCGAAGCCGTAACGCTGCAGCACGGCCTGCCCCGGTTCGGAGAGCAGGTAGGCCACGAAGTCGCGCGCGGCCCGCGGGGCGTCGCTGCGTAACGTGAGCCCGTAGGCCGCGCCCACCTGCAGCTCGGGCGGCACCTGCACGATCTTCAGGCGCGGCACTTCGCGTTGCGAGGCCACGGCGTTGGTGCAGTAGGTCAGGAACACATCAGCCTGGCCCTCGTCCATGACCCAGGCGTAGGTGCCGCGGCCGGCCGGCGGCTTGGGCGAATCCGCACCGCCGGTGAGCTTGAGCGCCTTGGTTTCCAGCAGCGCATAGCTGCCGGGCCGCACGGCCTCGGCCTTGCGGAACAGGGCCCAGGCGTAGTC
>CAUPQO010000071.1:0-14632 GCA_963513295.1 uncultured Hylemonella sp.
CATTCCAGACGAAACCAGCGTTCAATCGCGGGCATGGAATCAAGGATGCGCTGCTCCAGCTCATTGATGGGGCCGGTCAGGGCAGTGACAAGATGGGGAACCATGGGCGACCTTTATGGGGCTGAAATGACAAAAACAAGATAATCATATGGGGCCGGTCAGCGCGTTGGCAAGCACTGACCCGACAGAAGCCAAGGGATTGTGAACCCGGCCACCCCAGACAAGCAGATCAGGTGCGGACTTCGCCTTCACCCAACACCACATATTTGAGCGAGGTCAGCCCTTCGATACCGACCGGGCCCCGGGCGTGGAATTTGTCGGTGCTGATGCCGATCTCGGCACCCCGGCCGTTTTCGAAACCGTCGGCAAAACGCGTGCTGGCGTTGACCATCACGCTGCCCGAATCCACCTCGCGCAGGAAGGCCTGGGCGTGCATGTGGTCGCGCGTGAGGATGGCGTCGGTGTGGTGGCTGCCGTACTGGTTGATGTGGGAAATCGCCTCGTCCAGCCCCGCCACCACCTTGATGGCGATGATGGGCGCCAGGTATTCCTCGTACCAGTCCTGCTCGGTGGCTTCCTTGAGCTGGGCGCCGGGGATGCCTTCCAGGATGGCCCAGGACTCCGGGCAGCAGCGCATCTCCACACCCTTGGCAGCGTAGACGGCACCGATGCGGGGCAGGAAGTCGACCGCCACGCCTCGCGCCACCAGCAGGCTCTCGGTGGCATTGCAGGGGCTGTACTTGTTGGTCTTGGCGTTGTCGGCGACCCGCACCGCCATGTCGAGGTCGCAGGGATCGTCGACATAGGTGTGGCAGTTGCCGTCCAGGTGCTTGATCACGGGCACCGTGGCCTCGCGGCTGATGCGCTCGATCAGCGACTTGCCGCCGCGCGGGATGATCACATCCACGTATTCGGGCATGGCGATGAGCTGGCCCACCACCTCGCGGTCGGTGGTCTGCACCAGCTGCACGGCCTGCGCCGGCAGGCCGGCCTCGACCAGGGCCTGCTGCACCAGCTTCGCCAGCGCCTTGTTCGACTCGATGGCCTCGGAACCCCCGCGCAGGATGCAGGCATTGCCGCTCTTGATGGACAGGCTGGCCGCCTCGATGGTGACGTTGGGCCGGCTCTCGAAGATCATGCCGAAGACGCCGATGGGCACGCGCATCTGGCCCACGCGGATGCCGCTGGGCTGCTGCTTCATGCCGACGATCTCGCCGATGATGTCGCCCATGGCCGCCAGCTGCTCGCACCCCTGGGCCACGGTCTCGATGACCTTGGGCGTGAGCTTGAGCCGATCCACCATGGGCTCGGCCAGGCCGGCCGTCTGGGCGCGGGCCAGGTCTTTGTCGTTTTCCCGGCCCAGCGCAGCCGTATTGGCGCGCAGCAGGGCGGCCAGACGACGCAGGGCGTCGTTCTTCTTCGCGGCGCTGGCCTTGGCCATCCCGGCGGCGGCGGCGCGCGCCTGCCGGCCCAAGGCCTGGGTGATGTCGGTGATGCGGGCGGTGGCGTCGGGCGCGTTCATGCGCTTATTTTCGCACGCCACCCGTTTTCGCGGTGGCGATGGCACAGTGCCCGCATAGCTGCAGGGCCAGGCGCTGCAGGGCCTGCCAGCCCTCGGTGGGCCAGTCAGGCTGCTTCAGGCCCTTGACAATGCCGTCGACCTGATGCGCCGCCTGCAGCAGATTGGCCAGGTCAGTGGCCGTCAGCAGGGGCAGCACGCGCTCGTAGAGGCGCTCCTTCAGGCCCCAGATGCGCTGCTCGCGCAGGGCCATGGGCAGGGGGCGGCCCTGCCCGATGGCGTCCTTGACGCGCTTGAGGGCGCGGATGTCCTCGCTCAGGGCGTAATGCACCAGCACCTCGGCCTCGCCCTCGGCCTTCAGGCCGTCCAGCATGCGCTGCACGCGCGCCGCCTGCCCGGCCAGCACGACCTCGGACAGCTTGAACACGTCGTAGCGAGCCACGTTCAGCACGGCGCCTTCGACCTGCTCGAAAGACAACTCCCCTTCGGGATACAGCAGCGCGAGTTTCTGGATTTCCTGGTGGGCGGCCAGCAGATTGCCCTCCACCCGGTCGACAAAGAACTGCAGGGTACGCTGACCCTCCTCGCCACCCACCACCCGCTGGCCCTGGGCGCCCAGGCGCTGGGCAATCCACTGCGGCAGGGCACGCCGTTCGACCGGCTCGACCTGCACCGTCACACCAAAGCTTTCCAGGGCGCCGAACCAGGCGCCGGTTTTCGTTTGTTTGTCCAGGCGCGGCAGCAGCACCAGGGTGAGCGTGCTGTCATTGCCCTGGGCGGCTTCGGCCAGCTGCTGCAGCGCCACGCTGCCGTCCTTGCCGGGCTTGCCCGAAGGAATGCGGATTTCGACGATCTGCTTGTCGGCGAACAGGCTCAGGGAACCACCCGCGGCCAACACCTCGCTCCAGTCGAAGTGGGCACCGGCCACCGTGTGCACGGTGCGCTCGGTATAACCCTGGGCACGTGCCGTCGCGCGGATGGTGTCGGCCACCTCTTGTTGCAGCAGCGGCTCGTCACCGTGGACCGTGTACAGGCTCTTGAGCCCGCGCTGCAGTTGAGCGGGAAGCTGGGCGGCTGCGACTTGCATGCGTAGGCTCCCGCTCAGAGCTGCTTGATGGCTGCCAGGCGGCGCAGGATCTGCTGCACCATGTCACTCTGCATATTGCGGTAGAGGATGGCCTCCTCGGTTTCCTTGGCCAGGGCATAGGCTTCGTCGTAGCTGAGCGAACGCTGCTGCACGAGTTCGGTCTCGGGAATGATCTCCCTGCCCTGTGGCGTGCGCAGACGGAACTTGAGGGTCAGGCGCAGCTGGAACTCCCGCACCTGGCCCGTGGCGCTGACACCGACCACGGTCTTGACACGCTGCTCGGAGAGGATGTCGAGCACCGCCTGCGCCTCCTGCTGGCGGGCTGCGTCGGTGATGTACTCCAGCTGCCCGCTGGACTGCAGTTGGCGCCTGAGTTCCACCCCCATGGGCGAGGTCGGCGCCACGCTGCTGTACAGGGAGGTGAAGGCGAAGTTGTAGGGCTGGCGCAGCCCAAAACCACAGCCGGCCAATGCCAGCAGCGACGCGCACAGGAGGCCGGCAAAGAGACGCCGTTTCATGGACTCAAAGGACAACGTTGACCAGGCGACCGGGCACCACGATGACACGCTTGATCGCTGCGCCCTGGGCCTGGGTCTGCACCGGCTCGCTGGCGCAGGCGATGGCCTCGATGGCTTCCTTCGAAGCGCCGGCCGGCACCAGGATGGCACCACGCAGCTTGCCGTTGATCTGCAGCATGAGCTCGACCTCGTCCTGCTGCAGCGCGGAGACATCCACCTGGGGCCAGGGCGCGTCCAGCAGCTCGCCCAGCACGCCAGCGTAGCCCAGTTCGCTCCACAGCACATGGGTGATGTGCGGCGTGGCTGGGTAGAGGCAACGCAAGAGGATGCCGAAACCTTCGATCAAGGCAACCTCGGCGCCCGGCGTGCCGCCGGCCTTGAAGTCCTCCAGCGCATTGAGCAGTTTCATGGCCCCGGAGACCACGGTGTTGTACTGCATGCGCTGGTAGTCGTAGTCCACCTGCTTGAGCACGCTGTGGATTTCCAGGCGCAAGGCCTTGGCTTCCTTGCCGAAGCTCACATCCTGGAGGTTCTTCACGCCCGCCACGCTGGCGCTGGCAGCCGCCGGGTCCATGGCCGACAGCTTGAGACCGAAGTTCCAGACGCGGCGCAGGAAGCGGTAGCTGCCCTCCACCGCGGCGTCGTTCCACTCCAGCGTGGCCTCGGGCGGCGCGGTGAACATGGTGTACAGGCGCGCCGTATCGGCGCCGTACTTCTCGATCAGGTCCTGCGGGTCGACGCCGTTGTTCTTGGACTTGGACATGGTGCCCACGCCCTCGTAGTCGATGGCCGTGCCCGCGGGCAGGCCGCCCACCGCCTTGTTCAACTTCGCGCCCGTGATCTTGCCGCCGGCATCAAGCACATGTTCCACGTCGTGCGGCCAGTAGTACTCCTTGCCGCCCTTCTCCGTGCGGCGCGAATAGATGTGGTTGAGTACCATGCCCTGGGTCAGCAGCTTGGTGAAGGGTTCATCGACCTTCACCAGCCCCAGGTCGCGCATGACCTTGGTCCAGAAGCGCGCGTACAGCAGGTGCAGGATGGCGTGCTCGATGCCGCCGATGTACTGGTCCATCGGCATCCAGTAGTTCGCGCCCTCCGCCACCATCTTCTCGGTGTTCGTCGGGTCGCAGTAGCGCATGTAGTACCAGGACGAATCCACAAAGGTGTCCATGGTGTCGGTCTCGCGCCGCGCCGGCTTGCCGCACACCGGGCAGACCACACCGGCGTGGAAGCCTTCGTGCTTGTGCAGCGGGTTGCCGGAACCGTCGGGAATGCAGTCCTGCGGCAGCACCACCGGCAGGTCCTTTTCGGGGACCGGCACCGCGCCATGCACCTCGCAATGGATGATGGGGATCGGCGTGCCCCAGTAGCGCTGGCGGCTCACGCCCCAGTCGCGCAGGCGCCAGGTGGTCTTCTTCTCGCCCAGGCCGCGCACCTGCAGTGCGTGCGCCACCGCGTTCACCGCCTCCTGATAGGACAGGCCGCTGAAGGTGTCGGAGTTGCTGGTCACGCCCTTGGCCTTGTCGGCGTACCAGTCGTGCCAGTGGTGGTAGTCGTAGTGCTCGCCGTCGACGTGCACCACCTGGCGGATCGGCAGCTGGTACTTCAGCGCAAAGGCGAAGTCACGCTCGTCGTGCGCCGGCACACCCATGACGGCGCCGTCGCCGTAGCTCATGAGCACGTAGTTGCCGACCCAGACCTCGACCTGCTCCTCGATCAGCGGGTGCTTCACGAACAGGCCGGTGGGCATGCCCTCTTTCTCGCGCAGCGCGAGTTCGGCCTCGGTGGTGCCGCCCTTCTTGCAGTCCTCGATGAAGGCCGCCAGTTTGGGGTTCGATCTCGCGGCATGCTGGGCCAGCGGGTGCTCCGGCGCCACGGCGCAGAAGGTCACACCCATGATGGTGTCAGCCCGCGTCGTGAAGACGTACATGCGGCCATCATCGATGAGCTGGCCGTCCTCGCCCTTGACCTGGTGCGTGAAGGCGAAGCGCACGCCCTCGCTGCGGCCGATCCAGTTTTCCTGCATCAGGCGCACGCGCTCGGGCCAGCCGTTCAGCGTGGCCTTCTCGTTGCCGATCTGCACGTGGTCCAGCAGTTCCTGGGCGTAGTCGGTGATCTTCAGGTAATAACCGGGGATCTCGCGCTTTTCCACCAGCGCGCCGGTGCGCCAGCCGCGGCCGTCGATGACCTGTTCGTTGGCCAGCACGGTCTGGTCCACCGGGTCCCAGTTCACGACCTGGGTCTTGCGGTACGCGATGCCCTTCTCCAGCATCTTGAGGAAAAGCCACTGGTTCCACTTGTAGTACGTGGGGTCGCAGGTGGCAACCTCGCGGCTCCAGTCGATGGCCAGGCCCATGGCCTGCATCTGCCCCTTCATGTAGGCGATGTTCTCGTAGGTCCACTTGGCCGGCGGCACGCCGTTCTTGAGCGCCGCGTTCTCGGCCGGCAGGCCGAAGGCGTCCCAACCCATGGGCATCAGGACGTTGTAGCCGTTCATGCGCAGGTAGCGCGTGAGCATGTCGTTGATGGTGTAGTTGCGCACGTGGCCCATGTGCAGCTTGCCGCTGGGGTAGGGCAGCATGGAACAGGCGTAGAACTTCTTCTTGCCGGCGTCTTCCGTCACGCGGTAGGCATCACGCGCCACCCAGTGGCTGTGGGCGGCCTTCTCGACCTCGAGGTGTTGGTATTTGTCTTGCATGGCTGACAGATTCAGTTCACTTGAGCCCGAGCACGTCGAACATGTCGTACAGGCCACTGGGGCGTCCGGCCAGGAAGCGCACGGCACGCAGGCTGCCCTGGGCATAGGTCACGCGGCTGGCGGACTTGTGCGTGACCTCAATGCGCTCGCCGGTGCCGGCGAAGAGCACGGTGTGGTCACCCACGATGTCGCCGCCACGGATGGTGGCAAAACCGATGCTGGACGGATCGCGCTCGCCGGTGTGGCCGTAACGCTCGTAGACGGCACAGTCCTTGAGGTCGCGGCCCAGTACGCCGGCAATCACCTCGCCCATCTTGAGGGCCGTGCCCGAGGGCGCGTCCACCTTGTGGCGGTGGTGCGCCTCGATGATCTCGATGTCGTAGCCCGTGTTCAGCGCCTTGGCCGCCATCTCCAGCAGCTTGAGCGTGACGTTCACGCCCACGCTCATGTTGGGCGACAGCATGATGGCGATGTCCTTGGCGGCAGCGGCGATCTCGGCCTTCTGCGCCTCGGTGAAGCCGGTGGTGCCGATCACCATGGCCACGCCCAGCTCGCGGCAGACCTTGAGGTGGGCCATGGTGCCCTCGGGCCGCGTGAAGTCGATCAGGGTGCGGGCATTCTGCAGGCCGGCCTTCAGATCGGCCGTGATGTGCACGCCGCTGGCGTGGCCCAGGAAGGCGGTTGCATCGCTGCCGATGGCCGGGCTGGCCGCCACATCGAGCGCGCCGGCCAGCCGGCAATCGTCGGTCGCGTGCACGGATTCGATCAGCATGCGGCCCATGCGACCGGAAGCGCCGGCGATGGCGACGGGGTGGTGTGTCTGTGCAGTCATGATGGGGTCCATCTCAGCGGGCAGCCGGCTCCAGCGGCGGGTAGCTGGCCGGCAGCGGGGGCAGGGGCTTGGCTTCGGGGGCCGGGGCCGGGGCGGGGAATTCCTGCAGCTTTTCCGGGGCAGCCTCCAGCACCGGCACCTTGGGCTTCTCGCGGCTGCCCAGGGTGGCGGCGAACTCGGTTTCGCTGGGCAGGGGATCCGCCTCGAAGCGGTCGAGCACCTCGCCCTTGAAGTAGACGGTGACACGGCGCGCCTGCGGTTCGGCGCCCTGGCGCTTGAGGGTGAAAACGTAGTCCCAGCGATCGGCATGGAAGACGCTGGCCAGCAGCGGTGTGCCCAGGATGTCGCGCACCTGGATGCGGCTCATGCCGGGGCGCAGCACCCCCACCTGTTCGCGCGTGACCACATTGCCCTGCACCACCGGCACACGGTAAGGCTGCAGGGAACTGCAGGCCGAGAGGGCGGCACCCAAGAGCAGGGCCAGCCCCAGGCGGCCGGGGGCGCGATGGAAAATGAACATGAAACTGGCGCTAGCGATATGATCGGCCCATTGTAGCGGCAGGGCCTGCCGCTACGCGTCCCCGCCTCCCTGGAACCACGCCTATGAACACCATCGACGAACTCAAGAGCACTGGCCTGAAAGCCACGCTGCCCCGCCTGAAGGTTCTGGAGATTTTTCAGAAGGGCACCCAGCGCCACATGAGCGCCGAAGACGTGTTCCGCGTGCTGCTGGAAGACCGTTCCGACGTGGGCCTGGCCACGGTCTACCGCGTGCTGACCCAGTTCGAACAGGCCGGTATCCTGACGCGCAGCAATTTCGAGGGTGGCAAGGCCGTCTACGAGCTCAACGAGGGCCAGCACCACGACCATCTGGTCTGCCTGGATTGCGGCAAGGTCGAGGAGTTTTTCGACGCCGAGATCGAGAACCGGCAGAACGCCGTGGCCAAGTCGCGCGGCTTCACGCTCGCCGAACACGCGCTCAGCCTTTACGCCCACTGCACCAAGGACAAGTGCCCGAACCGCGGCCAGGGCGGACGCGGCCACCACTCGGCTCATTGAGGCCAGGGCTAGCTCTCGCCCATGGCCTTGCGGTGCCGCTCGACGAACTCCTGGTAGGTGTCGATGCCGCGCAGCTGCAGGATGGTGTTGCGCACCGCCGCCTCCACCAGCACGGCCAGGTTGCGGCCAGCCACCACCTGGATCACCGCCTTGCGCACCGGGATGCCCAGCACGTCCTGCGTCAGCGGCTCGTAGGGAATGCGCTCGTAGTCACGCTCCAGCGTCTCGCGCCGGACCAGGTGCACGATGAGCTTGAGGCGCATCTTGCGCCGCACCGCGGTCTCGCCAAAGATGGCCCGGATGTCGAGCAGGCCGATGCCGCGCACCTCCAGCAGATTGCGCAGCAGCTCGGGGCAGCGGCCCTCGATGGTGTCCTGGTTCACGCGGTAGAGATCCACCGCGTCGTCGGCCACCAGGCCGTGGCCGCGCGAGATCAGCTCCAGTCCCAGCTCGCTCTTGCCCAGCCCTGATTCACCCGTGATCAGCACGCCCAGCCCCAGGATGTCCATCAGCACGCCGTGCATGGAGGCCCGGTCGGCGAAGTGCCGCGACAGGTAGCTGCGCAGCACGTCGATCACATAGGCCGAGGACTCCGGCGAGGCGAACATAGGGATGTTGGCCTCCTCGCACATCGCCAGCAGGGCCGGCGGCACCTGTTGCGCATCGGCCAGAACCAGCACCGGCGGCTCCAGCGTGGTGATGCGCGAGATGCGGCGCTCGCAATCCTCCGGCGTGGCGCTGGTCAGGTAGGCGACCTCGCGCTCGCCCAGCACCTGCAGGCGATAGGGATGGATGTAGTTCAGGTGGCCCACCAGGTCGGCGCCGGAATTGGCCGCACGCACGGCGACCTCGTCGAAACGACGCTCGGAAGCCCCCAGGCCGGCGACCCACTCCCACTTGAGCTTGCCGCGGAACTCCTCGAACAGGACCTCGGCACTGACGACGGTCGGTCTCATGTCGGGCGGGTGGCCGGGCTCAGGCCGGCTGGGCCGAACGCCAGCCGGCGATCAGCTCGTGCAGTTCGGCGGGGGTGGCGCTGCTGTTGAGCCTGGCGCGCAAGGCGGCGTCGCTCAGCAACTCGGCGATCTCGGACAGGATTTCCAGGTGCTTCTGCGTAGCCGCTTCGGGCACCAGCAAGAAGATCAGCAGGCTGACGGGCAACTCGTCGGGCGCATCGAAGCCGATGGGCTGGGCCAGTTGCACCACGGCGGCCATGGGCGACTTCAGGCCCTTGATGCGTCCGTGCGGGATGGCCACGCCATGGCCCAAACCGGTGGAGCCCAGGCGTTCGCGCGCAAACAGGCTGTCGGTCACCAGGGCGCGATTGAGGCCATGCAGATTCTCGAACAGCAGGCCGACCTCTTCGAAAGCACGTTTTTTACTCGTGGCATCGACATGCACAAGCACTTGTGCGGTCGGCAGGATGGACGCACGACGATTCATGATGTTCGCGTGGGCAGATTATGCACACAAAATGTCCCCCCACGTTCCCCGCTGGCGTGCGGTCGCTGCCCCCGAGGGGCCCTCGGGGCGGCCCGGCAACAAAAAAGCCGCGGGGGTGCCCGCGGCTGCTTGGGGGGTCGGGCGGGGATCACCGCCGGCCCCGCGGGCGGGCGGGCTGCCTACATCAGGCGCTTGGCCGCATCGTGGTGGTGGTCCTGCAGGCGGTCCTTGTGGCGGACCACCTGGCGGTCGAGCTTGTCGACCAGTTCATCCACGGCTGCGTAGAGGTCCTCGTGGGAGCTTTCCGCGAACAGGTCATTGCCCTTGACGTGGATATTGCATTCAGCACGTTGCCGTCGTTCCTTTTCCTTCTGTTTTTCAACGGTGAGTAGCACCTTGACATCGACAACCTGGTCAAAGTGCCGGGTGATTCGATCAAGCTTGGTCGTGACATAACTGCGCAAGGCGGGGGTGACTTCGAGGTGATGACCGCTGATCGTCAGGTTCATGAGTAGCCTCCTGTTGCTCTCGGATTTGAACTGCCGCCTGCACCCGCAAAGCCCGACGACGACTTCGGACTTCGCTGCTGCAGGCAAATTCACTATGCGCCCGACCCGCTCGAAATGCAATCCTTTTTCCTTGACGCCGCACAAGTTTTTCGCAGTCTTCGCCCCTTGAATTCCGTCCGTCGCGCGGGGGCTTGCCAGCCCGCATACACCCGTGCAGAATGGCTGGATTGCAGTGTCTCCTCGCAACCCGCGCGAGGTCCGGGCCCAGGCCCCGCAGACCTGCACATCCCCCTCCTCCAAGCCGGCACAGTGCCATAATTGCGCCTGTCGCCACTCCGGAGATCGCTCCTTGGAAACCTGCCCCAGTCGGTAGCTTTCGACTCCCGGCATCGGGGGTTGGAAGCCGCACCCCACCCCCACCCGCCCGATGCCCCAACCAAGAGGGAGTGAGCCATGCTCAACATCTTCACGCTCGCCAACGGCCGGCTCTTCCAGGAAGAGATCGAGTCGCTGGAGGAACTCTCCAGATTCCAGCCCATCTGGGTCGACCTGGAATCACCCACGCTCGAAGAGAAGCGCTGGGTCAAGCAGTACTACGGCCTGTCCATCCCGGAAGACGCGATGGACGAGGACATCGAGGAATCCGCCCGCTTCTATGAGGAAGACAACGGCGAGCTGCACATCCGCAGCGACTTCCTGATCGCCGACGAGGAAGAGCCGCGCACCGTGCGCGTGGCCTTCATCCTGAACCAGCACAACACCGGCCTGCGCAGCTGTGGCGTGCTGTTTTCCATCCACGACGAAGACCTGCCCGTGTTCCGCCTGCTGCGCATGCGCGCGCGCCGCGCCCCCGGCCTGCTCGAGGACGCCAAGGAAGTGCTGCTCAAGCTCTTCGACGCCGACGCCGAGTACTCGGCCGACACGCTCGAGGGCATCTACGACGAACTGGAGAAAGCCGGCAAGCTCGTGCTCTCGGGGGACGTGACCGACGCGCTGGCCGGCGAGGTGCTGGGCGCCATCGCGCGACAGGAAGACCTGAACGGCCGCATCCGTCGCAATGCCATGGACACGCGCCGCGCGGTCAGCTTCATGCTGCGCAGCAAGATGCTCAACCCCGAGCAGTTCGAGGAAGCGCGCCAGATCCTGCGCGACATCGACTCGCTGGACTCGCACACCGCCTTCCTGTTCGACAAGATCAACTTCCTGATGGACGCCACTGTCGGTTTCATCAACATCAACCAGAACAAGATCATCAAGATCTTCTCGGTGGCCAGCGTCGCGCTGCTGCCACCCACGCTGATCGCCAGCCTCTACGGCATGAACTTCCAGTACATGCCCGAGCTCGCGCAGACCTGGGGCTACCCCTATGCGCTGGCGTTGATGGTGGCCAGTGCGCTGGTGCCGATGTGGTACTTCCGGCGTCGCGGCTGGTTGAAGTGAAGCACCCCTGAGTCGGCTGTCGCCGCCTTCCCCTCAAGGGGACAACGCCAGTGGCCCGGCGGAGCCGGTTCCACGGCGTTCCCGCATCAACCCTCTCAGGCGATGCGCTTATGACTCAGCGATCGCACGAACTCGTCGATGATCGCGAGGGCGTAGCGGCTGGCGACTTCGGTGACGAATTGGGGGAAGTCCACGTGGGCCGTGTCGTCGGCGCGGTCGGAGATGGTGCGCACGGCGGCGTAGGGGATGGCGTAGTCGTGGCAGACCTGGGCCACGGCTGCGCCTTCCATTTCCACGGCCAGGGGCGGGTGACCGGCTGCGCTGAGTGCGGCGTGCAGGGCCCGCGCCTCTTCGGCGGCCGACACGAAGCGGTCGCCGCTGGCGATCAGGCCGTGGTGCACTGTGGCTGGCAAGGCCAGGCTTTCGAGGCCGGCACGGCTTGCCGCAAGCAGCGCGTCGCCCAGGGCGATGTCGCAGGCAAAACGCTCACGGTCGTAGAGGGGAATCTGGTAACGCGGGAACAGCGGCGAGGCGTCCATGTCGTGCTGCACGAACTCGCTGGCCACCACCACGTCGCCCACCTGCACGCCGGGGCCGATGCCGCCGGCCACGCCGGTGAAGATCAGGCGCTGTGCGCCGAAGGCCTCGATCAGGGTGGTGGTCGTGGTGGCCGCAGCCACCTTGCCGATACGCGAGAGCGCCAGCACGACGGGGATGCCGTGCAGCTCGCCCAGCCAGAACTCGCGCCCGGCGCGTGCGACGCGCCGGGGTTCGCGCAACAGGCCGATCAGCCCCTGCTGCTCCTCGGCCAGCGCACTGAGGATGGCCGTGGTTTCAGGACGCACGGCCACGCAGCGGGGCCTTACTTGCTATCGCGCAGCTCGCGGCGCAGGATCTTGCCGACCGGGGTCTTGGGCAGGTCGGCGCGGAACTCGATCACCTTGGGCTGCTTGTAGCCGGTCATGTTCTCGCGGCACCAGGCGCGCACCTTCTCTTCGGTGAGGGCAGGGTCCTTCTTCACGATCACCAGCTTGACGGCCTCGCCGGTCTGGGCATCGGCCACGCCCACGCAGGCGCACTCCAGCACGCCCTCGAGCTTGGCCACCACGTCCTCGACCTCGTTCGGGTAGACGTTGAAGCCGCTGACCAGGATCATGTCCTTCTTGCGGTCGACGATGCGGAAGTAACCGCGCTCGTCCATCACGCCCACGTCACCGCTCTTGAACCAGCCGTCGGGTGTCATGACCTTGGCGGTCTCGTCCGGGCGCTGCCAGTAGCCGGCCATGACCTGCGGACCCTTGATGGCGATCTCGCCGGGCTGGCCCTGGGGCACGTCGCGGCCCTCGTCGTCGATGATCTTCATCCAGGTGCCGGGGATCGGCACGCCGATGGTGCCGGTGTATTCGGTCGCCGTCACCGGGTTGCAGCTGGCCGAGGGGCTGGTCTCCGACAGGCCGTAGCCCTCGCAGATCGGGCAGCCGGTCTTCTCGAACCATTTCTGCGCCACCGCGCCCTGCACGGCCATGCCGCCGCCGACCGAGACCTTGAGGTTGCTCCAGTCCACCTTGTTGAAGTCGGGGTGGTTGGCCAGGCCGTTGAACAGGGTGTTGACCGCCGGGAAGGTGTGGAACACGTGCTTGGACAGCTCCTTGAGCACGGCCGGCAGGTCGCGCGGATTGGGGATCAGCACCAGCTTGGCGCCCATGCGCATGGACAGCATCATGCCCACCGTGAAGGCGAAGATGTGGTACAGCGGCAGGGCGCAGATGCCCGTGGACTGCTGGCCGGCCGGGATCTTCTTCATGGCCGGCTCGTTCCAGAGCTGGGACTGCAGCACGTTGGCAATGACGTTGCGATGCAGCAGCACCGCACCCTTGGACACGCCGGTGGTACCGCCCGTGTACTGCAGCACGGCCACGTCGTCGGGCTTGATCTCGGGCTGGCGCAGGGTGCCGCGTTCGCCCTTGGCCACGGCCTCGTTGAAACGCACGGCCTGCGGCAGGTTGAAGGGCGGCACCATCTTCTGGACCTTGCGCTCCACGAAGTTGACCAGGGCGCCCTTGAGCAGGCCCAGGCGGTCGCCCATGGCGCACAGCACCACGTGCTTGACCGGGGTGGCGGCAATGCACTTCTCCAGCGTGTGGGCGAAGTTCTCGATGATGACGATGGCCTTGGAGCCCGAATCCTTGAGCTGGTGCTCGAGCTCGCGCGCCGTGTACAGCGGGTTGACGTTGACCACCACGTAGCCGGCGCGCAGGATGGCCGCCACCACCACCGGGTACTGCGGCACATTGGGCATCATGATGGCGACACGGTCGCCCTGGGCCAGGCCCAGGCCCTGCAGGTAGGCGGCGAAGGCGCGGCTGAGGCGGTCGGTCTCCCCGAAGCTCATTTCCTTGCCCATGAAGCTGTAGGCCGGGCGGTCGGCGTACTGGCGGAAGCTTTCTTCCATCAGCGCCACCAGCGAGGGATAAGGCGAAGGCGGCAGATCGGCGGGCACGCCTTCGGGGTAGCTCTTGAGCCAGATGCGGTCGCTCATGTCTTGTCTCCTGTGTTTTCGGTTCTGACTGTAGCGGAACAAAAAAAGACCGTACTGGAAGATCCAGCACGGTCGTGCTTTTTTCCCGTGGCGGGATTATGCCTTGTCAGAACCTGCCGCCGATTCCCCCGCAAACCAGTCCGGGAACCGCCGACAGCCGGGTCAGCTCTTGAGTGCGACCAGCACCTCGTCCAGCATTTTCTTGGCGTCGCCGAACAGCATGCGGTTGTTCTCCTTGTAGAACAGCGGGTTGTCCACACCGGCGTAACCCGAAGCCATGGAACGCTTCATGACGATGGAGGTCTTGGCCTTCCACACCTCCAGCACCGGCATGCCGGCGATGGGGCTGCCCGGGTCGTCCTGCGCGGCCGGGTTGACGATGTCGTTGGCGCCGATGACCATGGCGATGTCGGTGTCCGGGAAGTCCTCGTTGATCTCGTCCATCTCCATCACGATGTCGTAAGGCACCTTGGCCTCGGCCAGCAGCACGTTCATGTGGCCCGGCATGCGGCCGGCCACCGGGTGGATGGCGAAACGTACCTTGACGCCCTTCTCGCGCAGGGTCTTGGTGATCTCGAAGACCGTGTGCTGGGCCTGCGCCACCGCCATGCCGTAGCCCGGCACGATGACAACGCTCTTGGCCTCGCGCAGCAGCTCGGCGGTGTCGGCGGCCGTGACCGGCACGACTTCACCTTGCGGCGCTGCGGCCTCGCCCGACTTGGCCGGGGTCGCACCGCCGCCGGAGCCGAAGCCGCCGGCGATCACGCTGATGAAATTGCGGTTCATCGCGTTGCACATGATGTAGGACAGGATGGCGCCGGAGGAGCCCACCAGCGCGCCGGTCACGATCAGCAGGTCGTTGGACAGCATGAAGCCGGTGGCCGCAGCGGCCCAGCCGGAATAGCTGTTGAGCATGGACACCACCACCGGCATGTCGGCGCCGCCGATGGCCATCACCATGTGGATGCCGAACAGCAGGGCGATGACG
>CAUPQO010000072.1:0-14496 GCA_963513295.1 uncultured Hylemonella sp.
AGCACGCCGGGCTGTTCGCTCATCTGCACCGCCTTGACCTTGAAGTCGACGCTGTACCGATTGATCTGCCTTGGTCCTGGCTTTCCCATTGATCACTTCCTCCGTTAGGTCAAAGTGTCAACGAAACCGATTAAAGCTCCGGCTAACAATTGCCCGCAGGGCTTGTCATGCCAAAGACACGATATCGAAAAGTGAAATTTTCACTGCTGGACAAGGCCCGTTTTCAACTCCAAAATCTGCTGCCATCAGCAAGGAGGCAGACATCATGGCGTTCATGCCCTGGAATGAGGAACTGGCACTCGGGATGGCATCCATCGACGAGCAGCACCAGGCCCTGGTGCATCACATTAACACCCTGCACGAGCAACTCGGCAACCCCAAGGCCCTGGGCGTCCTGCTCGAAGACTTGGTGGACGCCGCCATGAACCACTTCATCGCCGAGGAAGAATTGCTCAAGCGCCATGGTTATGCCCAAGCCGAGGCCCACACCAGTGCGCACAGCGGCCAGACCGGCCAGCTTGTCCAGCTGCTCGACCAGTTCCAGGCCGATGCCGCGGCGTTCAACCAGGCCAGCCTGGCCGCGCTGAAGGACTGGCTGACCCGGCACATCCAGGTGGACGACAAGGCCTGCGTGGCCTTTCTCCAGTCCAAGGGCGAGCAGTAGGACATCGCCCCCGCCCGGTTGAGCCGCACGACATCCATACGCTAAGCTTGCGCCAACGCGTGAGCCACGCAGGAGACCTCCATGCAGATCGGCGTCCCCCGGGAAATCAAGAACCACGAATACCGCGTCGGCCTGACACCGGCCAGTGTGCGCGAGCTGTGCGCGCAGGGGCACGGCGTGCTGGTGCAGAGCGGCGCCGGGGCGGCCATCGGCCTGACCGACGCCGATTACCGCGCCGCCGGCGCCACGCTGGCCCCCGATGCGGCCGCGGTGTTTGCGCAGGCGGAGCTGATCGTCAAGGTCAAGGAGCCGCAAGCCTCGGAGTTGCCCCTGCTGCGCCCGGGCCAGATCCTCTACACCTACCTGCACCTGGCGCCGGACCCGGCCCTGACCGCAGCCCTCATCAAGACCGGCGCGATCTGCATCGCCTACGAAACCATCACCGGCCCGGGCCACACCCTGCCCCTGCTGGCTCCCATGAGCGAGGTGGCCGGACGCATGGCGGTGCAAGTCGGCGCCCACTGGCTGGAAAAGTCGCAGGGCGGCATGGGCGTGCTGCTGGGCGGCGTGCCGGGCGTACCGGCCGCGCACGTGGTCGTCCTGGGCGCGGGCACGGTGGGCGCCAACGCCGTGCAGATCGCCGTGGGCATGGGCGCGCGTGTCACCGTGCTCAACCGCGGCGTGGACAAGCTGCGCGCGCTCGACGCCCGCTACGGCAACCGCATCCAGACGCTGCTGGCCAGCGCACACAACATCGAAACAGCCGTACTCGATGCAGACCTCGTCATCGGCAGCGCGCTGGTGGCTGGCGCATCTGCACCGAAGCTGGTGAGCCGTGCGCTCGTGGGCCGCATGAAAAAGGGCGCAGTGCTCGTGGACGTGGCCATCGACCAGGGCGGCTGCTTCGAAACCTCCCGCCCCACCACCCACGCCGAGCCGACGTTCGTGGTGGACGGCGTGGTGCACTACTGCGTGGCCAATATGCCGGGCAATGTGGCGCGCACCTCCACCTTCGCGCTCAACAACGCCACGCTGCCGCATGCGCTCTCGCTGGCCAACAAGGGCTGGCGCCAGGCCGTGCAGGACGACGCCCATCTGCGCAACGGACTCAACGTAGCGCTGGGCCGCGTCACGCACCCGGCC
Organism: uncultured Hylemonella sp.; assembly: GCA_963513295.1. Classification (GTDB taxonomy): domain Bacteria; phylum Pseudomonadota; class Gammaproteobacteria; order Burkholderiales; family Burkholderiaceae_C; genus Hylemonella. Next base: position 1,808 of record CAUPQO010000072.1, read on the forward strand.
GTGGCCCAGGCCGTCGGCCTGCCCTGCTTGCCACCGGAGCAGTTGCCGGGCTGATCGCGGGCCGTCCGGCACAATCACGGCGTGCCTGGCGTGGACGCGGCCAGACGAGGCCCTGGATCGCCGCTCAGGTGAACCTTCCCCGCATTCATTGGACGAGACCGGCAAATGAACGACCACACCCGCATGACGCAAGGACCGGCCAGCCATCTTCCAGCACTGCCTGCGGGGCGGCAGTACCGCTTCCATACGATGATCAAGCCCGCGGGTGCGCTATGCAATCTGGACTGCCCGTACTGCTTCTACCTGCACAAGACGGAGCTGCTGGGCCATGAGCCCAACGCGCGCATGGCGGCCGACCTGCTCGAGGAGCACATCCGACAGTACATCGAGCCCCAGACGGGTGATGAGGTCGTGTTTTCCTGGCAGGGCGGCGAGCCGACGATCATGGGTCTGCCCTTCTTCCAGAAAGTCGTCGCCCTGCAGGCCAAGTACCGCAAGCCGGGCCAGCGCATCGAGAACGACCTGCAGACCAACGGGGTGCTGCTGGACGAGTCCTGGGTGGCATTTCTCAAGCAGCACGGCTTCATGGTCGGACTGTCCGTCGACGGGCCGCGCGAACTCCACGACCGGTATCGGTACACGAAGGGTGGGACCCCCACCTTCGACAAGGTCATGCGCGCCGCTACCCTGCTCAGGCAGGCCGAGGTGCCGTTCGCCGCGCTGTGCGTGGTCAACCGTGACGTCGCCCGGCAGCCGCTGGACGTCTGGCGCTTCCTGGCGCGCGAGGTCGGGACCTGGCGCGTGCAGTTCACCCCATGCGTCGAAACCCGCAGCTTCGGAGAGACAGCCCCGGCCCGCCTGCCGGCCGGCCAGATGCCAGCGCTGGGCAGCGAGCGGGCGCGGCCGGGCCACCCCCTGTCCGTCGTCACCGAATGGTCGGTCGACCCCGACGATTACGGCCGCTTCCTGTGCGCTGTGTGGGATGAGTGGCTGGCCCACGACTTTGGCCGCGTGCACGTCAACCTGTTCGAGTCCGCCGTGGCGCAGGCTCTGGGCCTGCCCGCCCAGATGTGCACCTCGTCACCGGTGTGCGGCAAGGCGCTGGCACTTGAGCATGACGGCAGCCTCTACAGCTGCGATCACTTTGTCTACCCGGAGTACCGGCTCGGCAACATCCGGCAGGTGCACGAAGGAGACCTTGCATTTTCCAGGGCCCAGGTCGCGTTTGGCCTTGCCAAGCGCGATGCATTACCGGCATACTGCCGCCAATGTGAGCATCTCAACCTGTGCTGGGGCGAGTGCCCGAAGAACCGTCTGCTTCGAACGCCCGACGGCGAGCCCGGGTTGAACTACCTGTGCTCCGGCCTGAAAGCCTTCTATGCCCGAGTGGAGCGGGACATGCCGGAGATACGCCGCCGACTGGGTCGGTGACAGCCCAACCTTAAGGAGAGAACCATGCGTACGAGAAACTTCCCACGCCGCAGCGCCCTGGCCGCTACCGTGCTGGCGGCGTTCACCGTGCTGGCCCAACCGGCCGCGGCGCAGCAACGCCCCAACATCCTGGTGATCATGCCCGACGACGTGGGCTACGCGAACGTCGGGATCTACAGCCACGGCATGATGGTCCCCACCCCCAACATCGACCGCATCGGGCGCGAAGGCATCCTCTTCACCGACCACTACGCGCACCCCAGCTCGACCGCCGGGCGCGCCGGCTTCATCACCGGGCAGCTGCCCATCCGCACCGGCCTGACGACGGTGGGCCTCCCCGGCTCGCCTGTGGGCATCGACCAGCGCGACCCGACGCTGGGCAAGATCCTGAAGGAACTGGGCTACCGCACGGCGCAGTTCGGCAAGAACCACCTCGGCGACCGCAACAGCCACCTGCCCACCGTCAACGGCTTCGACGAGTTCTTCGGCAACCTCTACCACCTGAACGCCGAGGAGGAGCCCGAACTGCGCATGTGGAGTAAGGACCCCGGCTTCAACAACCGCTACCGGCCGCGCGGCGTTCTCGACAGCGTGGCCACGCAGGAAGACGACGCCACCTTCGACCCGCGTTTCGGTAAGGTGGGCAAGCAGAAGATCAAGGACACGGGCCCCCTGACGACCAAGCGCATGGAGACCGTTGACGAGGAGTTCCTCGATCGGACCAAGCGGTTCATCACCCAGTCCAGCCGGGCCAAGCAGCCGTTCTTCGCCTGGTTCAACCCGAGCCGGATGCACCTCTTCACCCACCTCAAGCCAGCGTCGAGGCACCTGGCCAGCGACATCTCCAGCGAGTTCGACATCTATGGCAGCGGCCTGATGGAGCACGACGACCATGTCGGCCAGCTTCTGAAGCTGCTGGACGACCTCAAGATCGCCGACAACACCATCGTCGTCTACACCACCGACAACGGCGCCATGGTGTCGTGGTGGCCCGACGCTGGCGCCACGCCCTTCCGCGGCGAGAAGGCCACCACCTGGGAAGGTGGCGTGCGCGTGCCGATGCTGGTACGCTGGCCGGCAAAGATCTCCAAGGGCAAGATCTCCAACGGCATCCAGACCCACGAGGACATGTTCACCACGCTGGCCGCCGCGGCCGGCTACGGCGACGTGCGCGGCAAGCTCAAGGCACGCGACAAGATCTGCATTGACGGCGTCGACAACCTCACGCACTGGACCGGCAGCGCGCCGTCGGCGCGCAACGTCGTCTACTACTACGACGAGACCCTGTTCACCGCCGTGCGCGTCGGAGCCTGGAAGTCGCACTTCACGACGCGCGAGGGCTTCTTCGACAACCACAAGCCCAGCTCGCTGATCTTCAACCTGCGCATGGATCCGTTCGAGCGCCATGGCGGCCAGAAGAGCCACGAACTGGCCAACAAGATGGGCGTGGCCTTCGGCGGCCAGATTCAGGACGCCGTCACCGAGCTGATGGCCACCTTCCAGGATTGCAAGCCACGCCAGGAGGGCGGCTCGATCCGCATGGGCGGGCAATGAGAAATACGGTGGCTCATCACGGCCGCTCGACAAGGAACAGCAGTCGCCCAAGCCTGGGGAACGTCGGCAGGCTTGGGCCCTTTTTTTGATGCCGGCTGAACGCACGGTTGCGCCATGCATGCTGCCGTACGCGCCGTATCAAACGACAGGGATTTTTGATCGAGTCCGCAGGACCCTGCGACATGCCGGTGCGGCTATCTGCAGAAGCACCACGCGGGGCGACAGAAACCAGAAACCTGCCCGCACCCAGCGCAGGCAGGAAAACGGGCAAGTCGCCGTCCCACCCGACATGACCCTCACCTCATCGCCCAAAACGCTTCACTGCGAACGAAATACGTAAGTGGCGGTCGCACGGACTTCCCACTCCGGCAGCCAGTCAGAGCGCGTTACGTACCGAACGCCGGTTACGCCCAGATTGACGAACTGCCCGCCGACCGAGAGAACCCTGGAAACCCCGACATTGACCGGAATCGTCCATCGATCCTGTGTCCCTTTCCAGTTGTAGGACATCTCCGAAATGACGGTCGTTGACCATCCCCCTCCCAGCAGATAGGTCACGAAGGGCTGCAAGGTGGAGACACTGACATCAGGACGTTTGTCATCCCCGGCAACCGACCAAATATGCTGTGCGAGTCCGCCGTACGTGAAGAGCTGCCCGGGTTTCGCAAAGAGTATTGCCGGCCCGGCGGTCCATTTTCCGCTGCCCAGGGCGTCACCGTTGGCAGTCGGAAGGCCAAGCGCGGCCCCATAGCCGACGAATGAGGGCTGCGTCGTGTCAGGAACGTAGTAGGGGACCAGAGTGATATCGCCGAGCCCCCCTTGATCCACCGGATACCTCCTGGAGGAAACGGGTATGACCGTTCGCATCAGGAAGGCCGACTTGTCGGCAAATGGTTTGAAGAACGAAGGCTGAACGCGCAACTGATGGTTCACCTTGTTTTCCGGACCATTTCCCAACTCCACCCGGTATTGCATGGACAGCGTCGTGATCGGCGCCAATGGATTGGCCAGGTCGGCCGCGATCTTCTCTTCTTCGCTGGCAGCATTTGCACCAGCCGGCAGCACCGAACCCAGCAACATTGTCACCACGAGGACTTCTGCCGATTTCGCTTCGCCCAGCTTCATATCTCCCCCTTTGATTGCACCTTTCCAGCCTGAAAGGCATACGCCGCAAGAGAACAGAACCCCCCAAGCCTGCGCCCCTCTTATCGGCACTCCCAAGGCAAGATGCGTGTTGCCGAACGGCATCGACTCGTCCGGCGTACGCGCATCGCCGGCCACCCGCCCGGCACCCGCAGACTCCTGTCTCCAGGATCACCCATTGCGCGGCCAGCACATGGTAGCACCCCGCCACAAAGGTAGAACCCTCGCGCGACTCAATGCGGCCTTCTGTGGCCCCGTCCGCACAACGGCCACCCGCGAGCCCGAAGTTCCTGCTAACCTATCTAAGAACCTAGCATCCCCAGCAGGCCTTGACCCGCGCCGCCGGCACTGAGGACAACCGCAATGAAGACCAAGCCAATCACACGTCCGTCGCATCACTCAGCGGAGTACACGCTCGCGGCCGCAATGCTGCTCAGCTTGATGCTGCTGGCCCCGCCCGTCATGGGCGCCCCTATATCTGCCGCCGAATCCGACCCCAACACGATGGGCTGGATGCAGGGTTTTCCGCCCCCTGCGGACAAGCTGATCATGCAGCCGGACTCCAACTATTTCAGCTTTCCCAAGCTGCGCTGGACGGTCTGCCATTTACGTGAACTGCTGCCCACCGCTCAGGTCAGCCGCGGCCTGCGCGCGCCCGGGCGTCTGGAATATGCGCTCGACGAGAAAGCGATCGACACCCTGCGCTTCAAGCCGGCTGGGGCCGACCAGCGCATGACCTGGAAGCAGTCCCTGGCCGCGAATTACACCGACGGTGTACTGATCCTGCACCGCGGCAAGGTCGTCTACGAACGTTATGCGGGATGCCTGCGCCCAGCCGGCCAGCACGGGGTCATGTCCATGACCAAGTCGCTGACGGGCCTGCTCGCCGAGATTCTGCTCGTCGAGGGCTTGCTCGACGACAAGGCCCTGGTCGCTACCGTGGTTCCTGAACTCAGCAACAGCGCGTTCGGCACCGCCACCATCCGCCAGGTGATGGACATGACAACCGCGCTGGACTATAGCGAGGACTACACCGATCCGCAGTCCGGCATCTGGCGGTACTCGGCGGCAGCCAGTCCACTGCCCAAGCCCGCAGGCTACGCCGGACCGAACGGCTATTTTCAGTACCTGCAGACGGTCCAGCAGGCCGGTCCGCACGGCCGCTCTTTCGGCTACAAGACCATCAACACAGACGCGCTGGGCTGGATCATCTCCAGAGCCACGGGCAAGTCGCTGACGGAACTGCTTTCGGATCGCATCTGGAGCAAGATCGGCGCCGAGCAGGATGGCTACATGACGGTCGACGGTCTGGGCACGCCCTTTGCGGGCGGCGGCTTGAGCGCGGGCCTTCGTGATCTGGCACGCATCGGCCAGCTGATGCTCGATGGTGGACGCCTCAATGACAAGCGCATCTTCCCGGCACAGGTCACCCGCAACATCAGGGCTGGCGGCGACCGCGTCGCCTTCTCGGCCGGCTACAGCGGACTGACTGGCGCCAGCTACCGCAGCATGTGGTGGGTCTTGCACAATGCGCATGGCGCCTATGCAGCCCGAGGCGTGCACGGCCAGACCATCTATGTGGATCCCAAAGCTTCGATGGTCATCGTGCGCCTGGCCTCACACCCCAAGGCTGGCAATGCCGCAAACGACCCAGTCTCCCTGCCGGCTTACCAGGCCGTGGCAGACTACCTCCTGACCAAGCGCTGATACTCCGTGCAGATCATGACGGCAGGGCGCGAAGCCGCTCTGTCATCCGCCCCCACTTGCGCCAACCCTTCGCGCTTCAAAGCCACTCCTCGATATCGAGCCACGAGAGCATCCAGGAAGAGAATCGACGCCACCAACTCGCGCCCGGGGCCGAATCCAGCACAGTCTCCGTCTCCTGGCCCGGCGTGTGCCAGCGCACGTTGCCGCCGTCCTGCGTCAGGCGGTAGGCACTGCCGGCGAGCAGGCGCTGAGTGCCGTCGACGATGGCGGCGGCGATCGCCGGGCTCTCCACCACGATGCCATTCTCGGTGTTGAGCACCAGCGAACGGGGATCGATATTCATGGATCCAATGAAGGTGCTGCGCCGGTCCACCACCATCAGCTTGGCGTGCAGACTCACCCTGGAGGAGCCGGGCCGCTCGATCCGGCGTGACCGGGGCGACGCTTGCGGGTCCACCCTGATCTCGTAGAGCTCAACCCCCTCTTCAAGCAGGGGCTTGCGGTAGCGGGCATAGCCGGCATACACGGCTGGCACGTCGGTCGCCGCCAGCGAGTTGGTCACCACCACCACCCGCACACCACGCCGACGAAAGTCGCGCAGCTGCTCAGTCCCTCCAGAGCCAGGGACGAAATAGGCCGAGACCAGGAACACCTCCTGCGTCGGCGCGCCCACCACGGCAGCGATCTGGCGGCCCAGGTCTGACCCGCGGCGATCCGCCCCGCCAGGCTCGAGCTTGGAGGGGTCGTCGTAGAGCGCGATCGCACGACCCCGGTTGAAGCCCAACTGGCCGAGGTCGAGCCGCCGCCCGAAATCCGCCAACGAAGCCCCCGCGTCCTGCGCGGGAGCGCTCGCCTGCGCTGCGGGCTCGCTCCCCGCCGCACGCCCGACGGCCAGCGCATAGGCGCTGTTCCAGTAGCGATCGAAGCCCTGCGAGACCTGCGGAACCACCGGCCCCATGACCAGCGCATCCAGGTCGCTGAAGACCACCTCGCTGCCAGCCTCGAAATACTCATCGCCCACGTTGCGGCCGCCGACGATAGCAGCCCGGTTATCGGCGATCAACGCCTTGTTGTGCATCCTCCGGTTGCCGCGGTCGAAATCCAGAAGCAGCGCCACCGGCAGCGACCAGCGCCGCGACAGGGGGTTGAACAACCGGACTTCGATGTTGGCGTGCGCCGACAGCTGCGCCAGCTCTGCGTCGCTCGGCCGGGAGCCCCAGTCGTCCAGCAGAATCCGAACGCGCACGCCACGGGCCGCGGCCTTCCAGAGCGCCTCCGCCAGCAGATGCCCGCTGGCATCGGCCCGCCAGATGTAATACTGCACATCCAGAGAGCGCTGCGCCCGCTCGATCAAGGCCAGCCGTGCCGCCAGGGCCTGCCGTCCGTCGGGCAGCAAGTGCAGCGCCGAATCGGTGGCGGCTGAGCCCGCCAGGGCGCTGTCGGCCGCGCGTCCCAGTCGAGTATCCCCCGTGTCCACCAGCGCGTGCGAGGCCTCCCGCGGCACGAGCAGCATGTTGTGCGCGCAGCCGGACAAGCAGGTCGCGAGCAGCAAAGGCAGGAACCAGCGCCAGGCTTGATCAGGCAGGACAGTACGTCGAGTGTTCATAGATTCCCAAATCCCAAACCCTGAAAGCCTATTATGGAAGCCCATGGCATGATGGCCGCAGGGGCGCATCCTGAATCGCTTGCGGCGTGCGGGGACCCGCGCATCACCCGCAACCCTGCTACGAGGCATGCCACATGGCGAGCAAGCAAGACCGGAAGATCGCCTTCACAATTTCGTCATGAGTGCGACGCGTCGTTCCGTCCTCCTTCGCCAGTTCGCCTGGATTCTGACAGGCCCGGCAGCGCTGCTGCTCGCAGCGCTGCTTCTTGCCCCGCGGCTGCTCGACCTGCCCGCGGCACAGGCTAGGCTTGAAGAGAGGCTTTCGCAACTCGCCGGCGGCCCCGTCGCATGGGACGAGATGCATCTCAACCTGCTTCCGGCTCCGCACCTCGCGATACGCAAGCTGCGCTACGACATCGCCACAATCGCCAGCGGGACCGTCGACGAGGCCGAGATCCGCCTGGACCTGCTCGCGCTGCTCGGCGGACGGGCGGAGATCAGGCACGTGCACCTCAGGCAGCCCCGGCTGCTGCTCAATGTACCGGCCAGACCCGCGCAGGCAGGCCCCCCCCAGGCCGACCCCGCTGCCCGCTACCGCCAGCTGGCACACGCCTTCGCACCGCAGATCAAGCGCCACGCTCCGGAGCTGGCGCTCACGATCGAGGATGCCGAAGTCGACATCCGGGCACCCCACTGGCCATCCATCCCCACGATCCGCCTGACGGCCAGGGCCTCCTCGGACCCGAGGGGTCTGTCGCTTTCCGCGAGCACGTCGAGCCCGCTGTGGGACCGCGCCCAGGCCGACGCGCGGCTGGACTACACGACCGCGGCGGCCCGCGCGGAACTCGACCTGGACGGGATCAGGCTGCAACAGATGCTCCAGCGCCACGGGAGCGGCGCGACCGTTGGACTCACCGTCTCAGACGCAAGGGCCCATGCGGTGCTGGAGGCCGATGGACAGGAGACGTTCTCGGCAACGCTCAGGGCCGGCGTGCGCAGTCTCACCGCGCGCCGTGCCGGCGCGCAGATCGCGCTCGAAGGAGTGCATGGGAGCATCACAGGGGCCGCACGCGGCGGGCAGCTGGAGGTCACCCTGCATGCCTTGCGACTGGGCGACCTGGCGCCCGACATCACCGGGCAGCTGCGCCGTGAGCCGGGCGGCGGGGATGCGCGCGCCGACCTTCGCGTGGCCGCAGTCGATGTGCGGCAGCTGCGCTCGCTTGCCGAAACGTTCGCCGGGGACATGCCCATGGTGCAAGCCTGGGCCAGCCGGGTCCAGGGCGGGGTGATCCGTGACGTTCAAGTCACCAGCAGCGCCCCCAGACTCGCCGGCCTGGCACAGCCCGGCTCCATGGAAATCAGCCTGACCCTGGCCGAGGGTTCCCTGCTCGCCCCCGTGATCGAAGAGCCCGTGCATGGCATTGCAGGCCAGCTGCGCTGGAAAGATCAAACGCTAAGCCTTACACGAGCCTCGGCCATACTCGGCAGCTCCCGCATCTCGAACGGCAGCTTCGGCTGGCAGCCGCAGGACGGCAGCATCCGGTTGAAGGCGGATTACGACATCGACGCAGCCTCGGGGCTCGAGATCGCCCGGCGCCTGGTCCCGCCGGCCCAGCGCCAGGCGATGGCCCGGGTCCACGGGCTGCGCGGTCGCGCCGTCGGACGCGTCGAGACCAGCGTCCGGAACAAGGCCTGGCAGATCCACGCGATCGTGGACCGATCGGACGCCTCCTTCAAGCTTGAGGGCCTGCCCCTGCCCGTGTCGCTGCGAAGCGGGGAGGCCAGGCTCAGCCGTGGCCGCGTGGACTTCGGTCGCGTCAACGGGGGCTTCGGTGCCTCCGAGTTCGAGGGCGTGAGTGGAGAAGCCATCACCCAGGGGCCGGCGGCCGTCACGATCGGCCGCGGAACGGCCAGGCTCGATGCCGGCGAGCTGTACGCCTGGCTGCGCGAGCGCAGGGAACTGGCCCCGCTGATGACACGGATCCGTGACGTGAGCGGCCGCCTGGACCTGGAGGTCGGTCGCCTTGTCGTCCCCCTCAGGAACCCTGCAGGATCGCTCGACTATGACCTCACCATCGTCCCAAGACAGCTTCGGGCGCAGGTGCTGGACTCGTCCGGCACCGCGCGTGTCGATGGAGGGGCCGTCCGCGTCACCCCCGAGGCGCTGCAAGCCTCTGGCGTGCTGGTCGAGCTGCTGGACGCACGTGCGCGGCTCGATGCCACCATGCACGGCTATCGCACGAAGACACCGAGCCTGCAGGCGGGAGCGCCCTCTGGCGAAATGGGCGAACGCTTCATCGCCTGGGCCATGGAGAAGGCCAGGATCCCCTCACGTTTCACGCCCAGGCCGCTGCAGGGGTTCGCCCTGCACAGCCTGCGCTGGAATCGCGTGGACGGCGTCGATGTGCAGGTCAGCCTGGGCGTGCGGGACGGCCCGGCGATCCGGGCCGCGGCGGCCGTGACGCGGTACTCCCTGGCGGTACGCCAGTTGCACGTGCGCGATACCGAAAGTGACGCGACGGTCGCGCTGACGATGACGGACCGCATGCTGAGCCTGAAGTTCGCGGGACTCCTAACCGGGCGCACCGTGGCCCGTGTCTTCAAAGACGCCACCATCGACGGGCGCGGTCGCATCGAAGGCGACTACGCCACGGTGCTCGACCGCGATGCCAAACCGGAGGTTCGCGGCGAAGGTCACCTCCGCGCCGAGAACGTCCGGCTGGACTGGCTGTTTGCACGACCCGCCGTCGTCCACCGCTTCGACGTGCGGAGCGCGGGCGAGCGCCTGGTGCTGCGCTCCGCCGATGTCGAGTACGACGGCCAGCGGCTGGCGGTCGAAGGCGAGGTACGGCGCGTGCCCGAGGGGGCATTCCTCGATGCTCGGATCAGCTCTCCCGGGCTGGTCATCGACCGGCTCGTGCCAGCGCCGCGCCCGGCGGGCGCGCCCGCCTCCACGCCCGCGCGCCCGCCCGCCCCGTGGAAGCAGGCGGTGGCGATGTGGCCCATCCCGGTCAAGGGGCAGGTGTCCTTGCGGGCGGACTTCATGGAGTACCGTGGCATCCGGGCCAAGCCGGTCCATGCGCTGCTGACCTTGAACCCCGATCGCATCGAGATGAAGGTGACCGAGGCCATGGTCTGCAACATCGCCATTCCTTTCGACATCGGCATCACGCCGCAGAAGCTCTACGCGTCCGCGCAGGTAGCAGTCAAGCAGAGAAACGTCGACGAGATCGCCCGCTGCCTCAGTGGCGAGAAGCTGTGGCTGACCGGCCGGATGGACCTGACCGCGAGCTTCAGAACGCAGGGGCGCCCAGGCGAGCTGCTGCGCAACCTCGAAGGCGACCTCATGGCGCGGGCCCGCGACGGCAAGGTCATGCGTTTTGCGATGCTCGGCAACATTCTCTCGCTCAAGAGCATCGCGGACGTGCTTCAGGGCAAGGTCCGGCTGGACGACGAAGGCTTTGCCTACCGTGACCTCGAGGTCCGTGGTGGGTTCGGCGAGGGGCGCTTTGTCCTCCGGGAGGGGCTGTTCGACAGCCCCGCGCTGGGCCTGGCCGCCAGCGGAACGATACAGCTCAGGGACGGCGACTCTGCCCTGAGCGTGCTCGTGGCGCCCTTCAGCGCCATCGACCGCCTGGTCCGGATGATTCCGGTTGTCGGCTACATCATCGGCGGGACGATGACCAGCATCCCCGTGGGCGTGAATGGCGACATTCGCGACCCCACCGTGATTCCCCTCGACCCGCGCGCGATTGCGGCCGAAGTCTTCGGCATCTTCGAACGGACTCTCAGGCTGCCGATCAAGATGTTCGAGTTCCTGCAGCCCGACGACCCCGATTGAAGAGCATGACGTGCCCTGGCGCGTGCGACAGGTGCTTTCCGCCGCCGTTATGTCCGCGGCGCGCGCCTTGCGGCAGAGGACCCGTACCAGGTCCCGTGCGCCACGAAGATAGTGCCCATGACCAGCGTGTCCACCTCCAACTGCACGCCGCGATCCTGCAGCGGCAGCCACGGCGCCTGCAATCCCTCGTAGTGCGTGACCGACTGCGCCATGTACAGCCCCACCAGCACGTTCCAGGGCGCCAGCCCGGGCGCGGTCCATTTGAGCCCGGTCACCGCGATGCGCGCGCCGGGCCGCAGATGCCGCAGCAGGTGGTCCAGCGCCGCCGGGCTTTGCAGGATGTCGTGTGTGAAGTGCAGCAGCACCGCGTCGGCCTGCCGCGGCAGCAGCGCGGCCTCGGCGGGGGCGCACTGGAGCGCCACGTTGTTCCAGCCCGCGCGCTGCAGGCGCACGCGCGCCAACGCCAGCATCTCCGAGCTCTGGTCCACGGCCACCACGCGCCCGGCCGGCCCCACTGCCTCACGCAACAGCGGCAGGCTCATGCCAGTGCCGCAACCCAGGTCCAGCACGCAATCGCCCGGGCGCAGCTGCAGGTGGTCCACCGCGATGCGACGGATGAACTCGTAGGGGGCGAGCTGCAGTTCGTAGCTGCTGACGCGCCAGCCATACAGCGCGCGGGCCGCCGCGTGACCATCTTCGGGCTGCGCCCCGGGTGGGGTCTGCTTGCGCATCGCCGTCTCCTCGCGAATGGAAAAGCCGGCCGCCGGGGCCAGCACCTGCGATGCAGCCTACTCCTTTTGGACCGGCACAGGCCAACACCCGAGCGCGCCGAGGGGGCTCTCGGTCCCGGGGCGGCACACGGATTGCGCGCCCTAGCGCAGGAACTCGCGCACGGCGGCCAGCGTGGCGGCCGGGTCTTCCTCCTGCGGCACATGGCCCAGCTGCTCGAACATCACCAGCTTCGCGCCGCTGACATCGGCCGCAAACCGCTGCGCATAGGCCGGCGGGATCAGCCGGTCCTGCCCGCCCCAGAGGATGAGCGTGGGCAGCTTGAGCTGCTTGATGTCCGCCTCGCGCCCCGTGTGGCGCTGGATCAGACGCTGGCGCAGGGCTGCACGGTTGCCGGCGCGGCGCACCATGTCGGTGTAATGCGCCACGAGTTCGGGCGTCACGCGCTCCGGCTTGCCGTAGACACTGCGGATGGACTTGTCCATCAGGCCCGGCGGCAGCAGATTTTTCATCAGGGGCTGCAGGGCCGGCATGCCAGCCACACGGAAGCCCAAGGGTATCGATTTGGGCTCGAACCAGTAACCCGCGGCGTCGACCAGGATGAGCCGGTCCACGCGCTGCGGATAGGCATGGGCCACAGCCCAGGCCACCTCGCCACCCAGGGAGTTGCCGCCGATC
>CAUPQO010000073.1:0-14222 GCA_963513295.1 uncultured Hylemonella sp.
ATGGGCTCAATGTCATTGTCGGCGTGAACGTCGAGGAGTATCTGAAGGACTGGCGTGTCCAGGCCTGGGCCCTGTCCTCTCTGGTCGGGTTTTTTGTGCTCATCACCAGCGTGTTCGCCTGGAGTCTGCACCGGGCCTGGTGCCGCCAGGAGCTCAACCTGCAGCGGCTCAGCGAGCTCAACCGGCAACTGGACCATGAAACCGCGCTGAACCAGACCATCATCCGCTCATCGCCCTTTGCCATCTACACGCGCGACCGGCGTGGTTTCGTCACGGCCTGGAACCCGGCGGCCGAGAAGCTGTTTGGCTGGCGTGCCGAGCAGATCGTCGGCAAGCCCCTGCTCAGCGTGCCGCCCGGCAAGGAGCGCGAGACGGCGGAGCTGCGCGACCGGGTGCTGGGCGGCGAGAACATCATCGATCTGGAAGTGCGGCGGCAAAAGCAGGACGGCACCTTGTTCGATCTCAGCACCACCCTGGCGCCCTTGCGCGATGCCACGGGGGAGGTGACGGGCTACCTGGCCATCGCGGCCGACATCACGGCGCGCAAGGCGGCGGAGGAGCAGATCGAATTCCTGGCCTACCGCGATGTGCTCACGGGCCTGCCCAACCGTCAACTGCTGCTGGACCGTTTCGGCCAGGCGATGGCCCATGCCGAGCGCACGCGCAGCAAGGTGGCCTTGCTGTTCCTGGACCTGGACAACTTCAAGACCATCAACGATTCTCTCGGCCACGGTGTGGGCGATGCCCTGCTGCAGGAGATCGCCCGCCGTCTGGCCGAGTGCGTGCGCGAGACCGACACCATCAGCCGTCAGGGCGGTGACGAGTTCCTGATCGTGCTGCCCGACCTGGCCGGGACGGAAGCCATCCCGCCCGTGCTGCTCAAGATCCGCGAGCGCTTGCAGGCCTCTTTCACGGTGGAGGGCCACGAACTCACCACCTCGGCCTCGATCGGGGTGGCGCTCTACCCCGACGACGGTCGCGATTTCGATACCCTGCTGAAGAAAGCCGATACGGCGATGTACCGCGCCAAGGACGCCGGGCGCAACCACTACCGGTTCTTCGACGAGCAGATGAATGTCGAGGCGGTCGAGCACCTGCACCTCAAGAGCGGGCTGCGGCGCGCGCTCGCGTCGGGGGAATTCGAGCTGCACTACCAGCCGCAGTTCGAGCTCGCCAGTGGCCGGGTGATCGGGGTCGAGGCCCTGATCCGCTGGCGCCACCCCGAGGACGGCCTGATTTCACCGGCGCGCTTCATCCCGGTGGCCGAGGACAGCGGCCTGATCGTGCCGATCGGCGAGTGGGTGATCCAGGAGGCCTGCCGCCAGGCCGTGGCCTGGCGCAGCGCCGGCCTGCCGCCGCTCATCATGGCGGTGAACCTGTCGGCCGTGCAGTTTCGCCGCGGCGACGTCGAGCAGACCATCGCCCGGGCGCTGCAGACCTCCGGCTTCGACCCGCATCTGCTGGAACTGGAGCTGACCGAGTCCATCCTGATCCACGATACCGAAAGCGTGCTCAGCAGCGTGCGCCAGCTCAAGCAACTGGGCGTGAAGCTGTCGATCGACGACTTCGGGACCGGCTATTCGAGCCTCTCCTACCTCAAGCGTTTCGATGTCGACAAGCTCAAGATCGACCAGAGTTTCATCCGCGACCTGGCCAGCGACCCGGACGATGCCGCCATCGTGCGTGCTATCGTCCAGATGGCGGGCAGCCTGAACCTGCGCACCATCGCCGAAGGCGTGGAAGACGCGGCCACGCTGGCCCTGCTGCGGGAGTTTGCCTGTGACGAGGCTCAGGGCTATCACTTTGCCCGGCCCATGAATGCCCAGGCCTTGGCCGATTTCATGGCGCAGGCGACGCGATCATCATCAAGCAGCGAGAAGGTAGGGATGCCATGAAGTCATACATCAGGACAGGGGTCTTGCTGGCCCTGCTGGGCATGGTTGGTGCGGCCACGGCACAAACCTGCGAGCAGGCCTGGGCGGACTACAACGAGTTCAAGAAGCGCGCCGAGATGGATCCGGCGCAGTACCCGCTGACAAGCTACGGGGCGGCGGTGCGTGCGGCCTGCGGGCCCGAGGCCTTGCCGGCGCCGCCCGGCACCGACACGCCGCCGCCGCCGCGCGTGCGCAAGTCCAAACCCGTTTCGCCGCCGGAAAAACCGAAGGCGCCGCCAACGAACTGAGGTCCCGTGCGCGGGTGCCAGGCCGATTCAGGTCAGCAGATCCAGCGCCAGCGCCTCGGCCACCTTGATGCCATCTACACCGGCGGACAGGATGCCGCCGGCATAACCCGCGCCCTCGCCGGCCGGGTAGAGGCCGCGTACGTTCAGGCTTTGCAGATCGTCACCGCGCGGTATGCGCAGCGGCGAGGAGGTGCGCGTCTCCACGCCGGTCAGCACGGCGTCTGGCATGTCGAAGCCCTTGATCTTGCGGCCGAAGGCGGGCAGCGCCTCGCGCATGGCCTCGATGGCATAAGCGGGCAGGGCGGCGTGCAGATCACCGAGGTGCACTCCCGGCTTGTAGGACGGCAGCACGCTGCCGAAGTCGGTCGATGGCTGGCCGGCGATGAAGTCGCCGACCAGCTGGCCCGGTGCTTCGTAGTTGCAACCACCCAGCACGTAGGCCTGCGCCTCCAGCTTGCGTTGCAGCACGATGCCCGCCAGCGGGTGGGGTTGCGCTGGCTGCTGCCCGGCCATGGCGGCGGCCTGCAGGGCGTAGCGCAGGCCATCCTCGGCACCGAAGGCGGCCTGCCAGTCGGCCACGTCGCGGATGCCGTCCGGGTAGTCCGTCGGCTCGATACCGACCACGATGCCGGCATTGGCGTTGCGTTCGTTGCGCGAGTACTGGCTCATGCCGTTGGTCACCACGCGGCCTGGTTCCGAAGTGGCGGCCACCACCGTGCCGCCCGGGCACATGCAGAAGCTGTAGACGGCGCGGCCGTTTTTCGCGTGATGCACCAGCTTGTAGTCGGCCGCCCCCAGCAGGGGATGGCCGGCGTATTTGCCCCAGCGCGCCCGGTCGATCAGGCCTTGCGGGTGCTCGATGCGAAAGCCGATCGAGAAGGGCTTGGCCAACATGCTCACGCCGCGGTCCCACAGCATGGCAAAGGTGTCGCGCGAGCTGTGGCCCAGGGCGATCACCGCATGCGAGGTGCGCAACTCGTAGGGCGTGCCGGTGGCCAGGTCCAGCACCGTCAGGCCCCGCAACCGTTTCCCCCCAGGCGCGTCATCCAGCAGCACATCCGTCACGCGCTGCTCGAAGCGGATCTCGCCGCCCAGGGCGATGATCTGCTCGCGGATGTTTTCCACCACCTTGACCAGCTTGAAGGTGCCGATGTGCGGATGCGCTTCGACCAGGATCTCCTCGGGTGCGCCAGCCTGCACGAACTCGTGCATGACCTTGCGGCCCAGGTGCCGCGGGTCCTTGATCTGGCTGTAGAGCTTGCCGTCGCTGAAGGTGCCGGCGCCGCCCTCGCCGAACTGCACGTTCGACTCCGGCTTGAGGACGTGCTTGCGCCACAGGCCCCAGGTGTCCTGGGTGCGCTGGCGCACCTTCGTGCCGCGCTCGATCACGATGGGCCTGAAGCCCATCTGCGCCAGCAGCAGCGCGGCAAAGATGCCGCAGGGGCCGAAACCCACCACCACAGGCCGCTCCTGCAGACCGGCGGGGGCCTGCGCGACTTGGTGGTAGACGAGATCCGGGCTGGGGCGGATGTGCGGGTTCTGGGCGAACCGGGCTAGCAGCGTCGCCTCCAGTGCGGGCGGCAGTGCCACGTCGACGATGTAGACCTGCTGCAGCTCGGCCTTGCGCGCGTCGAAGCTGCGCTTGTAGACGGTGTGCTGGTTGATGTCGCCGGGCGCGATGCCCAGCGTCCTGGCGATGAGCGCGGGCAGTGCCTCGGGGGCGTGCTCCAGCGGCAGTTTGAGTTCGGTCAGTCGGATCATGGCTTGTGGTGATCAAGCAGAAGAAGGTCGCCATGATACGCGGCGGCACCATTCCGGTCTTGCTGGGATAATCACGCTGTGAAGTCAGCCAGACCGCCGCTGGTGCAATCTGGGAAACCAGGCACTGGAGGAACGTCCGGACTGCACAGGGCAGCGTAGGAGGTAACACCTCTCCACCGTGAGGTGAGGATCAGAGCAACAGAGACGAGTCGCGGCAGGGCAACCTGTTGCGGGTGAAACGGGCAATCTCTACGCGCAGCAATACCAAATAGGCACACGCTGACGGGGCCCCCCGAGTGTGCGGGTAGGTAGCACCGAGCCGGTGGGGCGACCCCCGGCCCAGATTAATGGCGGTCACACCGCGGGCAACCGCGGCGCACAGAATCCGGCTTATCGGCTGACTTCACACTTATCAGCAGGGGCGCTGCCTGGGCGGCGCCCCTTTCTTTTTCAGCGTTTGGCGGCCAGCGCGCCGGCCAGGGCGAACACCGAGTTCGGAACGGTCACCTTGGGGGCTTCGGACTTGCGCTGGGTGAAGATGCCGCGCCGGCTGGCGGGGCGCTCCTCGACCGGCACACCCTTGGCGCGCTGTTCCTGGCAGAGTTGCAGCAGCTTGATGGACTGCAGGTGCTCCATCATGCGGCTGTTCAGACCGCTCCACAGATCCTGTGTCAGTTGCCAGCCGGCTTCACCGGCCTCGGTGGCAGCATCGGCCTGCAGGGCACGAGTCCCCTCGACGGCACGGATGATGTCGGCCACGCTGATGAGCTGGGCGCTGCGGCCCAGGGTGTAACCCCCGCCCGGCCCGCGCGTGCTCTCCACCAGCCCTTGCTGGCGCAGCTTGCTGAAGAGTTGTTCCAGATAGGACAGGGAGATCTGCAGCCTTTGCCCGATGGAGTTCAGGGGCACGGGCCCCGAACTCTCGCGCAAGGCGAGATCAATCATGGCGGCGACGGCAAACCGGCTCTTGGCGCTTAAACGCATGGCAGTTTCCTTTCTGCAGACAGAGGGCACGGACGGAAAGCGTCCGCACAAAGAACTGTAGGGCTGATCGATATTCCAGTAAATTCGAATTTTCAGGATAATTACTTCGAGAAAACCGAAGTGAAAGAGTTCCCATGAATTTCAAGCACCTCCATTATTTCTGGGTCGCGGCTAGATCTGGCGGAATCCTGAAGGCGGGTGAGCAGTTACATACAACACCACAGACGCTGTCCGGGCAGATCAAGTTGCTTGAAGAGCGGCTGGGGCGCAAGCTGTTTCGCAAGAGCGGCCGCCAGCTCGAGCTGACCGATGATGGTCGAGTCGCCCTGGGCTATGCCGACGAGATCTTCACGCTCGGGGCCGAACTGGAAGCCGCCCTGCGTCAGCCGCTGAGCGGGCCGCGGGTGCTGGACTTTCGCGTGGGGGTGGCGGACTCGGTGGCCAAATCGGTAGCCTACCGCCTGCTGGAGCCGGCCATGGACCTGGAGGTGCCGGTGCGCCTGATCGGCGTGGAAGGCAAGTTTCCCGATCTGCTGGCGCAACTGGCCCTGCACCGGCTGGACCTGGTGATTGCGGACGAACCGCTGACGCGGCGCATCAGTGTGAAAGCCTATAACCACGCCCTGGGGACTTCGCGCATGAGCTTTTTCTGCGCCCCGGCGCTGCGCAGCCAGTTGCAGGGGGCTTTCCCTCAATGTCTGCACGGTGCCCCCATGCTGATCCAGGGGGCGGCCTCCTCGGTGCGCCAGCAGCTCGACGCCTGGCTGGCGCGCCATCAGATCCAGCCGCGTTTCGTGGGCGAGTTCGACGACGGCGCGCTGATGACTGCCTTCGGGCGTGAGGGGCGTGGGGTGTTCATGTCGCCCAGCGTCCTTGAGGCCGAGACCGTGGCCCATTACGGCGTGGAGGTACTCGGCCGTGGCGACGAGGAGCTGGTCGAGGAGTTCTATGCGGTCTCGGTGGAGCGGCGCATCAAGCACCCGGCGGTGGCCGCCATCACGCAGGCCGCGCGCGGCCGACTGTTCCGCGCCTGAGGCGTCAGCCCGGGCAGGCGGCGGCGCCCAGCCCGGCCTTGAGCCGCTCGGCGCGCTCCGGCGTGGCCGGGTGGGTGCTGAACCAGTCGCCCATCGTGCTGCCGCCGGCCTTGGCTTGCGGCTCCGCCGTTTCCTTGCCCCGGCGGGACATGCCCAGCAGCAGGTCGGCCATGGGGGCGGTGGGACGCTGCGCCAGGGTCATCAGCTGCAGCGCAAAGCAGTCGGATTCGTTTTCGTGCTGGCGCCGGTAGGCGAGGCCGGTCAGGACCGTGCTGGTCATGGACACCAGGCTGGAGACGTCACCCAGGGCCAGCCCCAGGCCGACGTTGAGCACACCTTGTTCGACCACCAGCCGGGTGCCATGGCGGTGCTCGACGTGGCCGATCTCGTGCGCCAGCACGCCCAGCAGCGCGTCGTCGCCCAGGCCCTGTTTGGCGGCCGCTTCGACCAGTTCATCGGTCATTACCAGGGTGCCGCCCGGCAGGGCAAAGGCGTTGGGGCCCATGCCGCGCCGGAAATGCAGTTCGTAGCGCGGGGCGTAGGCCGGATAACGCTTGAGCTGCGGTGACAGGCGGGCCAGCAATTCGGTGAATTGCGTGCGCAACTCGGCCTGGCGCTGCGGCTCGAGTTGACTGGGCTTGAGCCAGGCCTGGTCGATCTGCGCCAGGGCCTGCTGGCTCAGGCTGAGCTCCCACGCCAGCGGCACGTGACGGCTGAGTTGCGCCGCAGCCCAGGGCGTGCCCCAGCGGTAGAAAGCCAGCAGGCCGGCCACGGCCAGGAGCAGCACGCCCAGCAGCACGGGCCAGCGGGTCTGCATGCGCTGCGCCAGACTGGGGCGGGCACCGGCGGCGGCCAGCGCCTGCTGCCAGGCCTGGGGCTGGTCGATCTCCACGCTGCCATGGTCGCGCAGCGCCACGGTGATGCGTTCCGGGGCGCGCCCTGCACTCCATTGCGGGGGCCACTCGACCTCGCCGTACTCGAAGCGGCGCGAGGCGGCATGGGGCAGGTCCAGCACATGCAGGTGCAGGGCCGGGCCCCGCGGGCCGGGCTCCAGCGCAATCATCACCTCGCGCGCGCGGCTGTGGCGGCCGTTGAACCATTTGGCCCGGATGGGTGCAGCCGGTTTTGGTGTCGTGGCCATTGGTCAGCCGACGATATCCAGGCCGGCGGCGTCGGCCAGCGCATCGCCCAAGCCGTCCTGCTGGTGCACCAGCTCGCCGACCAATTGGTCCAGTCCGCCCTTGACATGCAGGGTGACCGAGTCGGACTTCATGCGGTATTCGCTGACGCGGGCGAAGGGACGGTAGAAGCCCAGGGTCAGGAAGGTGAGCAGGATGTTCTTGATGCGCAGTCGCACAAAGGGCCAGTGCTGCAGATCGCATTTGAAGCGGGCGATCTGGCTCAGGCCCACATTGCTCCAGATCAGCTTGAACATGCGGGCCTCGCGGTAGGCCCGGGCCGGCGCCGAGGCGATGACCAGGGCCAGCAGGGCCGCCAGCACGAAGGCGATGATGAGGATGAATTGCAGCAGCCCCATGCCGCGCATATTCTCGAAGAGGGCCTGGGCGGAGAAGATCAGGCCGGCGCCCAGGGCCAGCACCAGCGCGACCCCGGCGAGGAACACCCCGATGGTGGCGCCCCAGATGCGCACGAAGTCGCTGTACACCGGTTTCCAGCGGCCCCGCTGCTTGCCGATGCCGGCGCGCAGCACCAGCAGGCTCTTGTAGTTGAACTCGACGCGGATGATGCACAGCACGCTGAGCACGATGCCCAGGGCGATCAGCCCCCACATGGACGGGCTCACGGCGGGCCAGGCGGGCGCGGGGGCGCCGCGCGAAGTACGCGCGGCTGGGGCGGGCAGGTCGGCGGCCAGGGCATCGAGCCCGTAGTTGATGGTCACCCAGATCGCGGCCATCAGGAAGATGGGCCAGCTGGCCAGATAGACGTCCTTCCAGCGGGCGGCGAAGTGCAGTTGCAGGCCGCGCCAGCGCGTGCTGGCCAGGCGAAAGCGCATGGCGCTGCCCCAGAGGTAGGGCGCCAGCAGGGCGGCCCCCACGATGAAGACCAGCACCATGGTCTCCTGCCCGGTCTCGGCGGCGATCTTGTAGGCCAGGTAGAGCAGGACAAAGAGGATGAAACTCACCACCATCTTGCGCAGCGGCGCGGTGAACTCCAGCGGACTGCCGGCGATCATGGTGTGGTCGTAGAAATAACGCGCGGTGCGCCGGCGGGCCCAGGGCGTGTACAGGCCCAGCGTGACGATGGACAGCAGCAGGTTGACGATCCAGACCCGGAAATACTCGCCACCGCCGCCGGAAAACCGGAGCCGGTAGGCGGCGATGCCGTGGCGCTGTGTTGTGCTGTCCATCTCTCCCCCCCTGTAATGTGCTTTGCGCAGGCAGTTTAGCAGCGCCGCAGGCGTGCGGGCGCGACCCTAGAAGCGCTCGTGCGCCTGCAGATAGCGCCACTGTCCGGGCGGCAATTGGGTCATGGGCACGCGGCCGATGCGGATGCGTTTCATGGCCAGGATCTGCAGGCCGGCGCGTTCGCACACATAGGCGATCAGGCCGGGGTGCACACCCTTGATGGCAAAACGCAGTTTGCTGCGGCCCTCGGCGCTGCTGTTGAGGCTGGCCTTGACCATCGGCAGCGGTTGCCCGCGTGTGTCCGTGTCCCGCATCAGCAGCGCCAGCTGGGCGGCCGAGACCTCGCCCAGGACTTCGACCGTCACTTCCACCTCGATCAGGCGCTCGTCCTCGGTCAGCTTGCGCGCCACGCGCCAGTCCTGGCTGTACACCAGCAGGCCGCTGGCCGCGGGTTCCAGCGGGATCAGGGGGGTGAGCTGGTTGAAGTGGCGCTTGAGCACGCGGATGCCGCTGGGATCGTCCTGCCAGTGAGTGGTCGCGCTCAGGAGCTGCAAGGGGGCAGTTTGGCCGGCGGGTTTGTGCAGCAGCAGCGTCACCGGTGGTTGCTCTATCAGCCGGGCCTGCGGGTCGAGCTCGACCTTCTCGTCCAGCACCCGGAAATGGGGCTCTTCGACCACCTGGCCGTTGACCCGGACCCAGCCGCCTTCGATGTACTGCTCGGCCTCCTTGCGCGAGCAGGGCAGCAGGGCGGCCAGCCGTTTGGACAGGCGCACGGGTTCGCTCATGGGGCACCGCCGGCCTGAGATTGCAGGCGTTCGACATGGGCCAGCAGCGAGCGCTTGGCCAGCGGCCAGATGCCGGGCGGGACGTCGTCATAGGCGAGTGCTACCCAGTCATCCAGCGTGCCCTGCGGTTGCG
Source organism: uncultured Hylemonella sp. (assembly GCA_963513295.1). GTDB lineage: Bacteria > Pseudomonadota > Gammaproteobacteria > Burkholderiales > Burkholderiaceae_C > Hylemonella. Next base: position 9,246 of record CAUPQO010000073.1, read on the forward strand.
CCTGCATGGCGACCCGCACCTTGGCCTCACGGGCCAGCCGGTGGGCTTTCAGTTTGGCGATGACGGTGCGCGCTTCGTCCATCACGTGGCCGTGCGCCGGCAGGATGTAGCCCAGGCCCAGGGCGACACAGGCCGCGTCCAGCGCGTCCAATGCGTCGAGATAGGCCGTCATCTGGCCGTCGGGCGGGTTGATCACCGTGGTGCTGCCGTTGAGGATGTGGTCGCCCGAGAACAGCAGGCCGTCCCGTGCCAGCAGCAGGCAGAGGTGGTTGGCCGCGTGGCCAGGCGTGTGGATGACCTGCAGGGTGTGGCGCGCTTGTCCGTCGGCGGCCAGCAGCGTGAGTGGTTCGCCGTCGGACAGGGCCCGGTCCGGCACGAAGTGGCTGCCGGGGTGGGCGGTGAGCGCCGAAGGCAGGCCCAGCACCGGCGGGGTGCCGCCGCCGCGCTGTGCGCACAGGGCCTGCAGGGGGCGCGCGGCCGGCGCATGGTCGGCATGCGAATGGGTGCAGACGATGAGGCGGATGTCGCCGCCAGCCGCCTGCCACAGGCGCTCGATGTGGGCGGGCTCGTCCGGCCCCGGGTCGATGACCAGCCAGCCCGTGGCGCTTTCGCCGACGAGATAGCTGTTGGTGCCGGGGCCGGTCATCAGCCCCGGGTTGGGGGCGGTCAGGCGCCGTACGTGTGGCAGCAGGGCCACGGCCAACTCGTGCTGCCAGGGCGGCGCGGCCAGCAGGCTGGACTGGGGTTGTTGCGGGGTGGACATGCGGGGCTTTGGACTTAGGATGCAACGACAACCCCAACTCTATAGGAGACACGGACATGAACAAGAGAACCCCCTTGCGCCTGCTGCTGGCGCTGGCCGGCGCCGCCTGCCTGGGCTTGGCCCAGGGTGCGCTGGCTCAGGAGTGGCCAGCCAGGCAACCCATCAAACTGGTGGCGGTGTTCCCGCCGGGAGGTTCCGTGGACGCCGTGTCACGCATGCTCGCGCCGCAGCTGCAGCAGGAACTGGGGCAAAACATCATCATTGAGAACAAGGGCGGCGCTTCGGGCTCCATCGGGGCGGCCGCGGTGGCAGCAGCTCCCGCCGACGGCTACACCTTTGCCATGGTCTTCGATACCCACGGTGTGAACCCTGCCCTGATCCCGAACCTGCCCTTCGATTCGAAGAAGGACCTGAGCACGGTCGTGGTGCTGGGCACTGCGCCCATGGTGCTGGTCACGCCTGCCAACTCGGAGTTCAAGACCTTTGCCGATGTGCTGGCGGCGGCCAAGACCGCCAAGGGTGCGAGTTACGGAACGGTTGGTTCGGGCAGCCTGGGGCACCTGGCCATGGCCTTGCTGGGCAAGAACGGTGGCCTGAGCTTCACTCACATTCCCTACAAGGGCGGCGGCCCGCTCATGAATGACGCCATCGCCGGCCATGTGCCGCTGGCCATCGGTTCGATCGCCGTGGTCAAGTCGCACCTGGACAGCGGGCGCCTGCGCCCCCTGGCGGTCACGAATTCCACGCGTGCGCCGCAACTGCCCAACGTGCCGACGGTGGCCGAGAGCGGTTTCGCCGGCTTCGAGGCCCCGGCCTGGTGGGCCATGCTGGCACCGGCCAAGACGCCGCCCGCCATCGTGCAGCGCATGAACGCGGCGATGAACAAGGTCATGAAGAGCCCTGAAATGGCCAAGCGGCTCGCGAGTCAGGGCATCGATGTGATGGGCGGCACGCCGCAGGAAGGGCAGGCTTTCATCGAGCGCCAGATGGACATCTGGAGCAAGGTGGTGAAAGAGAACGACATCAAGCCGGATTGACGTTCGTTCCCCTCATCTTCTTTTCCTGACCTCGCTCCGCGGGGTTTCTTTTCCCCACTCACTCCCCCCGCCCTGAGCACTCGCATCGCGAGTGCGGGCTGATACCCGCCATGGGCGCGCAACGGCAAGCCGTTGCGTAGCCGCCCCGCCGGGCGGAAGAGGGGGGCCTGGATTTGGTGGCTGGTTTCCGGCCAGGCTTCTATGACGCCAACGCCCCCACCGCTTTTTCCCGCCCAGACTTCTCGGCTGCGGTCGTAGAGACCTCGTATTGACTGGGCGTGGCACTGGCCGGCCACTGCGTGCCGGCAGCGAGACAAGGTGGGGGCAGCAGTGCCGAGCCCATTACTGGCCATTGACTACGACCGTCGCCCCGAAATCCTCGCGTGAGTTCGCAGTGGCAAAGTCTCGCCCGTGATTCCATTGCCGGAGCGCGAGGTCAAATGAGGCTCCCCTCTTCCGCCCGGCGGGGCGGGAGAGGGGTTGGGGGAGTGAGTGGGGGAAAGAAGCACTGTGGAACAGAGGCCCAACAATAAAAGTCAGCTTTCTGGCGTGACCTGCAAGGCCACCAGGAACCTTGCCACCATGTTGTAGGTGGCAATCGCGCTGGTCAGCTCGACGATCTGGGTCTCGTTGAAATGCTGGCGCAGGGCGTCGAAGACCTCGTCCGTCACTTTCACGTCCAGCGTCATCTGCGCCGCGTAGCGGATCACCAGCGTTTCCAGTTCGCTCAAGGAGGGATCGCGCGGGATGCCGCGCGGATCGGTCTTGACGAAGGCGTTGAGCGCATCCAGTTGCGCCTGCGTGCCGCCGGCACCGAGGAAATCCGGAGCGTGGTGGTGGTACTCGTACTTGGCGCCAGTCAGCAGGGCCACGGTGCAGATGCCGAGTTCGCGCAGCTTGAGGCTGGTGGGCAGTTCGCTGCGTACGGCCTTGAGGTAGGTGTTCCAGCCGCGTGCCAGGGGCTCGCTCCACAGCAGGGCCTTGTCCAGGTTGATCAGGGTGCCGCCGCGGCGCGCGAGGATGGCGTCCACCAGATCCTGTGGCTGGGGCTTGCGTTCGGGGGTCCATTCGGGCAGTCGCATCGTTGTTTTCTCGTGAGTGGGTGTGTGAATTGAGGCCGCTAGCCTCAAGGATACGCGTTGAAACGGCGGATAATTTGTCGCCATGCGTATCCGCTTTACCAAGATGCAGGGTGCGGGCAATGACTTCGTCGTGCTCGACGAAACCCGGGGGCGGCTCGGCCTGTCCACTGCCCAGTACCGCTGGCTGTCCGACCGCCACTTCGGCGTTGGCGCCGACCAGATCCTCACCGTGCGCCCGGCGCCTGCTGCAGGCATCGATTTCGAGTATGTGATCCACAACGCCGACGGCGCCGAGGTCGAGCAGTGCGGCAACGGCGCGCGCTGTTTTGCGCGTTTCGTGCGCGAGCAGGGGCTGACGGCCAAGGATGTGATCCGCGTGCAGACCCTGGGCGGCGTGATCGAGCCACGCCTCACACCTGATGGCCGCGTCACCGTGGACATGGGCGCCCCCATCTTCGAGCTGCCGCGCATCCCTTTCGACGGCACCGGCCTCACGCCCGTGACCCAGGGGGACTGGGTGACCTGGCCCTTGCCGCTCGATGGCGCCACCGTGCCGGTGGCCGTGGTCTCCATGGGCAACCCGCATGCGGTGCACTTGGTGGCCGATGTGGAGACGGCGCCCGTGCATGCCCAGGGCCCCCTGATCGAACACCACACGCGCTTCCCGCGCCGTGTCAACGCCGGCTTCCTGCAGGTGGTCGACCGCACGCACGTGAAGCTGCGCGTGTGGGAGCGCGGTGCCGGCGAGACCCTGGCCTGCGGCACCGGGGCCTGCGCGGCCGTGGTGGCCGGCATCCGTCTGGGCCAGCTCGATGCGCGGGTGGACGTGCAGACGCGCGGTGGCATGCTCACCATCGAGTGGGCAGGCCAAAGTAGCCCGGTCCTGATGACCGGTCCGGCCACCACTGTGTTCCAGGGCGAGGTCGATGTGCCCGAACTCCCATGAATCTTCTGAACGACTGACACCATGACCGAACAAGACATCGCCAACTACCTGCAGACCAACCCCGAGTTCTTCGAACGCCAGGCCGACTTGCTGGCTGCCGTGCGCCTGATCAGTCCGCACAGCCGGCGCACGGTCAGCCTGCAGGAACGCCAGGCCGAGATGCTGCGCGAGAAGATCCGCATGCTCGAAGGCCGGCTGATCGAGATGATCCGCCACGGCAGCGACAACCTGGCGCTGTCCGACCGCATGTTGTGCTGGGCACGCGACCTGTTCCTCACGCAAGATGCGGACGCCCTGCCCGAGGCGATCGCCGAGTCGATCCAGCTGCAGTTTGCCGTGCCGCAAGTCGCCATCCGGGTCTGGGACGTGAACCCGGATTTCGCCGGCGCAGCTTTTGCGCAAGGCGTGAGCGAGGATGCGCGTCTGCTGGCCAACTCCCTGCGCGAGCCCTTCTGCGGCGTCAATTCCGGTTTCGAAGCCACCGCCTGGCTGCCCCATCCCTCGCAGGCCGTGTCACTGGCCCTGCTGCCGCTGCGGTCCCTGGATGTCGGCAGCAACAGCCCGGCCTTCGGCATGCTGGTCCTGGCCTCGCCCGACGCCCAGCGCTACACCAGCACCATGGGCACGGACTTCCTGTCGCGCATCGCCGAGGTGGCGAGTGCGGCGCTGACACCCTTGAGGTAAGGCATGACGAGCCCGATGGCGTCAGGTGGCGACGATCAGACGTTGAGCGTCGCAGGACGCGAACGCCTCTTCGGCCCGTCCGGCCCTGCGCAGGCAGGCCCTGAGCCGCGGGCCTCAGCCCCATTGGGGGGCAGCGCAGCACACGAAGTGGCAAGTGAGGGGACTTTAATCGAACGCTATCTGGAACACGTGCGGGTCGAGAAGCGCCTGGCGCAGCGCACCGTCGAGCTGTACGCGCTGGACCTGCAGAAACTCGGCGAATTCGCGGCGCAGGTCCAGGTGCCCCTGCTGCAGGTGCACAGCGCCCATGTGCGCCGCTGGATCGCGCAGATGCACGGCGGCGGACGCAGCGGGCGCGGCATCGCGCTCATTCTTTCCGGCTGGCGCGGCTTTTATGCCTGGCTCGGGCGCGAGGGCCTGGTGGCCAGCAATCCGGTGCAGGATGTGCGTGCACCCAAGGCGGCC
>CAUPQO010000074.1:0-14185 GCA_963513295.1 uncultured Hylemonella sp.
CTTCCACGGTGCGGCCGTGCGCCACCAGTTCATCCACTGTGGGCATGTCGATGCCGTAGACGTTGGGGAAACGCACCGGCGGCGCGGCACTGGCCATGTAGACCTTGTTGGCGCCGGCCTCGCGTGCCATCTGCACGATCTCGCGGCTGGTCGTGCCACGCACGATGGAGTCGTCCACCAGCAGTACGTTGCGGCCCTTGAACTCGCTGCCGATCACGTTGAGCTTCTGGCGCACGCTCTTCTTGCGCACGGCCTGGCCCGGCATGATGAAGGTGCGGCCCACATAGCGGTTCTTCACGAAACCCTCGCGATAGGGCAGGCCCAGCAGCTGGGCCAGCTGCATGGCGCTGGGGCGGCTCGATTCGGGGATGGGGATGACGACGTCGATCTCACTGGGTGGCACGGTGGAGACCACGCGCTTGGCCAGCGTCTCGCCCAGGTTCAGGCGCGCCTGGTAGACCGAGATGCCGTCCATCACCGAGTCGGGGCGGGCCAGGTAGACGAATTCGAAGATGCAGGGGTGCAGGCGCGGCACGTCGGCGCATTGCAGGGCGCTGACGCGGCCTTCCAGGTCGATGAACACCGCCTCGCCCGGCGCGATGTCGCGCTCGAGCACATGGCCCGTGCCTTCGAGCACCACGGATTCGCTGGCCAGCATCACCGTGCCCTCGGCGCTGCGCCCCATGCACAGGGGACGGATGCCATAGGGGTCGCGGAAGGCCAGCACACCGTGGCCGGCGATCAGCGCGATCACGGCATAGGAGCCGCGGATGCGCTTGTGCACCTGGCGCACGGCGGCGAACACCTCACCGACACGTAGCGGTTTGCCGCGCGTGGCCTTGTCCAGTTCGTCGGCCAGCACGTTGAGCAGGACTTCGGAGTCGCGCTCGGGGGGGATGTGGCGGTGGTCGGTGTTGAACAGCTCGGCCTTGAGCGCAGGCGCCTTGGTCAGGTTGCCGTTGTGCACCAGCACGATGCCGAAGGGCGCATTCACGTAGAAAGGCTGCGCCTCTTCCTCGCTGTAGGCGTTGCCCGCCGTCGGATAACGGGCCTGGCCCAGGCCGCAGTTGCCCGGCAACGCACGCATATTGCGCGTGCGGAACACGTCCTTCACCATGCCCTTGGCCTTGTGCATGAAGAACTTGCGATCCTGCTGGGTCACGATGCCGGCCGCATCCTGCCCGCGGTGCTGCAGCAGCAGCAGCGAGTCATAGATCAGCTGGTTGACGGGTGCGTTGCTGACAACGCCGACGATTCCACACATAGTTTCACTTCCAGTCAGGGGCGCACAGCCGGTCCGTGCACGACCCGATCATTTCAGGGCAAATACTTTCCCACACCTTGCGGCAGCATCGGCTTGAGCACCTTCAGCACCTCCACCGATACCCGCGCGGCCTTGGCCTCACGCCACCAGGCCTGGCTCTTGAGCGACGACATCAGCACCAGCACGGCCAGTGCCAGCAACAGGATGACGCCGCGCAGCAGGCCGAACACACCGCCCAGCACCCGGTCCACGGGCCGCAGACCGGCCTGCTCGATCAATTTGGGTATACCCCACACGACCAGACCGCCGATGAACACGGAGACCACGAAAACCAGCACAAAACCGATGATCTGGACCAGGGCCTCCGAGCTGCTGTCGATCGGCAACTGGCGGCCGACATCGGCACCCAGCCACTGGGCCAGCACGAAAGCCAGCAGCCAGTTCAATACCGACATCACCTCGTAAACAAAACCGCGCCAGACACCCAGGGCGGTCGAGGCCAGCAAGGCAGCGATGAAAATCCAGTCGAGTACGGCGATGGCCATGTCCTTACAGGCTTAGCACCGTTCCCGGCAGGTCGAGTTTCTTGAGCTTCTCCGCGGCACGCTCGGCCTCGGCCTTACTGGCAAAGGGGCCGGCGCGCACCCGGATGCGCTTGCCGTCCTTGGTCTCCACGGCCTGGGTGTAATTCTTGAGGCCGGCACGCTCGATCTTGCTGCGCGCCTCGCGCGCACGGCTTTCGTCGGCGAAGGAGCCGACCTGCACCACGTAACGGGTTTCGGCCGCCGCCTTGCTGTCGGCCTTTTTGGGTTCTGCCTTGGTGTCGGGCTTGGCCGCCTTGGGTTCAGGCCTGGCCTCGGGTTTGGCAGCCGGTGCCGGCTTGGCCGCTGGAGCAGGGGCTGCTTCGGTGATGGGGCCCGAGGCCGAGGCGGAAGGCGGGGTTTCGGGTGCAGCTGCTGCTGGCGCCGGCAGCGCGGGGGCGGTCAGCGGCAGCACCTTGTTCTTGTCGGGGATCTCGATCGGCAGGTCCACGGCCACGGGGCGTGGCTGCTTGTCCACCAGCAGGGGAAAACCGATGACGCCGATCAGCACCAGGATGGCCGAACCGATCAGCCGGTTCTTGGCGCGCCGGCGCAGCACCTCGACGCTCTCGGGCTGCGCGGCAGGCGCTGTCTGATCGTCGCCACCCTTGCGGAACTTGAAAAAGGCCATGTGCTGCGGGTTCAGGGTTTGAGATGCTGGGCTTGAAGGCGCGGCACGCCTTCCTTCAGAACGCCACCGACCGTGTAGAACGATCCGAAGACCACGATTCTATCAGCGGGGTCCGCTGCGGCGACGGCCGCACGCAGGGCCAGCAGGGGGTCGGCGTAGAGCGCGGACGTGTCGGCCACACGCGGATTCAACGCCTGGCAGCGGGCCTGCAGATCGGCCGCGCTGGCGGCCCGCGGCGTGGGCAGATCGGTGAAATACCAGCGGTCCACCAGCGGCATGATGCGCGCCAGCATGGGCGCCAGGTCTTTGTCGGCCATGGCGCCGAAAACGGCATGGGTCGTGGGGTAGTAGCCCATGGCGTCCAGATTGGCGGTCAGGGCCGCCACCGAATGCGGGTTGTGCGCCACGTCCAGCACCAGGGTGGGCTGGCCCGGGATGATCTGGAAACGCCCGGGCAATTCCACGAAGGCCAGGCCATTGCGCACGGCTTGGGCTGTCACCGGCAGCTGCTCGCGCAGCGCCGTGAGGGCAGCCAGAACCCCCGAGGCATTGACCAGCTGGTTGGCACCACGCAGCGCCGGGTAGGCCAGGCCGCTGTAACGGCGGTCCCGGCCGGCCCAGCTCCACTGCTGCTTGTCACCCGAGTAGTTGAAGTCGCGGCCGAAACGCCAGAGTTCGGCGTCGATGGCGGCGGCATGGTCGATCACGCTTTGCGGCGGAATGGGGTCACTCACCACCACCGGGCGCCCGGTGCGCATGATGCCGGCCTTCTCGCGGCCGATGCTTTCGCGGTCCGGGCCCAGCAGCTCCATGTGGTCCAGGTCGATGCTGGTGATGATGGCGCAGTCGGCGTCGAGGATGTTGACGGCATCGAGCCGCCCGCCCAGGCCCACCTCCAGGATGGCCACGTCCACGCCGGCCTGCGCGATGCAGTCCAGGATGGCCAGGGTGGTGAACTCGAAGTAGCTCAGCGAGATCTCGTCCCCGCCGGCCGTGCGCGCCTGCTCGACGCGTGCGAAGCAGGGCAGCAGTTCGTCGGCTTTCACCATCTCCCCCCGCAGGCGCAGGCGCTCCTCGAAAAACACCAGGTGCGGCGAGGTGTAGACGCCGGTGCGATAACCGGCCTGGCCGAGGATGGACTCCAGCATGGCGCAGGTGGAACCCTTGCCATTGGTGCCGGCCACGGTGATGATGGGACACTCGAACTTGAGGTCCATGCGCTGGGCCACGGCCTTGACCCGGTCCAGGCCCATATCGATGGTCTTGGGATGCAGGCGCTCGCAGTGGGCCAGCCAGTCGGGAAGTGTGTTCAAGCTCGACATATCCGACAATTGTCCCCCATGAAGTCTCCCATCACCCTCTACGGCATCCCCAACTGCGATACGGTCAGACGAGCGCGCGCCTGGCTGGCGGAACAGCAGGTGGAGGTGTTGTTCCACGATTTCAAGAAGCAGGGCGTGCCCGAGGCCCGCCTGGACCACTGGTTGGCCACGACCGGCTGGGAACAGCTGCTGAACCGCCAGGGCACGACCTGGCGCAAGCTGGATGCGGCCACCCAGGCCGCCGTCACCGATGCCCGCAGCGCCCGCGCCCTGATGCTGGCCCAGGCCAGCGTGATCAAGCGCCCCGTCGTTGAATGGGATGCGCAGGATGTGAGCGTGGGCTTCGACGCTGCCAGCTGGTTGAGCCGCCTCAAGTAAGCCGCTGCCTTAAAATCGCGGATTCGCCCCTGCAAACAGAGCACCACACCATGACCCAGCAATACACCGGCGTGACCGTCACCACCCAGGCCAATGTCTATTTCGACGGCAAGTGCGTCAGCCACAGCATCACCCTGGCCGACGGCACCAAGAAATCCGTCGGCGTGGTCCTGCCCGCCACCCTCACCTTCAACACCGGCGCCCCCGAGATCATGGAATGCGTGGCCGGCAGCTGCGAGTACAAGCTCAAGGGCTCGGACGCCTGGGTCAAGTCTGCCGCAGGCCAGAAATTCAGCGTGCCGGGCAACTCGAGTTTCGACATTCGAGTGACCGAGCCGTACCACTACATCTGCCACTTCGGTTAAGCCCATGGCCACCATCCTGCAAAACCTCCCCATCGGCCAGAAAGTCGGCATCGCCTTCTCGGGCGGCCTGGACACCAGTGCCGCCCTGCTGTGGATGAAGCTCAAGGGCGCCGATCCCTACGCCTACACCGCCAACCTGGGCCAGCCCGACGAGCCGGACTACGACGCCATTCCGCGCAAGGCCATGGAATATGGCGCCAAGCTGGCCCGCCTGATCGACTGCCGCCGCCAGCTGGCGCACGAGGGCATCGCCGCGCTGCAGTCCGGCGCCTTCCATATCACCACGGCCGGCGCCACCTACTTCAACACCACGCCCCTGGGCCGTGCCGTCACGGGCACCATGCTGGTGGCCGCCATGAAGGAGGACGAGGTCAACATCTGGGGCGACGGCTCGACCTTCAAGGGCAACGACATCGAGCGTTTCTACCGCTACGGCCTGCTGACCAACCCCTCGCTCAAGATCTACAAGCCCTGGCTGGATCAGCTCTTCATCGACGAGCTGGGCGGCCGCGCCGAGATGAGCGCCTTCATGACGCAGCACGGCTTCGGCTACAAGATGAGCGCCGAGAAGGCCTACAGCACCGACTCCAACATGCTGGGCGCCACCCACGAGGCCAAGGACCTGGAGCACCTGAACTCCGGCATCAAGATCGTGAACCCCATCATGGGCGTGGCGTTCTGGAAGGACGAAGTCATCGTCAAGCGCGAGGAAGTGACCGTGCGCTTCGAGGAAGGCCAGCCGGTGGCCCTGAACGGTGTGCAATTCAACGACCCGGTGGAACTGATCCTGGAAGCCAACCGCATCGGCGGCCGTCATGGCCTGGGCATGAGTGACCAGATCGAGAACCGCATCATCGAGGCCAAGAGCCGCGGCATCTACGAGGCCCCCGGCCTGGCCCTGCTGCACATCGCCTACGAGCGTCTGGTGACCGGCATCCACAACGAGGACACCATCGAGCAGTACCGCGACAACGGCCGCAAGCTGGGCCGCCTGCTCTACCAGGGCCGCTGGTTCGACCCGCAGGCCATCATGCTGCGCGAAACCGCCCAGCGCTGGGTGGCACGCGCCATCACCGGCGAGGTGACCCTTGAACTGCGCCGCGGCAACGACTACTCCATCCTCAATACAGTGAGCCCCAACCTGACCTACGCGCCCGAGCGCCTGAGCATGGAGAAGGTGGAAGACGCGCCCTTCAGCCCCCTGGACCGCATCGGCCAGCTGACCATGCGCAACCTGGACATCACGGACACGCGCGCCAAGCTGGGCATCTATTCCGAGACCGGCTTGCTGTCGGCGGGCATCGGTGCCGAACTCTTGTCCTTCGACACCAAGAGCAAGAAGTGAGCACGCGCGCCGAGGTCTACCGCGACAAAGCCATCGTGGTGACCTCGGTGGCGCGCAAGGACGGAACCTTCGGCTGGGAATACACCATCGACGGCGCGGACCCGCACACCTCGGACCGGCGCAGCCTGCAATCGGAGGCTCTCGCATTGGCCGAAGGCCGGAACGCCGCCTTGGCGCAGATCGACGACGACGCCTTCCGCGAGTTCCGCACATCCTGAATCAGGGCCTGTTCACACTCATTTCTCAAGTGCGAACGAGGTGAAAACCGCGCCGATCTAGGCGCGCGACGACGCCCAGGCTGGCCGCCTGGGCTAGGAGTGCAACAACGAGTGGCGCGGTTTTCACCTCGTTCCCTCCGGGTTGCGGCCAAAAAATGCCATGCGGGGTGTTACGCGGACTTGCCGGAGATGACTCCGGCGGCGTCCACGCGCCTACCGCATGGCTTTTTTGATCCGCAACGCATCTTGAGAAATGAGTGTGAACAGGCCCGAACCACCTGCGGGTGGCTTTTTTCATGCTCAGCCCACCCCAAAGAAAAAGCCCGCACAAGGCGGGCTTCATCACGAAGAAGGGGAAGAAGGCTTTAGACCCGTGCCGCCCGCAGCTTCATCGAGAACTCCTGCAGCGCGGCAATACCGCTCTCCTCGGCACGCTTGCACCAAGCCTGCAGATTGGCCAGCAGCTGCTCACGCGAGAGCGAGGTGTTGAGCCAGAGCTGGCGCAGTTCCTCGCGCATGGTGACCATCTTGTCCAGCACCGGGGAAGCGGCACGAGCCTTGGCCAGTTCGGGGGCCACGGTGGCCGGCACCTTGTCTTCGTCGCGGTGCAGCCAGCGGCTGGCCGCCTTGATGACGGCGGTGTCGGCGCTGCGGGCCTTGAGGGAGGCGACTTCCTGCTGGAAGGCGCGCTGCATGCCGGCGGCGTAGCCGGCCATGATCTCGTAGCGGTTGGCGATCAGGGCCTCGAGGGTCTTGTCGTCGGCCACGGGCTTGATGTCACCCAGGGCCAGCTTGGGCGCGGTCTTCTTGACCTTGGCCAGGCCCATGGCGCTCAGGATGCTGATGTACATCCAGCCGATGTCGAACTCGTAGGGCTTCACGGACAGCTTGGCCGAGGTCGGGTAGGTATGGTGGTTGTTGTGCAACTCCTCGCCGCCGATGATGATGCCCCAGGGCGAGATGTTGGTGCTGGCGTCGGGTGCCTCGAAGTTGCGGTAACCCCAGTAGTGACCGATGCCGTTGATGATGCCGGCGGCAGTGATCGGGATCCAGGCCATCTGCAGGGCCCAGACAGCGGCACCAGCGGCACCGAAGAGCATCAGGTCGATGATCAGCATCACGCCCACACCCTGCCAGGAATAGCGAGTGTAGAGGTTGCGCTCGATCCAGTCGTCCGGGGTGCCGTGGCCGTAGCGGGCCATGGTTTCCTGGTTCTTGGCTTCGGCGCGATAGAGCTCGGAACCTTCGAAGAAGACTTTCTTGATGCCGTAGACCTGCGGGCTGTGCGGGTCTTCAGCCTGCTCGCACTTGGCGTGGTGCTTGCGGTGGATGGCAGCCCATTCCTTGGTCACCATGCCCGTGGTCAGCCACAGCCAGAAACGGAAGAAGTGCGAGGGAATGGCGTGCAGATCCAGCGCGCGGTGCGCCTGGTGGCGGTGCAGGAAGATGGTGACGCTGGCAATCGTGACGTGGGTCAAGGCCAGGGCGACCAGGGCAATCTGCCACCAGCTCAGGTCCAACAGGCCGTGCGCCAGCCAGTCGATGGCCGCGTTCAGCACAGCCCAGTCAGGTAAGAACATAGAAGTCTCTCAACGTAGTGAATAGGAATAAGCCCAGCCTTAAATAAGCGGCCGGGCCAGTGGCATGGATTCTAAGGGTTCCACCCTGTTTTGGCCATAGTGAGCCAGTTTTAGGCAGAACACCTTAATTCAAGTCAGATGCCTACTTTTTTTGCCAAATTGCAGCGAAAAAGCCGTCTGTTTGATGCAGATGAGGCCAAAGCCGCAGGTATTTCTGGCCATTGTCGCCCCCCTGGCACAGGCGGTCGGCGCCCGGGACCTTGAGTTGGGTCAGGATTTCGCCGGCGTCCAGGGACTGAAAGTCGGGGTGGGCGGCGGAAAAGGCTTCGGCAATGGCCTCGTTTTCCTGCGGCAGCACACTGCAGGTGGCGTAGACCAGCCGGCCGCCGGACTTGAGCAGGCGGGCGGCGCTGGCCAGGATGGCGGCCTGCTTGACCGTCATCTCCTCCACGGCCTGCAGGCTCTGGCGCCATTTCAGGTCGGGGTTGCGCCGCAGGGTGCCCAGGCCGGAACAGGGAGCATCGACCAGCACGCGGTCGATCTTGCCGGCCAGGCGCTTGACGCGATCGTCACGCTCATGGGCAATGGCGGCCGGGTGCACGTTGGACAGGCCGCTGCGCGCCAACCGGGGTTTGAGGGCTTCGAGCCGGTGGCCCGAAGTGTCGAAGGCGTAGAGCCGGCCCGTGCTGCGCATGGCCGCGCCGATGGCCAGGGTCTTGCCACCCGCGCCGGCACAGAAATCCACCACCATCTCGCCGCGATGGGCGTCCAGCAGCAGGGCCAGCAGTTGCGAGCCCTCGTCCTGCACTTCGATGGCCCCGCGCGTGAAGGCGTCCAGCTTGTTCAGCGCCGGCTTGCCTTCGATGCGCAGCCCCCAGGGCGAATACGGTGTGGGCACGGCCTTGATGCCCGCTTCCTTCAATTCCTTCTGCACCGCCTCGCGTTTGGCCAGCTGGGTGTTGACGCGCAGGTCCAGGCCCGCGCCCAGGTTGAGGCTCTCGACCAGGGGCCAGAAACCTGCGCCCAGCTGGTCTTTCAGCGGTTGCACCAGCCATTCCGGCAGGTTGTGGCGGTGCAGATCCATCAATTCCGTCGGCTTGACCTGGTCGCACTGGTCCAGCCACTGCTTTTCCTGCTCGGTCAGCACGCTCTTGATGAAGTCACGCGGGCCGTGGAAGCCGAGGATGGCCAGGCGCCGCTCCCTGGGCCCGCTGCCCGAGAGCGCCAGCTTCTCGAACAGCAGCTTCTTGCGCAGCACGGTGTAGACCGTCTCGGCCAGGGTGGCGCGCTCGCGCGGACCCAGGCCACGGTGCTCGCGGAAAAAGCGCGACACGATGGCGTCGGCCGGATGGTCGAACTTGAGGGTGAGCCGGACGAGTTCGGTGCAGACGTCCAGCAGGGTTTGGGGATGCATATCTTGTTGTTTGGAACTTGGCCTAGGATTGTCCCATGACAGAAGAAAAACTCCCCCCGCTGATCGAAACCCGCCCCGGCCTCTACCGGCACTACAAGAATCTGATGTACGAGGTGCTGGGCACCGCACGTCACAGCGAAACGCTGGAGCCCATGACCCTGTATCGCGCGCTTTACGGCGAGCGCGGCCTGTGGGTGCGCCCGGCCGCGATGTTCAACGAAGAAGTCGTGATCGCCGGCGTACGCCAGCCGCGCTTCACCTGGGTGGGCGAAACCGGCTCAACCACGCCCTGATTGCTACAACTTCTGTAGCAACTCAACGATCGCCCGCGGATAGATCTGGTGCTCCTGCGTCAGCACGCGGGCGGCCAGGCTGTACTCGTCGTCCTGCGGCAGCACCGGCACCACGGCCTGGGCCAGGATGGGCCCGTGGTCCAGCTCGGCCGTGACCTGGTGCACGGTGGCGCCGGCGAACTTGCAACCGGCCTCGATGGCACGGCGGTGCGTGTGCAGGCCCGTGAAAGCCGGCAGCAATGACGGGTGGATGTTGAGCAGACGCCCGGCGTAGTGCCCGACAAAACCCGGCGTCAGGATGCGCATGAAACCGGCCAGCACCACCAGGGCGGGCTGGTGCGCGTCGATGGCGGCCATCAGGGCGGCGTCGAAGGCCTCGCGGCTGTCGTAAGCCTTGTGGTCGAGCACGGCGGTGGCGATGCCCCGTTCGCGGGCAAAAACCAGGCCCTTGGCAGCTGCCTTGTTGCTCAGAACGGCGGCCACACGAGCACCGTATCTGTCTCGCCAATCCTCACGTTCGGCCGTCTGGACGATGGCCGCCATATTCGAGCCGCCGCCTGAGATCAAAATGACGATGTTTTTCATACCGGCACGAATTATGACCCTGAGCACACCCGCCCTGCCCCTGCTATCGACTCTGAGCGCCGTGGAGGCGCGTGTGCTGGGCACCCTGATGGAAAAAGCCCGCACCGTGCCGGACAGCTATCCGCTCACACTCAACTCGTTGCTGCTGGGCTGCAACCAGAAGACCAGCCGCGAGCCGCTGATGGAACTGGATGAGGCCCAGGTCGCCGCCGCGCTGGACACCTTGAAGCCGCTCGGGCTGGTGCGCGAAGTCAGCGGCGGGCGCACGGCGCGTTATGAGCACAACGCCCAGCGCGCCATCGGCGTGCCGGAGCAATCGGCCGTGCTGCTGGGGCTGCTGATGCTGCGCGGCCCGCAAACTGCAGGCGAGTTGCGACTCAATACCGAACGCTGGTACAAGTTCGCCGACCTCTCTTCGGTGGAGGGTTTCCTGGAGGAACTGCAAGACCGGGCGGCCGACAAAGGCGGCCCCCTGGTCATCAAGCTGGCCAGGACACCAGGCACACGCGAGCAACGCTGGGCGCACCTGCTGTGCGGCGCGGTGGACGAGACGCAAGCCGGGGCCATGTCGGCCCCCCGAGCTTCTGGCAGTGAGGCCACCGGCAACACCGCGGAGCGGCTGGCGCAGCTTGAAGCAGAGGTCGCGCAACTGCGTGCGACCGTCTCAAGACTGTGCGCTGAACTTGGCATGTCGCCACCTGGACAGCCTTAAGCGAACGACCGTGCTAAAACCGGGGTACGCGTAGCGCCCCGGTTTCAGCGCAGGCTGACAAAGTCCGCAGGACTTGTCATGCCGGAGCTAAAACAGCCTTTTTTCGGAGATCCCCATGGATTTGGCATTCACCCCTGAAGAACAAGCATTCCGCGAGGAGATCCGCGCCTGGGTGCGCGCGAACCTCCCGGCCGACATATCGCACAAGGTGCACAACGCCCTGCAGCTGACGCGCGACGACCACCAGCGCTGGGCCAGGATCCTGGGCAAGAAGGGCTGGCTGGGCTGGGGCTGGCCCAAGCAGTTTGGTGGCCCGGGCTGGAATGCGATCCAGAAGCATCTCTTCGAGGAAGAAAACGCGCTGGCCGGTGCGCCGCGTGTCATCCCCTTCGGTCCCGTGATGGTGGCCCCGGTCATCATGGCCTTCGGCAGTCCCGAGCAGCAAAAACGTTTCCTGCCCGGCATTGCCAGTGGCGAAGTCTGGTGGAGCCAGGGCTACAGCGAACCGGGCTCCGGCTCGGACCTGGCCAGCGTGAAGACCCGCGCCGAGCGCCAGGGCGACAAGTACATCGTCAACGGCCAGAAGACCTGGACCACGCTGGGCCAGTACGGCGAGTGGATCTTCTGCCTGGTGCGCACCAGCAATGAAGGCAAGCCGCAGACCGGCATCTCCTTCCTGCTGATCGATATGAAGTCCAAGGGCGTCACCGTGCGCCCCATCAAGCTGCTCGACGGTGAGTGCGAAGTGAATGAGGTGTTCTTCGACAACGTCGAGGTGCCGGCCGAGAACCTGATCGGCGAGGAGAACAAGGGCTGGACCTATGCCAAGCACCTGCTGAGCCATGAGCGGACCAATATCGCCGACGTGAACCGTGCCAAGCGCGAACTGGAACGCCTCAAGCGCATCGCCAAGGTCGAGGGCGTCTACGAAGACCTGCGCTTCCGCGACGAGATCGCCAAGCTGGAGGTGGACGTGGTGGCACTGGAGATGCTGGTGCTGCGTGTGCTCTCGGCCGAGAAGTCTGGCAAGAACTCGCTGGACATCGCCGGCCTGCTCAAGATCCGCGGCAGCGAGATCCAGCAGCGCTACGCCGAACTCATGATGCTGGCTGCCGGCCCCTACGCCTTGCCGCTGATCCGCGAGGCCATGGAAGCCGGCTGGCAGGGTGACTACCCGGGCGGTGTGCTCGCCAACGCCCCGCTGGCCTCGACCTACTTCAACATGCGAAAGACCACCATCTACGGCGGCAGCAACGAAGTGCAACGCAATATCGTGGCTCAGACGATTCTCGGCTGAACGCAAGGAGACAGAACATGGATTTCGATTTCACCGACGACCAGCAGCAATTGCGCGACGCCGTTCATAAATGGGTGGAGAAGGGCTATAGCTTCGAGCGCCGCCGCAGCATCGAGGCTGCGGGCGGTTTCTCGCGCGAGGCCTACACCGAACTGGCCGAACTGGGCCTTTGCGGCCTCTACATCCCCGAAGACGAGGGCGGTCTGGGCATGGGCCCGATCGAGGGCATGGTGGTGATGGAAGAGCTGGGCCGCGGCATCGTGCTGGAGCCGCTGGCGCAAAGCCTGATCGCCGGCGCCGTGCTGGCCGGTTATGCCGGTGCCGACCTCAAGAGCGCCTGGCTGCCGCGCATCTCCGCGGGCGAGGCACTCGTGGTGCTGGCCCAGCAGGAACGCAAGGCCCGTTATCGCCTGGATGTGTGCGCAGCCACGGCGGCGCAGGCCGGCAGCGGCTGGACCGTGTCGGGCACCAAGAACCTGGTGCCGGCCGGCGACCAGGCCGATGCCTTCCTCGTGCCGGCCATGGCCGGTGGCAAGCTGGCCCTCTTCCTGGTCGAGCGCAGCGCCAAGGGCGTGAGCACCCGCGGTTACGGCACCCAGGATGGCGGCCGCGCCGCCGACGTGGTGCTGGACCAGGCCCCTGCCCAACTCGTCACGGCCGACGGCCTGACGGCGCTGGAACATGCGGTCGACATCGGCATCGCGTCCCTCTGCGCCGAAGCCGTGGGCGTGATGGACCAGACCCTGGCCGTGACCCTGGACTACATGAACACGCGTAAGCAGTTCGGCGTGGCGATTGCCAGCTTCCAGGCCCTGCGCCACCGCGCCGCCGACATGAAGATGCAGCTGGAACTGGCCCGCTCCATGAGTTACTACGCCAGCCTCAAGCTCAACGCCCCGGCCGACGAGCGTCGCCGCGCCATGGCACGCGCCAAGGTCCAGCTGGGCCAGTCCATGCGTTTCGTCGGCCAGCAGGCCGTGCAGCTGCATGGCGGCATCGGCGTCACCGACGAGTACATCGTCAGCCACTACTTCAAGAAGCTGACGCAGCTGGAGATGAGTTACGGCGACAGCCTGCACCAGCTGGGCGAGGTGTCGGCCCGCATGCAGGAAACGGCCGGCGTCTTCGCCTGATACCTCAGGTCTTCCAAGACAGAAGGCCCGCTTTGTGCGGGCTTTTTGCTTTGCGCACGCGAGGTCGTGCCTGCTCAGAGCCCTTGCAGCGCGGCGTCCAGGGCCTTGAGATCCAGCGGCTTGACCAAGAAGCCGCCAGCGCCGGCGTCACGGTAGCGGGACCAGTCGGCTGCCAGGTCCTTGCTGCTGAGCAGGATCACGGGGATGGGCGCCTGCCCGCGGGCCTGACGCTCGCGCAGGTCAGCCAGCGTGGCCAAGCCGTCGTGCACCGGCATGTTCAGGTCCAGCAGCATGAGGTCGAAGGGCAGGCGCTCCAGCATGTCCAGGGCGATCTGGCCGTTGTTGGCCAGGGCCCCGGAATGGCCCAGCTCGCGCAGCAGACGCGCGGCAATGCGCAGCTGGATCGGGTCGTCGTCGGTCACCAGGACCCGCAATGGACGCTCAGGCTGCATGGTGGCTGAAGGTAGCGGAGCTTGCCTGCGACCTGCCCGGTGGACGCCGTGTCAGTTGACCAGCAGGCGCGAGGAGCGCGGCACGTGGGCCATGAGGAACTCCATCTGGTCGGCCAGGATGCGCCGGTTGCGCAGGATGAAGTCTTCCCAGAGGCTGGGAATGTAGGGCGCGTAGAGCAGCGGCATGCCAGCCTGCTCGGGCGTGCGGCTGCTCTTGCGGTGGTTGCAGGCGCGGCAGGCGGTGACCACGTTCATCCAGTGGTCCTGGCCGTCCTGCGCAAAGGGGATGATGTGCTCGCGGGTGAGCTCGGTCTCGTGGTGGTCGACACCACAGTAGGCGCAGACGTTGCGGTCGCGCGTGAAGAGCTTGCTGTTGGTGAGGCTGGGGCGCAGGTCGAAGGGATTGATGCTGGGCACGCCCTTGGTGCCGATGATGCTGTTGACGGCGATGACCGACTGCTCACCGGTGATGGCGTTGTGGCCGCCATGGAAAACGGCGATCTCGCCGCCCGCCTCCCAGCGTACCTCGTCCGCGGCGTAGTGCAGCACCGCCTCTTCGAGAGAAATCCAGGATTGGGGCAGCCCCTGGGCCGACAGCTTCAAGACCTTCAAAAC
>CAUPQO010000075.1:0-14135 GCA_963513295.1 uncultured Hylemonella sp.
AAGGGGTTGATCGCGGGACGCCGTGGAGCCGGCTTTGCCGGGCCATTGGCGTCTCCCCATGCAAGTGGGTGGCGCAGCGAACGAATGGAGCGGAGACTGGGGGTGTCTTGTTTACACGCCCCAGACGATGTCCTTGCCGGCCTGCTGGCAGCGACGCAGCATCTCGATGAAGGGGGCGGCGCGCTGACGCAGCGTCACGCCCTCCTGTTCGGGCAGTGTCTCGCCCTTCTCGGCAGCCTCGGCTTCGGCCGCGCGGCGTTCGGCCTCATCTTGCGCAATGGCCGCTTCCAGCGCGGCGATGGCGGCCGGCATGGCGGTCGGCTGCAGGATGCCCTGTTTCTCGTCCACCGGCTTGCCGATGAGCTGCAGCACGCGCCGGCCATTGGGCTCGAGCATGATGAGGTCGGGGGCGGCGCGGGACTTGAACTTGTAGAGCATGGTGCTTCCAGAGGGGGCGCTCAAGGGTAGCATGCGGGGCATGGAGACTCAAGACGACAAGCGCCCCTGCGGCCCGCTGACCGGCCTCAAGGTGGTGGAGATGGGCCAGCTCATCGCCGGGCCGTTCGCGGCCAAGACACTGGCCGACTTCGGTGCCGAGGTGATCAAGATCGAGCCACCGGGTGCCGGCGACCCGCTGCGCAAGTGGCGGATGCTCAAGGACGGCACCTCGGTCTGGTGGCAGGTGCAGTCACGCAACAAGCGTTCGCTGGCGCTGGACCTGAAACAGCCCGAGGCGCAGGACATCGTGCGCAGGCTGGCCGCGGAGGCCGACGTGCTGATCGAGAACTTCCGTCCCGGCGCCCTGGAGGGCTGGGGCCTGGGGCCGGCTGCGCTGCAGGCGCTCAACCCGGGGCTCATCATGCTGCGCATCAGCGGTTACGGCCAGACTGGCCCCTACCGCGACCGGCCCGGTTTCGGCGTGGTGGCCGAGGCCATGGGCGGCCTGCGCCACCTGACGGCCGAGCCCGGGCGCGTGCCGGTTCGGGTGGGCGTGTCCATCGGCGACACGCTGGCTTCGCTGCATGGCGTCATCGGCATCCTGCTGGCGCTGCAGCACCGGCACGCGACCGTGAGCACCGAGGCGCCGAAGGGGCGCGGCCAGGTGATCGACGTGGCGCTCTACGAGGCGGTGTTCAACTGCATGGAAAGCCTGCTGCCCGAGTACAGCGCCTTTGGCGCGGTGCGTGGCCCGGCCGGCAGCGCCATGCCGGGAATTGCCCCCACCAACGCCTACCGCTGCGCCGACGGCGGCTACGCCCTGATTGCCGGCAATGGCGACAGCATCTTCAAGCGCCTGATGCACTGCATCGCCCGCGACGACCTGGGGCAAGATCCGGCGCTGGCCGATAACGCGGGCCGGGTGGCACGCGTGCAGGAACTGGATGCCGCCATCGGGGCCTGGGCGGAAAAGCTGCCGGTGGACCAGGTGCTGGCCGCGCTGGACGCGGCCCAGGTGCCGGCCGGCAAGATCTATACGGTGGCCGACATCGCGGCCGACCCGCACTACGCCGCGCGCGGCATGCTGCAGACGGTGGCCATGGAAGACGGTACGCAGCTCACGGTGCCGGGTGTGGTGCCCAAGCTCTCGCTCACGCCGGGCGGGCAGTGGCGATCGGCACCGGCCCTCGGACAGGACAGCGAGGCCGTGCTGCGCGAGGTGGGGCTGACGGATACCCAGATCGCCGCGCTGCGTGCGCGCGGCGTGGTGGCCTAGCGGGCACTCACGGGCGCTTCAAGGGAGCAGCAATGGCAGATGTTCATATGATGAGGGAACATGCGCTCGGACTGGCGGCCGCGCGCAAGATCGCCCAGGGCTGGGCGACACAGGTGGAGGACAGGCTGGACATGACCTGCACCTGGGAGACGGCCCGTGACGGCGACCGGATCCACTTCAAGCGCGCTGGCGTCACGGGCACCCTGCTCGTGACCAGGGATCGCTTCGAACTCGACGCCAGGCTGGGTTTGCTGGTGGCGGCCTTCAAGGACCGCATCGAGGCCGGCATCACCAAGTACCTCGACGAGTTGCTGGCCTCGGGCCAGGACCCTTTGCGCCGGCTGGCGCCGGCAGGAAAAAAAGGCCGCGCGAGCTAGCGGCGCAGCGCGCGCCGCCAAGTCCGGGGCCGCGGCCGGATCAGCTCAGCGACTCGATCAGGTCGATGTAGTCCTGCATGGCCTCGTCCTGGCTCTTGTCCTTGAGGGCGTTCCAGGCGTCCCACTTGGCGCGACCCACCATGTCGGAAAAACCGGGGCGCGGATCGGTGGGCGCGCCGGCGCTGGCCTGCTTGTACAGGGCGTAGATCTTGAGCAGGGTCATGTTGTCGGGACGCTCGCTCAGGTCTTTGGACGCGGCGACAGCGGCTTCGAAACGGGCTTTCAGGTCACTCATGTGAGGCTCCGGGGTTCTCTGTGGGGTGGTAAGCGCGCAGCAGCTGGCGCAGATAGGCCTGCTGCGCGGGAACCAGATAGGGTAGCAGCAAACCGAGCGCATGCCCGGCGCCGCGCAGCACGGCGGCCTGCAGGCCCTCTGGCTCCAGCGCGTGGCGCGGGTCCAGCGCGTACTCGAAACTCAGCCAGTAGCTCAGCAGCACCACCTGGCGCGTGGCCAAGCCGGCCGCATCCTCGGCCTCGATCTGCAGGGCGCCGCTGCCCTGCAGCCGGGCCAGCAGGGTGCTCAGCGCGACAGTCTGGTCGTGCAGGGCCTGCTGGATGCCGGCCTCGAGCCGGCGGTTGCGGCTGAGCAGCAGGTTGAGGTCGCGGTAGAGGAAGCGGTAATCCCAGATGCGCTCGAACAGGCTGTGCATGAAAAACCAGGCGCCTTCCACGTCCCGCACATCCCCGGCGGCCGGCAACAGGCCGGCCAAGGCCTGTTCGTACTGCTCGAACAGGGCGTTGACCAGGCCGTCCTTGGCCGGGTAGTGGTAGTAGAGGTTGCCCGGGCTGATGCCCAGTTCACCGGCGCTCTGGGTGGTGGAGACGTTGGGCTCGCCGTAGCGGTTGAACAGCGCCAGCGCCGCCTCCTGGATGCGCTGGGCGGTGCGGCGTGGCGCCTTTTTGGCCATCGGCCAGCCCTGTCAGCTGGCTTTCTTGCGCGCAGCCGCCTTTTTCGCCGGGGCAGCCTTTTTGGCGGGCGCGGCCTTCCTGGCCGGAGTGCTGCGCGCCGGGCGGGCCTGCAACTGCTTCTCCAGCGCGGCCAGACGTGCATTCAGATGCTGCACGTCGCGGGCCGAGGGGATGCCCAGGCGTTCCAGGGCACGGGCCACACGGTCCTCGAACAGGCCTTCGAGCTTGTCCCACTGGCCGGTGGCACGGGTGCCGAGATCCTGGGCCATGTTGCTGATCTTCTGGCTGGCCTCGTTGAGCTTGGCCTCGGCCGTGGTCTGGGCCTTGCGCTGCATGGTCAGGCCTTCCTGCACCAGGGCGTCGAAGACCTTGCCGCCTTCCTGCTGCGCCTTGGTGAAAGCGCCCAGGCCGGCCAGCCAGATCTGGTGCGCCGAGTCGCGCACGGAATCGGTTTCGGAGGAGGGCGGGGGGGCGCTGCGCGAGGTCGATTTGCTGCTCATGGTGTGGTACTCCTGAAAAGCCGGTATGTACGAGACTGTACGCCCAGTCAGGCCGGTGCGCCAGTGCCCTGGCAGCAGGTTTTGGCAGGGGCCCATGCGATAAACTTAAGCGTTCATATACAGCCTGGGGCCGGCCTGAAGCGGGTCCACCGGGCCACAGGGGATTCCATGATTCTTGTCACTGGCGGCGCCGGTTTTAGTTTCGGCCGCCCGCGCTGCGGGCTTAACTTGGCATACAAGTTAACCTGCACTGAAACCGGACTTGGAGTACCACGATGATCTTGGTGACTGGCGGCGCCGGTTTTATCGGTGCCAATTTCGTGCTGGACTGGCTGGCTCAGAGCGATGAGCCGGTGCTCAACCTCGACAAGCTCACCTACGCCGGCAATCTGGAAAACCTGGCTTCGTTGCAGGGCGACCAGCGCCACGTCTTCGCCCAGGGCGACATTGCCGACGGCGCCCTGGTGGCGCGCCTGCTGGCCGAGCACCGGCCGCGCGCTGTCATCAACTTCGCCGCCGAATCGCATGTGGACCGCTCCATCCACGGCCCGGAAGACTTCATCCAGACCAATATCGTCGGCAGCTTCCGCCTGCTGGAGGCCGTGCGGGCCCACTGGGGTGGGCTGGACGCGGCGGGCAAGACCGCCTTCCGCTTCCTGCACGTGTCCACGGACGAGGTCTACGGTTCGCTGGCCCCCGGAGAGCCGGCTTTCACCGAACTGCACCGCTACGAGCCCAACAGCCCCTACAGCGCCAGCAAGGCGGCCAGCGACCACCTGGTGCGCGCCTACCACCACACCTACGGCCTGCCGGTGCTCACCACCAACTGCAGCAACAACTACGGCCCCTACCACTTCCCCGAAAAGCTCATCCCGCTGATGATCGTCAACGCCCTGGCGGGCAAACCCCTGCCGGTCTATGGCGACGGCATGCAGATCCGTGACTGGCTCTACGTCAAGGACCACTGCAGCGCCATCCGCCGCGTGCTGGCCGCCGGCCAGCTGGGCGAGGTCTACAACGTGGGCGGCTGGAACGAGAAGCCCAACATCGAGATCGTGCAGACCCTGTGCGCGCTGCTGGACGAACTGCGCCCGCGCGCCGACGGCAAGAGCTACCGCGAGCAGATCACTTACGTGAAAGACCGCCCCGGCCACGACCGGCGCTACGCCATCGATGCGCGCAAGCTGGAGCAGGCGCTGGGCTGGAAGCCGGCCGAGACCTTCGAGACCGGCATCCGCAAGACCGTGGCGTGGTACCTGGAACATCCGGACTGGGTGGCGCACGTGTTGTCTGGCGCCTACCGCGACTGGGTGAGCAAACAGTACCAATGAAAATTCTTCTGCTCGGCAAGAACGGCCAGGTCGGCTGGGAACTGCAGCGCTCCCTGGCCGTGCTGGGCGAGGTGGTGGCGCTGGACCATGACAGCGCGGATCTCTGCGGCAACTTCGCCGATCTGGCGGGGCTGGCGCAGACCGTGCGCAGCGTGCAGCCGCAGCTCATCGTCAATGCGGCGGCCCACACGGCCGTCGACAAGGCCGAGAGCGAGCCTGACCTGGCGCGCACCCTTAACGCACTCGCGCCGCAGTTGCTGGCGCAGGAGGCGCGCCAACTGGGGGCCTGGCTCGTCCACTACAGCACCGACTATGTGTTCGACGGCAGCGGCAGCCGGCCCTGGAAAGAGGCCGATGCACCGGCGCCCCTGAGCGTCTACGGCCGCACCAAACTCGAAGGTGAGCAGGCCATCGCCGCCAGCGGTTGCCACCATCTGATCCTGCGCACCAGCTGGGTCTACGGTGCACGTGGCGGCAATTTCGCCAAGACCATGCTGCGCCTGGCGGCTGAGCGCGAGCAGCTCACGGTGATCGACGACCAGATCGGCGCGCCCACCGGGGCCGATCTGCTGGCCGACGTGACGGCCCATGCCATCCGCCATGTGTTGCCCCCCATGCGGCGCAACGACCTGACGCCTTCGGGGGTCTACCATGTGGCGGCGGCGGGCGAGACCAGCTGGCACGGTTATGCACGCTTCGTGCTGCAGCAGGCGCAAGAGGCCGGCCTGGCCCTGAAGGCGGGGCCGGAGCAGGTCAAACCGATCCCGACCTCGGCCTATCCGACACCGGCCAAACGGCCGCACAATTCACGCTTGGACACCACGCTGCTGCAAAACACCTTCGGCCTGACGCTGCCGCACTGGCAGGACGGGGTGAGGCGCATGCTGGCAGAAACCCTCTGAGGCACTCTGAGATAACGACCATGACACAACGCAAGGGCATCATCCTGGCCGGCGGCTCCGGCACCCGGCTGCACCCGGCCACCCTGGCCATCAGCAAACAGCTGCTGCCGGTCTACGACAAGCCCATGGTCTATTACCCGCTCACCACGCTGATGCTGGCGGGCATGCGCGACATCCTGCTCATCAGCACGCCGCAGGACACACCGCGCTTCGAGCAGTTGCTGGGCGACGGCAGCCAGTGGGGGCTGAACCTGCAATACGCCGTGCAGCCCAGCCCGGACGGCTTGGCGCAGGCCTTCATCATCGGCGAGCATTTCGTGGGCAACAGCCCGAGCGCGCTGGTGCTGGGCGACAACATCTACTACGGCCACGACTTCCACGGACTGCTGGGCGCCGCCGATGCGAAGACGAGCGGCGCCACCGTCTTCGCCTATCACGTGACCGACCCCGAGCGCTACGGCGTGGTGGCCTTCGATGCACGGGGCCAGGCCAGCAGCATCGAGGAAAAGCCCAAGGTCCCGAAGAGCAACTACGCCGTCACCGGCCTGTATTTCTACGACCAGCAGGTGGTGGACATTGCCAAGGCCGTCAAGCCCAGCGCCCGTGGCGAACTGGAGATCACGACGGTGAACCAGATGTACCTGGACCGCGGCCAGCTCAGCGTGCAGATGATGGGGCGCGGTTACGCCTGGCTGGATACCGGCACCCATGACAGCCTGCTGGAGGCCAGCCAGTTCATCGCCACGCTGGAGCACCGCCAGGGCTTGAAGATCGCCTGCCCGGAAGAGATCGCTTGGCGCCATGGCTGGATCGATGATGCCCAGCTGGAGAGGCTGGCGCAGCCGCTGGCCAAGAACGGCTACGGCCAGTACCTGCAGCGTCTGCTGAAGGAAAAGCGCCTCGCCTGAGCGGGCCAAACACCATGCAAGTCATCCCTGGCGCGATCCCCGATGTGCTGATCATCGAACCCAAGGTGTTCGGCGACGCACGGGGCTTTTTCTTCGAGAGCTTCAACGAGCGTGCTTTCGCCCAGGCCACGGGCGTGACACAGCGTTTTGTGCAGGACAACCACAGCCGCAGCGCCCAGGGGGTGTTGCGCGGCCTGCACTATCAGCTGCAGCAGCCGCAGGGCAAGCTGGTGCGTGTGGTGCGCGGCAGCGTCTTTGACGTGGCGGTGGACCTGCGCAAATCCTCACCTACCTTCGGCCGCTGGGTGGGGGTGGAACTGAGCGAGCAGAACCATCGGCAGTTGTGGGTGCCGGCCGGTTTTGCGCACGGCTTCCTGGTCACCAGCGAGTCGGCCGACTTCCTCTACAAGACCACCGATTACTACGCGCCCGAGCATGAGCGCTGCATCGCCTGGAACGATCCGGCCATCGGCATCCAGTGGCCGCTGGAAGGCGCGCCGGTGCTGTCGGGCAAGGACCAGCAGGGCAAGCTGCTGGCGCAGGCCGAGGTGTACGCATGAGTGTGACGTCCGTCATCCATCCCGTCATCCTTTGCGGTGGCAGCGGCACGCGCCTGTGGCCCTTGTCGCGCAAGGCCTTTCCCAAGCAGTTCATCCCCCTACTGGGCGACAAGTCGCTGTTGCAGCTGACGCTGGAGCGCGTGGCGCCACTGGCTCGCGGCCAGGCTGAAGCCATCACCTGCGTGGCGGCCGAAGAGCATCGTTTCCTGGTGGCTGACGTGGCGGCGCAAGCGGGCCTCAACGTGCGCCAGATCCTCGAGCCGCAGGCGAAGAACACGGCGGCCGCCATGGCCCTGGCCGCGCTGGCGGCACCCGCCGATGCGCTGCTGCTGTTCTGCCCGGCCGATCACCACATCCCCGACGCGCAGGCCTTCTGCGCCATGGTGCAGGGCGCGGCGGCTGCGGCACAGGCCGGCCGGCTGGTGACCTTCGGCGTGCTGCCCAGCTTTCCCAGTACGGCCTACGGCTACATCCAGAAGGGCGCAGCGACCAGCGCCGGCTTCGAGGTGGCCCGTTTTGTCGAGAAGCCGGCGCAGGACAAGGCGCTCGAATTCCTGGCCAGCGGTCAGTACCTCTGGAATGCCGGCATCTTCCTGATGCGCGCGCAAGCGCTGCTCGACGCGCTGCAAGCCCATGCGCCCGATATCCTGGATGTCTGTCGCCAGGCCATGCAGCAACCGCAGCACGACGGCCTGTTCCTGCGGCCTGACCCGCAGGTTTTCGCGGGCTGCCGCAGCCAGTCCATCGACTACGCCGTGATGGAGCGCGCCGGCAACGTCAGCGTCTATCCCTTTGCCGGCGTCTGGAGCGATGTGGGCAGCTGGAACGCCGTGGCGCAACTGGCCGAGCCGGACGCCGACGGCAACCGTGCGGGGGGCGAGGTGCAGCACACCCACCACCTGCGCGCGCAAGACACCTACATCCACGCCGGCGGCCAGCGCCCGGTGGTGGCCCTGGGTACCCGGGGCTTGCTGGTCATCGACACGCCCGATGCTCTGCTGGTGGTGGACCCGTCCCATGCCGAGGCCGTCAAGGAAGTGGTGGCCAAGCTGGAGACGCTGGACGCGACCCAGGCCGTGCAGCACCGCCGTGTGGCGCGGCCCTGGGGCTGGTACGACAGCATCGACCTCGGGCCACGCCATCAGGTCAAGCGCATCACCGTCAAGCCCGGTGCCTCGCTCTCGCTGCAGAAACACCACCACCGCGCCGAACATTGGGTGGTGGTCAGCGGCACGGCCGAGGTGACCAACGGCGACAAGGTCATGGTGTTGAGCGAGAACCAGAGCACCTACATCCCCATCGGCCAGGTGCACCGCCTGGCCAACCCGGGCAAGGTCCCGCTGGAGATCATCGAGGTGCAGAGCGGTGCGTATCTGGGAGAGGACGATATCGTTCGTTATGAGGATACTTACGGCAGAACAACCTCTCGGTAGCAAGAGTCGACATAAATGAACTCGGACAAACAGAAAATTGCAGTCATAGGCTTGGGCTATGTGGGCCTGCCTCTGGCTGTCGAGTTCGGGAAGTGCCGTGAAGTGCTGGGTTTTGATATCAATGAGGCCAGGGTTGCAGAGTTGCAATCCGGGCGCGACAGCACGCTGGAGGTTGTTCCCGAGGAGTTGGCAAGGGCCGACCGATTGCGCTATTCGACGAATCTGGAAGACTTGCTTGCCTGCCAGATTTTTATCGTGACGGTGCCGACACCCGTGGACCAGGCCAACCGCCCCGACAT
Source organism: uncultured Hylemonella sp. (assembly GCA_963513295.1). Lineage (GTDB taxonomy): Bacteria > Pseudomonadota > Gammaproteobacteria > Burkholderiales > Burkholderiaceae_C > Hylemonella. Next base: position 8,994 of record CAUPQO010000075.1, read on the forward strand.
GACGCCGCTGGTCAAGGCCAGCGAGACCGTGGGCAAGGCGCTGTCCAGAGGTGCCATCGTGATCTATGAATCTACGGTGTACCCTGGTGCCACCGAAGAAGTCTGCGTGCCCGTGCTCGAAAAATTCTCTGGTTTGAAGTTCAACCAGGACTTCTACTGTGGCTACAGCCCGGAGCGCATCAACCCCGGTGACAAGGTCAACACGCTGACCAAGATCAAGAAGATCACCAGCGGCAGCACGCCCGAGGTGGCCGATGCCGTCGACGCGCTCTACTGTGACATCATCACGGCCGGCACTCACAAGGCGAGCAGCATCAAGGTGGCAGAAGCCGCCAAGGTGATCGAGAACACACAGCGTGATCTGAATATTGCCCTGGTCAATGAATTGTCCGTGATTTTCGCGCGCCTGGGCATTGATACGCTGGATGTGCTGGAGGCAGCGGGCAGCAAGTGGAACTTCCTGCCCTTCCGCCCGGGCCTCGTCGGCGGGCACTGTATCGGGGTCGACCCCTATTACCTGACGCACAAGGCCGAGGAGGTGGGTTATCACCCGCAGGTCATCCTGGCCGGCCGTCGCATCAACGACAACATGGCGCGCTACGTTGCGCGCAACACTATCAAGCTCATGTTGCAGAACGGGCTGGACGTGCCGCGCTGCCGCGTGGGGGTGCTGGGCGTGACCTTCAAGGAGAACTGTCCCGATATCCGCAACAGCAAGGTGGTTGACATGGTTCGGGAGTTCGAGGCCTGGGGCGTGGAAGTCGTTGTGGCCGACCCCTGGGCCAGCGCTGATGAGGTGCAGCACGAGTACAGTCTGAAGCTTGGTGCGATTGACGCGGCGCATCCCGTGGATGCGCTCGTGGTTGCGGTGGGCCACAGCGAATACCGACAAGCGAAGCTGGCGGATCTGCGAGTCCTGTGCCGCGGCAGCAAGCCCGTTTTGGCCGATGTGAAGAGCCTGTACGACCGCCACGCGGCGGCCACCACAGGCTTCACTGTATTCAGACTGTGAGCCTCGCCATGAATAACATCCCCCCCATTCCCATTACACATCGCAAGATCCGCTTTGCCTTGGTGGGCTGTGGCCGGATCTCGAAGAATCATTTTGATTCGATCCGCCAGCATGCCGACCATGCCGAACTGGTGGATGTCTGCGACATCGATCCGGTGGCCCTGCAGACGGCGGTCCAGGCGACCGGGGCCGCGGGGCATGCCAGCCTGACGGCTCTGCTGCAGAAAACCGCCGCCGATTGCGTCATCCTGACCACGCCCAGCGGCATCCACCCGCAGCAGGCGATCCAGGTGGCGCGCACAGGGCGCCATGTGCTCAGCGAGAAGCCCATGGCCACCAAGTGGGAAGACGGCCTGCGCATGGTGCGCGCCTGCGAAGAGGCCGGCGTGCATCTTTTCGTCGTCAAGCAGAACCGCAAGAACGCCACGCTGCAGCTGCTCAAGCAGGCCGTCAGCCAGAAGCGCTTCGGCAAGATCTACATGGTCACCCTCAACGTCTTCTGGCAACGCCCCCAGGCGGGCTACTACGACCAGGCCAAATGGCGCGGCACCTGGGAGCTCGATGGTGGCGCCTTTATGAACCAGGCCAGCCATTACGTCGACCTGCTCGAGTGGTTGATCGGCCCCATCGATTCCCTGCATGCCTATACGGCTACGCTGGCGCGCGATATCGAGGCAGAGGACAGCGGGGTGCTGAGCGTGCGCTGGCGCAGCGGCGCCCTAGGCTCGCTCAATTGCACCATGCTCACCTATCCCAAGAACCTGGAAGGTTCCATCACCATCTTGGGCGAAAAGGGAACGGTGCGTGTGGGTGGCGTGGCGGTGAACGAGATCCAGGAATGGCAGTTCGCCGACAGCCGTCCCAAGGACGACCAGATCAAGGCGGCCAGCTATGAGACGACCAGTGTCTACGGCTTCGGCCATCCTCTGTACTACGACAACGTCATCAAGACCCTGCGTGGTGAGGCGGAACCTGATGTTGACGGGCGGGAGGGCCTGAAGTCTCTCGAAGTCCTGATCGCCGCCTACCGCTCGTCCCGTGATGGCGTGCGCGTTGGCCTGCCGTTGGAGTTGTGATCGGTATGAGCTACACCGTCCATCCTTCGGCCATCGTCGACGCGGGTGCGCAGATCGGCGAAGGCTGCCGCATCTGGCACTGGGTGCACATCTGCGCAGGTGCGCGCATCGGGCGCGACTGTTCCTTCGGCCAGAACGTTTTTGTCGGCAACGACGTGCTGATCGGCAACAACGTCAAGGTCCAGAACAATGTCAGCGTATACGACGCGGTGACGCTGGAGGACGATGTATTCTGTGGCCCCAGCATGGTGTTCACCAACGTCTACAACCCACGCAGCGCCGTCATTCGCAAGGATGAGTACCGGCGTACCCTGATCCGGCGTGGCGCGACGCTGGGGGCCAACGCCACCATCGTCTGCGGGGTGACAGTCGGGCAGTACGCCTTTGTGGGTGCCGGGGCTGTGGTGAATCATGACGTACTGGATTACGCCCTGGTGGTCGGGGTGCCAGCCCGCCAGATCGGCTGGATGAGCCAGCACGGTGAAAAACTGAACCTGCCGCTGAGCGGCGACGGCGAGACCGTATGCGCGCAGACCGGACAGCGTTACGCGCTGCATGACGGACAGTGCCGCCTGCTCGGCTGAAGACAGAGCAAGGTCACCATGGAATTCATCGACCTCAAGAGCCAGTACCTGCGGCTCAAGCCTCAGATCGATGCCGCGATCCAGCGGGTGCTGGACCACGGCCAGTTCATCCTCGGACCCGAGGTGGCTGAACTGGAGGAAAAACTGGTCGCCTACACCGGTGCCAAGTACTGCATCAGCGTGGCCAACGGCACGGATGCGTTGCAGATCGCCCTGATGGCGCTGGGCGTGGGGCCGGGTGATGAGGTCATCACCCCCGGCTTCACCTACATCGCCGCCGCCGAGACCGTGGCCCTGCTGCGCGCCAAGCCGGTGTACGTGGACATCGACGCACGCACCTACAACCTCGATCCGGCCCTGCTCGAGGCGGCCATCACGCCGCGCACCAAAGCCATCATCCCGGCCAGCTTGTACGGCCAATGTGCCGATTTCGACGCGATCAACGCCATCGCGGAGCGTCACGGTATCCCCGTCATCGAGGACGCCGCGCAAAGCTTCGGCGCCAGCTACAAGGGCCGCAAGAGTTGCAACCTCACCACCATCGCTTGCGCGAGCTTCTTTCCAAGCAAGCCCCTGGGTTGTTACGGCGACGGTGGTGCTGTTTTCACGAGTGACGAGGGACTGGCCAAGGCCATCCGCCAGATCGCACGCCATGGCCAGGATCGACGCTATCACCACGTTCGGGTTGGCGTGAACAGCCGGCTCGACACGATCCAGGCGGCAATCCTGCTGCCCAAGCTGGCAGTTTTGGATGAAGAATTGAGAATGCGACATGAAGCGGCTGGCCGCTACAGTAGGCTTCTGAATGAGGTTGGTCTTCGCACGGTCCCTTACATTGAGCCTCAAAACACGAGTGCATGGGCTCAGTACACCATACGGGTGCTTGACCGAGAGGCTGTACAAAATACGCTGAGTAAGGTGGGGGTGCCCACGGCTGTCCATTACCCGATTTCGTTGAACAAGCAACCTGCGGTTGCCGATACTTTGGCGGATCTGGTTGCAGGAGATAAAGCCGCAGAGGAAGTGCTCAGTCTGCCTATGCATCCTTATTTGAGCCTTGCAGATCAGCTAACGGTAACAGCTGCATTGCGCACAGCGATCTAGTGCAAGTACTGTCATGGATTGAAACAAGAAATATTAGGAATAAGCGAAATCTCGCGTTGTGTCCTTGGGCAGCTCGCCGACTACGTAGGAATTACAGGCAATGCATCCTTCAATCTATGTCACCCAGCCCTCCCTGCCCCCACTTGAGGAGTTCATCCCTTATCTTGAGGAGATTTGGGATAAAAAGATTCTTACCAACGGCGGCCCATTTCACCAGCAACTGGAAGCTGCCTTGTGTGATTACCTTGGGGTAAAGCACATTTCACTTTTTACAAATGCCACCATCGGGCTGGTGACTGCGTTGCAGGCGCTGCGAATGACGGGGGAGGTCATAACAACACCTTATTCCTTTGTGGCAACAGCGCACTCACTTCTATGGAACGGAATCAAACCGGTATTTGTTGATGTAAATCCTGATACGCTGAATCTAGATCCTTCGAAAATTGAGTCAGCGATCACCCCGCAAACTACAGGGATCATGGCGGTGCACTGCTATGGCAGCCCTTGTGATGTCGAGGCAATCCAGAAGATCGCCGACAATTACAACTTGAAAGTGATTTACGATGCTGCGCACGCTTTTGGTGTGCAACACAATTCGATCAGTGTGCTCAAGCATGGTGACCTGTCTGTTCTTAGTTTTCATGCCACCAAGGTATTCAATACATTCGAAGGTGGGGCAATTATTTCACCGGATGCCAAAACCAAGCAGCGTATTGATCACCTGAAGAATTTTGGAATTGTGGATGAGGTAACGGTAGTAGCGCCTGGCATCAACGGAAAGATGAGCGAGATTAACGCCGCGTTTGGGCTACTGCAACTCAAATACGTAGACCAGGCGCTTGAACGTCGGGCGGAAATTTCACGTCGCTATCGCGCTGAATTGATGGGGGTATCTGGCATACGCATGCTGCCGGAGGCGGAAACGATGGCTTCCAACCATGCCTATTTCCCGGTGCTGGTTGGAGATGGCTATCCGCTTAGACGGGATGCGCTCTACCAGAAACTGCGCGAGCACAACATTTATGCCCGTCGCTATTTCTATCCGCTGATTTCCGACTTTCCGATGTATCGAGGCCTGCCCTCTGCGGATCCAGTCAATCTTCCGGTGGCGGCCAAGGCGGCAGCGCAGGTGTTGTGCCTGCCGATTTATCCCAACCTGTCGATGGGCGATCAGGAACGAGTGGTGGAAGTCATAAGACGAGGTTAATCCATGTCCCGCATCAAATTCGGTCTGCTTGGAGCTGGCGGTTTTGCCAGAGAGGTGATGCCCTACGTGAGGCGGAGTGTCGGCGCCACACTGGAGGTGCCAGAGTCTGATGTCGATCTCTTTTTCGTTGAAACATTGAAGCCGGAGCGGTCCAAGGTC